>DUUO01000013.1 GCA_012841525.1 Clostridiales bacterium
ATATTCATAAGCAGTCATATGAATGCTAAATCTTGCAAACATATCAGCTTTATCACCAAATATTTTATATAATTCGCCATTTGTTTTTCTTCTTTTTAAAGCCTGTAAATCTTTCCATTTGTTTTCATCTTTTTCATCTAGCTTCTCTGAATATTTTGACCAATTACTTAAAATATCATTCAATTTATCCAAATCATTAAAGTCTTGAATTGCACTACCTTCACCTTCCTTATAATTGAAATCATCATATTTAGGATAATCCGAATCTGCATTTTTCCATTTCGCATCATCTCTTACTATATATTCAACTAATTTTATCATTTCATCTTCTGCAACACCAGCCTCAGAAAGTCTATCCATTACTTTCTCCATGTCAGCGTAACAAAATACTTTTGTTATTGTTGTATCATGGTTGTCTCTTTTCCATTTACCTGTAGCATCATCAAGATATGGTATAGCAAAATAATGATATTTATTATTATCCCATGAAGTTGCATTATCCCAATTTTCATATGTTTCGCTAGTATAATCGTGTTGATTTGAATCTACCATCCTTTTGTATGCATCTTTTCTCTCTTCATTTTGTTTCCATTGCAAATCTGCTTGTTTTTCGCTTTTGATATTATCAGCATATTTGATAGGAGTTGTAACAGTATAATATTTAGAGTTTGCGCCATAATCTGTTAAATCATCTAATGGCTTAATATTTAATTTTTCACCAGTGTTTGCAGGCGGTGCTGGAGGCTTACAAGCAACAGCAGTCATCGCAACAAAAACTAATAATAAAACCATTAAAAAAGCAATTGTTATGAATCTTGACTTTTTAGTTTTTTTCATAAAAGTTCTCCTTTCGACTTTGTTGTCATTGTTAATATTTTAACATATATTTAATATTTATATCTATACCACGCATTCTCAAAGTTTTGACATTTAAGATGCGTTAGTTTTTGTATTTATACTACACATTCTCAAGGTTTTAACATTTAAGATGTGCTAGTTTTTAGATGTAGTTAAATTAATTTTTTTCACTATTTTATATGAGCACTTATGTGTAGGTTTGTCAAACAACTTTATATTATCTTCATTGCATTCTTTAGGTTCATCATACTCAATTAGCAGTTTCAGTTTACTAAAGTTGCTTGTTTATTTGTTTTCTCACATTTAATTTAGTATTGTTTTAAGCATTGCTTATGACATATCTTTAGTTATTCAGATACAAATTTATCTGCATATTGAGTAAATCTATTTCTAAAATATACAAGTCTATCGGCTGGAACTGTAATTGTTGTTATATGATCTATTGCACCATCATCTATTCTTAATTGATTGTCTGTATTAGTGCTCATGTTTGCACCAAATGCTAAAGTTGTAAATTCATCTAATGAACCTTTTTTAATTACATAAATATTAGCATCATTTAAAGTATAATTTTGACCAGTTGCGCCTTTTACAAATAGTAACTTGTTATCGTAAACATATGGACCATCTGGTAATGCTGCATACCAATTGCTATTTTCAACAGCTTCTTTGCTAATAGAATTAATATTTATGCTCCAATAAATGGTTTCAAGATTTGGACAATCATCGAATGCGTTGGTATTCATATTTAGAATTCTTGAATTTCTCATATCAACTGTTTTAAGTGCTCTATTTTCTTTTAATACATATGGATAAATACTGTTTACAAGTGTCGTTAAAGTCAAGGTATCTTCATATGTTTCTGGGTTATATGCTACCACTTGTCCACTTTCAGAAACTACTAGTTTTCCTTTTGTCTTTTGCCAATATGTATATGCAAAAGCATTTTCATCAATAACTTCTTTTGCATTTGATGAAATATTTCTAGTTCTTAAATTAAATGCATTCCAGAATGCTTCTTCGCCTATTTCTAATGTATAAGTTTCACCTACATTTAATTGTGGTAAAACATCTAATCTTGCAATAGAGCTATTGTTTTTAGCAAGTCCACCAACTATTCTAGTGATGCTCTTATCAATAGTTAATATTGCAGGTTTATATGTAAGTAGTAATAATACTCCATCTACAACAACATGTTGCAAATTAGGTGAAGATGCTAAGTTTCTTAAATATTTTGTATTATCAAAACTTCCATTGCCTAAATATGAAATTTTTGATACAACTGGTGAAAAATCTACAAATTCTAATTCTTCACAATTCCTAAATGCCCTATCTTCAATATATAGTGTTGGAGACAACTCATTTCTTTCTTCAAATATTAAAGTCTTGAGATTTTTATTGTCAGCAAAAGCGAAACTACTAATTCGTTTAACTTCTGTATCAATTGTCACACTATCACTATCAGATTTATATCCAATTATGATATTGCCAACCTTTACAAGATCTGGAGCATTTTCATACAACATGGTTCCACTTAGTGCATCTTTTCCTATTGAAATTATATAGTGATCGTTTTCAATTTCAGCAAGATTTACAGAATTAATAAACGCTCTATTTCCAATAATAGTTGGGCCATTTAATGTAATTTTTGTAAGTGCAGAATTTTCAAAGAATGAATCAGGTATATATTTAACTTCGCTTGGTAAGGATAACTCAGTAACTGCTGTATCATATTTTAGCAATGAGCCTAACACTTCCATGCCACTTAAATTGTTATAAAAAGCGGTATCTTTAAATGCATCTTTACCTATAGTTTTAATGTAACTTCTATCAAATTCTACAAAGGTTAAATTTGATAAATTACTAAATAAGCCTTCTGGTATATGCCTTACAAGTGATTTATTAAAGCTGACTTTTTCAAGACTGTTAGCATTTGCAAAAGCATGTTCATTAATATATTTAACATTTTGTGGTATTTCTATATTAGTAGCTGTTCCTTTGTAACTTAATAAGTAAGAATTTCCAATAACAACAAAGCCTTCTGCATTTGGCTGAGCAGTATTTATGTATGGAATATTTTTATTAAATAGATTTTTGCCATATACCATACCATTTTTTGTAATACTGATTCTTGATATATTACTACAATTAGCAAACAAACCATCAGGCAAGAATGTGAGTTTGCTGCTTGCACCTATTACAATACCAGTAATTTGCCCTGATTCAAATGCATATTTGCTAACTTCTGTCACTTGATTATCTAACTCATAATCTCCTTGTCTTGTTGTTAAAATAAGTTTTTTATGCATTCTTTCTAAATCATTTGGATTTTCAATGTAGTATATATTTCTGTTTCTACTATAATAAATAGTATTTAAAAATGCGGTAGGAGCTATTCTTTCAATGTTTTCATTTAATACAACTTCTTCAAGTGATGACATATTTGCAAAAACATGTGGTTCAATATAGTCAATAATATTATCCTTTGCAAATATAATTTTTGCTACATTTCTATTACCATTAAACACATATGAATTAATCTTTTTAACCCTACTATCAATAATTGCTTCGGGACCACCTTTATATGCAATTAATTGCCCATTTATAACAATTAAATCTTCTGCTTGACTATCAAGCCATGCTGTCTGATAAAATGCCTTTTCTCCGATATATTCGATGTTTTCTGGCAATTCAATATTTGCTAAATTAAAGCATCCTTCAAAAATATGTGCTGGAAGTTCTTTGATGCTAGTTTCAGTTAAATCAATACTTGTTATTGCAGTGTTTCCTCTAAACACATCTGACATAATTGCTTTAATTGTTGGATCGTTAAGCACTACATCAGCATCTCCTGAATATGCAATTAAAATTCCAGATTCGCCAAAGATAGAAACACCATAATTTTCTTCCTTTGCCTTAATTTCTGATTCAACTAAAAATCTAGTTCCAGAAAAAGCATTTTCTCCAATTCTTTCAATTCCTACAGAGTGTGCACTATCAATTAATTTAATATTTTTCCAACCATTTACAAAATTAGGTGCAATTCCTGTTGTTCCTTCTAAGAAAGCAATTTCTTCAATGTTATCAAGAGGTTCATTTGTTCCTATTAATTCTTCTAAAGAATATATTCCATATGATTCAAATCTTTTTACGGTAGAATAAGATAATACAGATTTTAATTCTTCTTGAGGAATTGAATTAGATTTATTTTTCAAAACAATACTTGTATAACCTCTTATTGCACCTTCTGTAATAGATATTATGTTATCAGTTATTTCGTAACTTAAACCTTCCATTGGTGCATCAGGTCGGTTATATATTATTATTTTCTCATTTCGCACCTCTAATGCTGTGTCACTGAAACAATCTGGAAATGCGTTTTTACCAATCCCTAATAATCTCGATGTGTCTTTGTTATATGAGAAATTAAAACTCTCTATTGGTTGCCCATTTAATTCAGTTATATCTGCAAAAGCCTCTTTGCCTATGTATTCAAGATAGGAATTATCTGGAATTATAAATGTTTTTACGTGAGTACCAGCAAATGCTCTTGCAGCAATCATTTTCACATTTTCATTTAATATAACCGTTGTCTCATTTCCAACATATTTTAATAAAGTTAATCTTTGAAGTTGATCTACAGAATAAATGAAGTCATTTAATACATATACTGCTGTTCCCGTAAATGCATTAGCGCTAATATTTGTTAAAGTTGAAGGAGCATTGAAAATATTTAAGTTTAGGCAATTAGCAAAAGCAAAATCTAATACAGTTGTAGCCCTACTTAATGGATTGAAATTAATTGTGTTAACAGATAAATTTAATTTATCCCAATCTTGTACTTCATCCCAAGAATTTAATGAAGCATCTTTTACTTTACTAAATGCACCTGTATTAATAATATTTACATCCAATGGAATATTAAGTCTTATATCAGTGCTAGCACCTTTATATTTATATAAAATGTCTCCTACTACAACATAACCTGTATAGTTTTTATACCAAGCAGTATCTTCAAGACTTAAAACACCTAATTTTTTAACTGTGTTTGATATCTTAAACGATGTAATCCATGTCCAGTTAGTAAGCATTTTATTAACAGTTTCAGTTGCACCTTCTGCAATTTCAATTGAAGTTATATTTTGGGCTCTTAAAATATCATTACTTGAATTTTTGAAAATTTCATCTAACGTATAATTTCCAAAATATACAATTTTGTTAATACCTTTACTATCAATCAGTGCTTTTAATTTTTCTGCACTTTGACTTTCCGCTCTATCTTCAAGATTTATATCTTCCCAATCATTTGAAGCATTTAATCTTTTTGTGATTAAGCGTAGTGTGGAAAAACTATTTTTATTTGCAAAAGTATTATCGCTAAGTTCAACATCTATTCCAAAACCGATTTCTTCAACTGCATTTAAGAAAGCATTGTTGCCTATTTTAGTTATTGTATAGGAATTAATACCATCTGAAATAACCCATGGAACAATTACTTTTTCAAGTTCTACTTCTTCGTGTACCTTTAATGTGCTTAAATCATAATTTAGATCTTCTACAACACTGTCTACGATATATGTTCTATATAGTTCTCTTTGCCACTCTAGAATAGAATGATCAGGATCTGTTGTATCGATTAAATATTCTGAAAGATATACATTTAAATATGCAACACCACTTCTCTTAGATAGCCATTTTTCACCTTCAATTACAATTTGTTTTGGCATTAGCCTTGGATTTAAATTATGCCATTGTGAAATAGACTCCATATTATTTAAAATTTCTTCATTCATAGCATAAACACGATATCCAGGGGCAATTTCTGCAAAAACTGTATCTGTAATTTCTGGAATAACCGCACTATCACCTAACACAAAAATAGTGGTTAGTTTATCCGCTCTTCTAAATGCTTCATCTCCTATTTTGGTTAAAGTTGTTGGAATATATAATGCTTCAATATTTTTGTTGTCCTTAAATGCACCACTTGAAATTGCATTAACTGAAATTTCCATATCACCAAGGAGAATATTACTAAAATCTAAAACACTTTGTGAGCCTTTATAGTCAACCAAAATTTTATCTAAAACAACGATATAATCACTTTCATATCGATCAATCCATTCTGTACCCCAAAATGCTTTTGCTCCAACATCATTAAAAGTTATACCTTTACTTTCTTTATCTTCAACTAATTCTTCTAAAGGAGTTACATATGACTCTCCGTTTTTATTAGATAAAATATTCATATATTTAATGTTCGATGCATTATATAAGAAGTTATCTGCTATTTTTTGTGCACCAGACAATATGTTTATAGTTTTTATACGAGAGTTAAGAGCATTTCCAGATAAAATTGTATCAATTGGATATAGTCCATTTAGAGATAAAGCAGTAAGTAAAACATTAGTATTAATCATCGTATTTATTTTGCTGCCAATTAACTTATAATCGTTAATATTTGTTCCACCTGAAATTGATAAAGAGTTCAATCTATATATTCCATTAAATGAATTTGAAAATGGTAATATATTTGCTTTTAAATCCAATGATGTTATTTTTCTGCTAAAGACATAACCACCATAATGTAAAAATGGTGCTCCACCATCAATATTATTTGGTACAACGCATTCATTACTTTCAGCAAGATATTTAATCAATGTCTTTTTGTATGCTCCATCTGACCAAACATCAGCATAAAGCCAAGAAATTTCATCATCAATGATGCCGTAGCTTAAATTTTCATAATGACCAGGAAAAGCTTTTGCATTTACATCTTTGAAGATAGAAGATATGCTCCAATTAGCTTCTTTGTCTTTGTTATAGTAAAGCTGTATGCCAGATTTTTGCAATCCTGTTGAAGCATCATCTATCGGCAAAGCATAACTTTCATCTCCAAAATAGAATCTTAAACCTTCTGTAAGTACAGAATTTGATTCTTTAAGTCCCCAAACAATTACACTTAATTGTCTTGATTTTTCAAAGACACCAGCTGAAACAGTCAATTGACTGGCAGAGGTATCAGGAAATACTACCATTTCAAGTGATGACATATTTGCAAAAGCATTAGGTCCAACAAAAGTTAAATCTGAACTATTTAAAGTTTCTGGAATAATTGCCTCGATATATGAAACACCCATAAATGCCTTTTGAGCAATTTGTTTTATGCTTGAAGGGACTACATATTTTCTTCTAGTTTCCCCATTAATTCCGATGTATTTGTATAAAATATTATCACCGATAATAACAACTTCAGATTGATAATTGTTTAACCAAGCAGTTCCTTCTAAAATATCTGCACCAACATTAAACGAATGTGGAATAATACCATCGTATAAAGTTTCAAAATCTTCGCCTAAACTATATTTAAAGCTTTGAAGTCTATATGAATTTCTAAATGCACCTTCTCCAATATTTGTAATTTTTGAAATTTCATCTAGAATATTTTTAGCTTCATGAATAACGACTTCTTCTAAACTTCTCATATTTGCAAAAGCTTCTCTTCCAATATTTTGTGCTGTCGTATAGAAAATAACCTTTTTTACAAAATCACAATCTTGGAAGAAGTTATTATTAATTTGAGTAAATGAAGAATAAATTTCAACTTCTCTTATCTTTGTAGGAATATTTGCACCACCACCAAATAAAGCATTTAATGGAGTATTAGTTGCAACTTCAATTTTATACATATTTGGTAATTTATATGCTTCAATCAAACTTTCCGCTGATAATTTTCTTGTGCTAGAATATTCAATTTTAATGTTTTTCAAATCATTTGCAGATGAAAATGTATATTGGCCAACTGAAAAATCAAGACTAATTTCTATTTTTTCTATGCCCAAACCAAAAGCATAGTCAGAAATCATATTTACTTGTAGATAGTAGCCTTGAAGTTCTCTTGGCACAATGACTTCTTTTTTATCTCCAAGATATTGTAAAAGTGAAATAACATTCGTACCATTATTGTCTTTAATTTCATATGACCACTCTGGTTTAGAATTTTCATCATAATAGATTGAATTTTGACTATAAATTTTAGAAATATATGGAGCCCAGCCAGGATAATTTTCTACCAACTGACTTGATTTATATGTGTCTATGATTTCGTCCAAAACATATATTTTAAATGCATTGTTTTGTTGATATTGCCCTCTAAACACATTTGTTCCAATTCCTGGAGCAGCATAGGTGTTAAAAAACACATAACTTAAATTAGTACAATTTTCAAAAGCACTATTACCAATTTCTTCTACATTTTTAGGTATAGCCAAACCTTTTATTTGTTCACAGCCGTAAAAAGCATAATCACCAATTGAAATTAAACTATCTGGCAATTCGAAAGGTTCGCTTGATGAAATATTACTATATTTTAATGATTTTGCATTATAGAATGCCATTGAACCAATTGTCTTTAATTCTGAGCCATTTTCAAATTTTATTGACCTTAGATTTGTACAACCATCAAAGGCACCAATACCAATATTTTTTACCATTGCAGGAATAATTATTTCTTCAATTGATTTCAAATCTGCAAAAGCTTTGGTTCCTATTAATTCCAAAGTATTTGGTAATATTACACTCTTAAGAGCTATGCTAGAATTTTTAGCGTTGGCAAAAGCATAGTCTGCAATTTCTTTAACTGGTCTACCTTCATAATAATTTGCAATTTCAATTCCACCAGTTAAAGTAATTTTATTAGGATCAATTGCTTGTACAATTGCATATTCTCTGTTTGCATCCAAGTCGTATACAGCAGCCCCTGGTGTTCCAAAACTGATATTATCCCATTTAGCATATAGAGTCATATCATTTCTTACAGGTGCTGAAAAATCAGACCATCTATTTATAAAGTTATCATCTGTATACCAACCTAAGAATATTTTTTCACCACCAGTTGTTGGGATTGGATCTTGAGGTCTTTGAACTGGATAGCCATATCTTATATTTTTTTCAATGAATTCGCTTGGATTTTCTATAGCCACATCCATAATATCAAATTGAACTTTGAATATAACTTCGTCATAACTAGATTCAAATATAGTTTCATCTTCAACAATCAAATATAAATTTTTGTCTAGAATGTCATTATTATTTGAAACACCACCCTTAAAACGAATATATTGTTCATTATATAGATCATCCCCAACTTTCCAGCCATCATTTTCTTTAGTAATAGCAAGAAATCTCTTTTCTGTAGGAATAGAAGATTCAGATTCTGGTAAGTATGATTCAGTGTCGGCTAAATATTGGTCTAAATTTTCAAGATAAGCATTTGGTATTGTATAAAAATTGCTTTTGTATATAACTAACACGGAATTAATTTCTTTTACTGACATATTTGAAACTAGATCGTGTTTTAATTGCCAATATCTTTCGTTTTCTATTATGTTATGATATCTATTTACATTAATTCGTTTTTGCCCTGACAATATACTCCAACCAGTGTACAATTTCCCTTCTTTATCCAAAGAATCTTCACGTAAAGATATTAGTTCATCAATATTTAAGCTGTCACCATAAGACACATCTACGACAACATCGTCATTTTTAGAGTCTTTTATTGGAGATTTATCAAATCCATCAAGAAACTTAACTTGAAATCTTGATGGCACAAATTCTGGTACTAGAATAAGATCTTTTTTGACATTATCTGTTAAAAATTTACTTTCTTGTCTATCTGCCCGTACATTGTCTTCTTTAATAACTTGCCAAAAATCAAAAGTATAACCTTCTCTTATAACTTCTTCGCCGTTATAAATTGCTTTATTGTTATATGCAACTTCTGCTTCGTAATAAAGTTCTGCATTATTATCTAAGTCGCTTTTCCATTGAACTAAAAATGTTTTTACAACTAATATTGGTTCTACTACAACATCGCTTGTAATAGTTTTTTCTATAAGTTGAAGACGATTATATTCTGAACCTCTAAATCTCCAAAGACTTTCCGTTGTAAATTCTTCATATTGTTCACGAACTATATTGTTATTTATCGTTGTTTCTGTCGGAAAATCATGAATTGTAGATAACGCCTTGCCATGCTCTACAAATTTAGGAGGAATTACATCTTTACTTCCAGCTATCAAAAATTCAACTTTATATTTTTTAAGTTGTGGTGTTACATCAAAAACATGCGAAGATTCAACTGGGTATTGCAAAATATCTAGTGCATTTTGATTTTCAAAATTACGCCAAACAAAGTCATATCCGATTGCATAATTAGCATAGGCTTCACTATTGTTTTTTGCAACTGCTTCGGCATCTGGAATATTTTGGAGATTTACAGTTTTACCTTCTTCGATAGTTAAAACAGTATAAACTCCACTTGATTGAAAATTATTGAAAGTCAATGTGAATTTTTGTTTCCAAACTGCATAAAGACGCACATTATTAATGGTATCAATTGGATCACTTACATTTATATTTGGCTCATTTGCCCCTGGAATTGTGCTCCAACCAATAAAATTATATCCTTCTCTGTTTTTATATTCCGATGGTTCAAATTCAAAATATGACCTGTCAAATTTTGCTTCACTTTCTATTTCATAACCACCATATCTAAAATCAAATATAACTCTAACTGTTACAGGATCAAATTTTGGATATAAATTTAAATTTTGTTTAACACTTTCATAGTCATCGCTATATCCTGCAAAATCATATCCAAATCTTGAAGGCTCGGTTGTAGGTGGTATTGCACTTTCAAGATATCTTATTTTTTGTACCTCACCTACCATATCACCATTTTCATCATAAAAAACAACATCATATATTTTTTTCTCTACTGTTGTCTTGAATTGTTTGTTACCATCAATTAAAATTGGGCTTTGTGAATTCCATTTGACATTGTGCCCTTGAATTTCTGGAGGTTCTGGAAGAGTATAATTTGTACCAAATTCTTTGTATTCATAATTTACAGTTCCATTTTCAAATATATTATATGGTTCGTAATCTACTCCATTTGGTTGATAGAAAAATTCGACTTTATACAAAGGCACCCATTTTGCATATAAAAGTTTTTCAATAATAACTTGATTCCCTGATGATTGTAATTGTTCAGAATTAAACTTCCAAATTTTTGTTGTTGTAGGATCATCATACCAACCCTTAAATGCATATCCGCTTCTTTGTGGATCTTCTGGCCTTCTTATCATTTTTCCATATTCAACAACTTCAGTAGTATAAATTCTAGGGTCTGATCCTGTATCATAGTTTAAATCAAATTTAACATTAATTTTTCTAATCTTAGGAATAGCAAAAAACTCAGTATCGCGTCTAACATTATCGATAGATGTGCCAAGACCTACAGCATCCCAAACATTTTCCCAATCTTCTGTTAAAAATTCAATTTCTGGAAATTCTGGAAGTCGATTTGTAAATCCTATGATCTCTTCACTATGAGTTTCTATTAAATTTTCTCCATATGCGATATTTTCGATAGTGCCAATTTCTTCATCTATTCCTTCTGGACTTCTATATTTAAATGATGCACTGAAAAACAGATCAGTATAATTTGCAATGGCATTAATGTCACTTCTAATATCGACAAACAAGCTAGTTGACCATGTACCTAATTTGCCAATTATTTCTGGAACAGGTGGTGCTTTTAAACTATCTCCATCTTTGATGTTAGAATATTCATCGACAACTCTAAAAGTCTCATCGCCCATTTGATAAATTTTATCTTTATATCTATCTTCTTTATCATCCCCTGGCCTAATTAAAAATCGAACTTTATGAATTTTAGCCCATTTTACATATAAATTTGTATTTTTGTCATAGTAAATTTGATCTGCAACAAAATCAAATGGCTCTAAAAATTGTTCATCTTTGTACCAACCATCAAAAACATAGCCTTCTCTTGTAGGTACTAGTCTATTTATTTCAGCCTCACTAATTGAATCACCATAAGATTTTTTTATTTCTACATTTTGTGCTTCGTCAAGGCCCATATGGAGTTTTACTGGAATTAAACTATCTATGCTTTGAGGTGAACGAATATTTACATGGTAAGTTACTTGCACATCTTTATATCTAATTATTACTGGCAAGTTTGTTGCCTCTGAACTAGAACTAAAATTGCTAACTGTAAATAGCCCTAAATTTTCAATTAGGGAATATGTTTTAACTTTCATATCAGTTCTAACAACATCAATGAAAATATTTTCTATATTTAAGTCTTCTCCTACAAAATAATCAGTTTTGACTACGGAATCTTCAGAAATTCTAATTTCTTGTACATCAACATTAGTACAAGATGCTAAAATTGCAACACTAAGTATCGCTAAAATAATTAATAAAACTAAACTGAACTTAAATTTTTTTGTCATGTATGTTATGCCTTGTCTGAAAAAGTCACTTTTTACTACATTTTATTTTGCTTAACAACAAATATAAGGTTTTATCTTCGTATTCCAACATCATTATTTACATATGTATTTATAAAACACTTATCTAATAATGCTATAATATATATTATATTATTAAGGTGGTTTTAGCAACACCAAAAATATATAATCACATTAAAAATATATTTTGTTGACAATTTTTTCATTGACTTAGCAACAAGCAAGTAAATTTTCATAATTTTTTCAACATACATTAAATGTTTTTACACGCTAGATAATAAAAATTAAAAATTCAATGATTCAGTTGAAAGACAAACTCTATTAAATGACAAACTCTATTAAAAGACGACTCTATAAAAAGACAAACTCTAAAAAGACAAACTCTAAAAAGACAAACTCTATTAAATGACGACTCTATAAAAATACAAACTCTAAAAAGACAACTCTATTAAAAGACAAACTCTAAAAAGACAAACTCTATTAAATGACAAACTCTAAAAAGACAAAATCAAAATCTATATGATGCTCCACTTCGCTTCTACTATTAAATTTTCACATAGCCACCAATTGCTTTAGACTTAACACATTGCTTCACTGCAATATTACAAAAAATTCTCGCTTTCTCTTCCCTTTCAATTTGTGATAAACTTTTGACATAGAACCTGGATATATTTTAGATACAAATTAACTAAAATTAAGGATGTCCAAAAAAAACAAAGGATAATATGACAAATAATCTTAATGAACTTAAATCTTTGCATAAAATGGCTTTTGGCGATAGCGATAAATATATAGATTTTTTCTTTAATAATCGCTATGAATCAAAATATTGTTATCCAGAAAAAAGCAATGAAAAAATTGTAAGTGTCACATATGCTAGAATAATTGATCTATTTCTAAATGGGAATAAAATACAAATCCCTTTTTTGCATAGTATCGCAACACATAATGATTTTAGACACAAAGGTTATGCTAAAAAAACAATAACAAAAGCATTAGATAATCTAAAATTAGAAGGTTTTCCTTTTGTTTTACTACATCCATTTAAACATAGTTTTTATGAAAATTTAGGGTTTACAACAATTAGTTATGCTCTTAAAAAGCAAATTAATCCTACACCCCCTATAATCAAGGTAAATGATACAGGCAATCAAAAAATTGATAGCGATAATATCAAGATTGAAAGCATTTCACTTAAACATTTAGATGATATTGATAAAATATATAAAACAAAGGCAAAACAGTATCTAGCATATAACAATAGAAATTTAAAAGAATGGAAAAATATTTTAAATGAACATTTGGAAGATAACGGCTTTGGCTATCTAATATATAAAAATATGATACCAATTTGCTATATATTGATTTATTCTAACAATGAGATACGAGAACTCGTTACTCTTGATGACAATTTATTAAATCACATTGATTTTCTAGATAACACATCATTTTTTGAATTTTCAAAAAAAGAAGCAAAGTATACTATGGGGAAAATTTTATCCGTATCAAAATCTCTTTACTTTCTACCCTTTTACGATGATATATCTTCATGTTTTAATGTAGATTACGAGGGTGAATTATTCTCAATAAAAGTTGAAAAAGGAAAAGTAACTGCTGTAAGCAAAATTGTTAATTTAGATAACAAAAAACTTTTGCAGTTTTCTAAGTCCTCACTTCTTGAAACAATTTTTGGACTCTCTTTCCTATCAAATACCGAAGCATCAATTTTTAAAGATTTTGGCTTATTTCTATTTGACACCTATTAATTTCATGCTTTTTGCATTTTATTTACCACCGCAACTTCAATTTATTTAATATATTTTTAATGTATTATTTCTATTTACACTTTTAAATTCATAATTTTTTTTATTTTATTTATTTCGTAATTTAAATAGTTCTATTTTTCCTCGCTTTATGCTTTATACTTTATTTATTATTTTTTATAATGTATATTGTAATTAGTAATTAATATTAAAAGGGCATTATGAATAAACCAGTTAAAGAGAAAAAAAAGATTACAAAAAAACACAAACAGATAATCTTAGTAACATGTTTGATAGTAGTTATTACCGCTGCAATATCTTTAGGACTTTGGGGTGGTTTTTATTACCAATATGGTTCAAATCTTACTATTGAAAGCACTGAAGCCAAAAATATAATTATAATGGTTGGCGATGGTATGGGATTTAATCATATTGAAGCAGCAAAAATAAAAAAGAAATTAGATTCTATGAATATGGAAAAACTTGATGTTCATGGACAAATAAGAACTAGATCATTATCCATTGCTCCTACAGATAGTGCTGCAGCCGCTACTGCGCTCGCTACTGGGTATAAAGTAAAAAATGGCGAAATTGGTATGACAGGCAAAAAAACATATGAAAACATCTTTGAATTTGCAAAACAAAAAGGCAAAAAAGTGGGATTTGTAACAACTACCAATGCATATGATGCCTCTATCGCTGCTTTTTCATCTCATGTTCGAGATAAAAATATGCACGATGAAATAATAAAGCAACAAATTGAATCAGATATTGATCTCATAATTGGAATAGGCAAAGATAAATATGAGCCTTATGCTGATCAAATTGAAACTGAAGATAGAGCATATTGCAAAACTTTACAAGAAATTAAAAAGGCTGGGATTCAAAAAAAGAAAATATTTGCAGTTTTAGATGATGAACTAACAGAAAGAAGCGAAAATAAACTTAAAGAAATAGTTTCTTTTGCTGCAAATGCTTTAGAAAATGACAACAACAACGGCTATGTATTACTCGTAGAAGGTGCAAAAATTGATACATATAGCCATCAAAACGATATTATGAATATGATAGAAGAACTATCCGAGTTTGATAGAGCGGTTGGGCATTTGAAGGAACGAGCAGAAGGGAATTCTGACACTTTTATGATTGTTACTTCTTACTATGAAACTGGGGATTTAAGAATAAAAAATATCGAAGATGCAACAGTTGAAAATATGGAAAAAGAGAACTGGTTCCACTCTAAAAAACATACACGTGATGATGTTCCATTTTTTGCAATAGGACCTGGGAGCACAGAAATTCCGAGCAATAAACCTTTAGATAATACAGATATTTTTGACATTTGCAAACAACTTATTGAAAATTATGCTTCAAGTTCTTCCTAGGCGTTAGCAGTATAAAAAAATAATATTAATAGATAATATTTAAAAAGCTCCTTTTTGATGAAAATCAAGGAGTTATTTTTTTAATTAAAAAGCCTATATTTATAAAAATTAAGAATACTATCATTACATTTAAAAAGTCCCTATTTATAAAAATCTAGAAACTATCGTTATATTAAAAAAGCCCCTATTTATAAAAATTAAGGAACTATCATTATATTAAAAAAGTCCCTATTTATAAAAATCTAGAAACTATCGTTATATTAAAAAAGCCCCTATTTATAAAAATTAAGAATACTATCATCACATTTAAAAAGTCCCTATTTATAAAAATTAAGTAACTATCGTTATATTAAAAAAGCTCCTATTTATAAAAATTAGGAGCTATTAATAAAAAGTAATCAACAAAATTTTTATGTATTTAAGTTAAACTTGTAATCATTTTATCAATTGCCTTTCCTGCTTCGACCATTGGATAAACGCATTCATCAATGTCTATATTTGCATCTATTAATGCAGGAACACCTTTTTCAATTGCTGTATCAAAAGCAGTCTTAAATTCTTCTAAAGTGTTTGCCCTGTAACTATCAATACCATATGCATCTGCTAATTTAACAAAATCTGGTCCCCTATCAAGAGTCGTTTGAGAGTAGCGCTTTTCATAAAATAAAGTTTGCCATTGTCTAACCATACCAAGTGTTTTATTGTTTAATATAACTATAATTATTGGCAAATTATAATAAGATATCGTTGCAAGTTCAGTGCTGTTCATTCTAAAACTTCCATCACCTGCAATTGCAATTACCTTTTTGTCTTTTGCAGCGACTTGACTTCCTATACTTGCACCTGTACCAAAACCCATTGCACCAAGTCCGCCAGAAGTAATTAAAGTTCTAGGATTAGTATATTTATAATATCTTGCTGCCCACATTTGATTTTGACCAACTTCTGTTGTAATAATTGCATCACCTTTGGTTACATCGCTAATATGTGAAATAATGTTATAAGGTGACATTTTTTGCAAATCAACTTTATCTCCCCTTGCAAAACCATGAACCTTTTTTAAAAACTCTGGATTTTTTCTTTCTTTAATTAAAGGTAAAAGTTTTTGCAAAATAACTTTAGCATCGCCTATTAATTGATAATTAGAGCCAATATTTTTATTCATTTCAGCAGAATCTATATCAATATGAATAACAGTCATTTTTTTAATAAATTGTGAGGCAGAGGTTAAAACTCTATCGCTAAATCTTGTTCCAATTGCTATTAACATATCACTTGCTTTTAAGCCTAAATTACTAGATTTAGTTCCATGCATTCCAATCATTCCAGTAAAATATGGATCATATGAACTAACTGCTCCTTGTGCCATTAAAGTTAGTGCAACTGGTGCATCAAGTTTCTTTACCAAAGCTCTTAATTCTTTTGATGCATTTGAAGTAATAACTCCGCCACCTGCTAATATGAAAATATTTTTAGCACTATTAATTTTTTCTGCAACAGTTGAAATATCTTTTTTGCTGCACTCCATACTTGGAACATATTTTTTTGGAGTTTTAGGAATAAACTCTGTTTTTTCAACTGTGATGTTTTTAGGAATATCTACTAAAACTGGCCCTGGTCTACCCTCTTTCGCAATGTAAAAAGCTTCCCTTAAAATATCTGCTAATTCCTCAATGCTTCCAACAATATAATTATGTTTTGTTACTGGCATAGTAATACCAGCAATATCAACTTCTTGAAAACTATCTTTTCCAAGCAAAGATTTTGCAACGTTACAAGTAATTGCTACCATTGGAATTGAATCCATGTATGCATTTGCTACACCAGTTACAATATTAGTTGCACCAGGTCCACTTGTTGCAAAACAAACACCAACCTTTCCAGTTACTCTTGCATAAGCATCTGCTGCATGAGCTGCTCCTTGTTCGTGTGCTGTTAGATAATGTTTTATTTTATCTTGATTTTTGTATAGTTCATCATATACATTTAATATTGTTCCACCAGGATATCCAAATATATCTGTAACCCCCTCTTCTAGTAAAACACTAATTACAATCTCAGCTCCATTTTTAATAACTTTTTCTTCTTTCATAATGCTTTCCTTTATATGTTTATTTCAAAATTGCACCCTCTGATGCAGATGATACGCATCTTGCATATCTATTTAAATATCCACTAAGTTTTTTATTTATAGGCTTATATTCCTTTTTTCTCTTTTCTAATTCTTCATCTGAAACTAATAAATTTATTGTATATTTATTCATATCAATTTCAATGATATCTCCATCTTTAACAAGTGCAATCGTACCACCATCAGCAGCCTCTGGAGAAACATGTCCAATACTTGCTCCTCTAGTTGCACCTGAAAATCTTCCATCAGTAATTAATGCGACACTATCGTCTAAGCCCATTCCTGCAATAGTTGCTGTTGGGGATAACATTTCACGCATTCCTGGCCCCCCTTTTGGTCCTTCGTAGCGAATAACAACAATGTCACCTTTTTGAATTTTACCTGACATTATGGCTTTTATTGCATCTTCTTCGCTATCGTAAACTTTTGATTTTCCTTTATTTACTAGCATATTAGGACTTACAGCAGATCTTTTTACAACACAACCTTCAGGTGCTAAGTTTCCAAATAAAACTGCAAGGCCTCCTGTATTAGAATAAGGATTTTTTGAACATATCACATCATCATCTTTAACTTTTGCATTTTTTACATTCTCTTCAACAGTGTCACCAGTTACTGTAAGCAATTTTCCATTAAGCTTGCCTAATTTTAACAATTCATTCATTACTGCTTGAACTCCACCTGCATAGTATAAATCGACAATAAAGTGTCTTCCAGCAGGGGCTAATTTACAAAAGTTTGGAGTATTACTACTAATTTCATTTATCATATGCCCATCAATTTTTATACCAACTTCATTTGCAATTGCTAGAACATGAAGGAGGGTATTTGTAGAGCAAGATAATGCCATATCAACTGTTAAAGCATTTTTAAATGCCTCTTTTGTTAAAATGTCACTTGGTTTAATATTATTTTGAAGTAAATATAGAATTTGTTCTCCAGATTCTCTTGCAAGTCTTAATCTTTCTGAATATACTGCTGGAATAGTTCCATGACCTGGCAATGCAAGTCCCAAGGCTTCTACAACGCAATTCATACTATTTGCAGTAAACATTCCAGAACAAGAACCACATGTAGGACAAGCGGATTTTTCGTATTCATCTAATGTTTCTTTGTCCATTTTTCCTACACTATATGCTCCAACTGCTTCAAACATATCGCTTAAACTTATTCTTTTGTCCCCTACTTTTCCAGGTAACATTGCTCCGCCACTTACGACAATAGAGGGTATATTTACTCTTGCTGCACCCATTACCATCCCAGGCACTATTTTGTCGCAATTTGGTATTAAAACTAAAGCATCTAATGCATGTGCTTTTGCCATACATTCAATTGAATCTGCAATAATTTCTCTTGTAACTAAAGAATATTTCATACCTTCATGGTTCATTGCGATTCCATCGCAAACACCAATTGATGGTATGACAACAGCGTTTCCACCAGCTGAAATAATTCCTTCTTTTGTTGCTTGAACCAATGAATCTAAATGCATATGTCCTGGAACAATATCACTTTTTGCACTTATGATTCCAACTATTGGTTTATCAAATTGACTATCAGACCAACCCAATGCTTTAAATAACGATCTATGAGGAGCCCTATCTATTCCTTTTGTAACTTGTGAACTTTTATACATAATTACCTCAAATTTTTTATATTTGTTATGATTTATCTTATATTAAATTTACTATTTTATTTGCATTCCATTTTTAGTCATTTGTAAATTTATTTTTAATATTTTATTTACAACTTTAATATTTTTTAGTCTTATGCCGTATTTATATTAGCTTTACTATTGTATTGGCGTTCCATTTTTTGGATCATTTGCATACTCACGAAAAGCAGCAAGTAATTGTCTAGTAATTGGACCCATAGATCCAGAGCCAATTGTTCTGCCATCTGCTTCTGAAACAGAAATAAGTTCTGCCGCTGTTCCTGTTAAGAAACATTCATCTGCTGAATATACATTAAATAATGTAAATGGAACCTCTTTTACCTCGTAACCTAAATTTGTAGCAACTTCGATAACTGAACTTCTGCTAATTCCTGCAAGTATACCTACATATGTTGGAGGCGTATATATTACTCCATCTTTAATGATGAAAATATTATCGCCTGTACATTCACATACCCAACCTTGTGAATTTAACATCACTGCTTCACCGACATTTTGTCTATCTGCTTCCATTTTAGCCATGATATTGTTTAGATAGTTTAGTGATTTAACTTGAGGGTCTAAAATTGCTCCGTATGATCTTCTTTGTGAAGATGTGGCAACTTTAAGTCCTTTTTCATACATCTCATCAGAATAGAGTGTGACATTTGCTGCAATACAAATTACGCTTGCTTCCTTGCAGTTTTTTGGAGATAGACCAAGATCACCTACACCTCTTGTAATGACTAATCTGATATATCCATTGCTAATATTATTTTTTGCACATGAAAGACATACGATATCCATAATTTCTTCTTTAGAATATGGTATTTTCAAATCAATAGTCTTTGCTGCATCAAATAATCTATCAATATGTTCTTTCAATTTAAAAACATGATTATTGTATGCTCTGATGCCTTCAAAAACACCATCACCATACAAAAGGCCATGATCAAAAACTGAAATTTTTGCATTTTCTTTGTCATAAAATTTACCATCAATAAATACATAACTCATAATTATCCTCCCAGAGCTTTTGCTCAATTAATGTTTTTTATTTTATATAGTTTGCAATTATATTGCCCATTTCTTTAGTGCCAACTAATTTCATACCTTTACTAAATATATCACCTGTACGATAACCTTCAGTCAATGCCCTATCAACTGCTTTTTCAACTTTTTGTGCTTCTTTTTCCATTCCAAAAGAATGTCTTAACATCATCGCCATAGATAATATTGTAGCAATTGGATTTGCTTTATCTTGACCTGCAATATCTGGTGCACTTCCGTGTATTGGTTCATATAGTGCATTATTTCCACCAATTGATGCTGAAGGGAGCATGCCAATTGAACCTGTCAACATACTTGCTTCATCAGATAAAATATCTCCAAACATATTGCTTGTAATGATTACATCAAATTGTTTTGGATTTCTAACAAGTTGCATAGCGGCATTATCTACATACAAAAATGTATATTCAACATCACTATAATCTTTTGCGACTCTTTTTGTTACTTCTCTCCAAAGTCTTGATGATTCTAATATATTTGCTTTATCAACTACACAAACTTTTTTGTCTCTAGATAAAGATATATCAAATCCAACTCTCAAAATTCTTTCAATTTCTTCTTCGTTGTAATACATTGTGTCATATGCACTTTTATCAGCAACATTTCTGCCTCGTTTTCCAAAATATATGCCACTTGTCAATTCTCTTACAATCATTATGTCAAGACTATCGCCAATAATTTTTTCTTTTAATGGACAAGCATCTTTTAATTGTCTATGTAAAATAGCAGGACGTAAATTTGCAAATAAACCAAGGCCTCCTCTTAAACCTAAAAGAGCTTTTTCTGGTCTTTTGTTGCCTTCTAAATCATCCCATTTTGGACCACCTACTGCACCAAGTATTACTGCATCTGCTTTTTTACAAGCATCAAGTGTTTCTTTTGGAAGAGGATTGCCATATTTATCAATAGCAATGCCACCTGCTTCATAATATGAAAAATTAAACTTAATATCAGAAATTTCTTCTATTTTTCTTAAAACCTTAATTGACTCTGCAACAATATCTGGTCCTATTCCATCGCCTTCAATTACAACAATATTTTTTGTGTTCATAATACTCCTCTTTAGTTAAATTATTTTTTTATTCTTAAGCAAACCACTAAAATCAATTTATATTTAGTCTTTTATATGATAACTTATTAAAAATTCATTTGCTTACTAATATTTTATTTTGTGTTTTTCTTAATACTTGATACTAAGCCACCATCTGCAATAAGTTTTTGCATGAATTCTGGATAAGGTTGCCCATAAAAAACTTTACCAGTTGTTTTATTGGTTATTTTTCCTTCTGCAAAATCAACACTTACAATATCACCTGTTTTAATATTTTTAACAGCCTCTGGAGCTTCTAAAATAGGAAGTCCAATATTAATTGAATTTCTATAAAAAATTCTTGCAAATGTTGAGGCAATGACACAAGATACACCAGCTGCTTTAATTGCTATAGGAGCATGTTCTCTAGATGAGCCACAGCCAAAGTTTTTATCTGCAACAATAAT
This sequence comes from Clostridiales bacterium, assembly GCA_012841525.1. Taxonomy (GTDB): domain Bacteria; phylum Bacillota; class Clostridia; order Christensenellales; family DTU072; genus JAAZJD01. The sequence continues at coordinate 21,702 of DUUO01000013.1, forward strand.
ATCGCCCTTTTGAACTTTTTTAATAAAATCCTTATCAATGTCTTCCATGCAATGTGCTGCAAGTTCATCTGGATTTGCTGTGTTTAGATATCTTGCTGGAATAATTACATCTGTATCTACATTATCACCATATTTAAAAACTCTTCCTTCTACTTTCATAATTTACCTCAATCTTTTATTTTTAATCTCTTTTTACTTTATAACATTTATTATTTTTATATTATTTACTTAGTTATTTGTTAAAATCACGTATTTTTTCGTTTTAATAAAATCATCTTTTTATATATGTTTTATTACCATCTATAGTTTTTCTGGATTATATATTTCACCCATAATTGCAGATGCTGCTGCAACGGCTGGAGATGCTAAATATACTTCTGATTTTGGATGTCCCATTCTACCTATAAAATTTCTATTTGTAGTTGAAACTGCCCTTTCTCCTGCAGCTAAAATTCCCATATGTCCGCCTAAACAAGGACCACATGTTGGCATAGAAAAGATTGCTCCAGCATTTATGAATTTTTCAACTAAGCCTTCTTTTATTGCTTGTAAATATATTTTTTGTGTTCCTGGAATTACTATAGTTCTAACACCTTTTTTAACTTTTTTTCCATCTAAGATTTTTGCTGCCATTCTCAAATCTTGCATTCTTCCATTTGTACATGAACCAATTACAACTTGATCTATTTTTATTTTGCCAACTTCATCGATGGTTTTTGTGTTTTCTGGTAAATGTGGAAATGCAACAGTTGGTCTGATTTTACCAAGATCAATTTTATATACTTTTTCATATTCTGCATCTTTATCTGCTTCAAAAACTTTATATTCTTTAGTTGAATGCTCTTTCATATATTCAATAGTTTTTTCATCTACTGGGAATATTCCGTTTTTACCACCTGCTTCAATTGCCATGTTTGCAATTGTAAATCTATCATCCATTGTAAGATTTTTAATACCAGGGCCAAAAAATTCCATGCTTTTGTATAAAGCACCATCTACACCTATCATTCCAATGATATGTAAAATTAAATCTTTACCACTTATATATTCATTTGCAAATTCGCCAGTTATTTCAAATCCTATTGCTTCTGGAACTTTAAACCATGCTTTTCCTGTAGCCATTCCAGCAGCCATATCTGTGCTTCCAACTCCAGTTGAAAAAGCACCAAGTGCTCCATATGTACAAGTATGTGAATCTGCTCCAATTACAACATCGCCTGCTACAACTAAACCTTTTTCTGGTAAAAGCACATGTTCAATACCAACTTCACCAATTTCGAAATAGTTTTTAATTTGGTGCTTGGTAGCAAAATCTCTAATTAATTTACATTGCTCTGCAGATTTTATATCTTTGTTTGGTGTAAAGTGATCTGGCACAATAGCAATTTTAGTTTTATCAAAAACTTCTTTACCAATTTTATTAAATTCTGGTACAGCAACAGGTGTTGTTACATCATTGCCTAATACCAAATCTAGATTTGCCATTATCAATTGACCTGCTTTAACTTTTTCAAGTCCTGCAGCATTTGCTAAAATCTTTTGTGTCATAGTCATTCCCATAGATCTTTTTCTCCTTAATGTTTTTTTATATATTATTGTTTTGCTTTTTTTCATCAAGCAGTAATTTATATTCAATTGCATCAACTAATGCCTTAAAACTTGCTTCAATTATGTCGTATGAAACACCAACGGTTGTAAAAATATTATTTTCATCTCTTGATTCAATTATTACTCTTGTGGTAGCAGAAGATCCTTTTTCTGAATCCAAAATTCTAACTTTGTAGTCTGTCAATTTGAATGTCTTCAAGTTTGGATAGAACTTTTCAAGCGCTTTTCTAAGTGCTTTATCCAAAGCATCAACTGGTCCTTGTCCATCGCCTACAGAGAGTTCAATTTTGTCTCCTACTTTAATTCTTAGAATTGCGGTTGCAGGGAAATATCCAGCTTTTGTATGTTGTTCTGTTATGGTTCTAAAAGTAACTAATTCAAAATATGATTTGTATAAGCCAAGTTTTTTTCTAATTAAAAGTTCTAAACTTGCATCAGCACCTTCATATTGATAGCCTTTATGTTCTTTTTCTTTTATTAGTTTAATAACTTCATCAGTTATTGCATCTGCTCTTTTAATATTTTTATCAACTTTTTGAATTGACTTAATTAAAGTGCTCCTGCCTGCTACTTCACTTGTTAAAAATCTTCTGTTGTTTCCTACTTTTTCTGGATTGATGTGTTCAAAACTACTTGAAACTTTAGTTACACCATCAATATGCATTCCACCTTTATGAGCAAAAGCAGATTTGCCAACATATGCCATACCATTTGGCATAGTGATATTCATAATTTCTGCAGATTTAATTGCAAAAGTAGTAAATGTTTCTAAAATTTTTTCAGGAATACCTTTGTATCCAAGTTTGAATTGTAAAGTTGGTATTATTGCAAGTAAATTCGCATTGCCACAACGTTCGCCAATTCCGAGTAAAGTTCCTTGTACAAGTGTTGCACCGTGTTGAACAGCACTAATTGAATTTGAAACAGCCATTTCCATATCATTATGAGCATGAATTCCAATTTTGACATCAGGCAATTCTTTTATTACTTCTTCTACTATTTCAGCAATTTCTGAAGGTAAACTTCCACCGTTTGTGTCACATAAACAAATAGCGTCAGCACCAGAATTATATGCTGTTTCTAATGTTTTTAGAGCATAATCACTATTGCTTTTATATCCATCAAAAAAGTGCTCTGCATCATATATTACATTTTTGCCATTTTGTTTTAGAAAACGAATGGTATCATAAATCATATTTAAGTTTTCTTCATATGTCGTATTTAAAACATCAGTTACATGAAGATCCCAACTTTTACCAAAAATGACTACAGTTTCAACACCACAATATACTAAAGCCTTTAGGTTCGCATCATCTTCTGCTTTAATATTTTTTCTTCTTGTTGAACCAAAAGCTGCAATTTTAGAATGTTTTAATTTAACCTTTGAAAGCTTTTCAAAAAACTCCATATCTTTAGGATTTGAAAATGGATTTCCAGCTTCAATATAATCTATTTGAAGTTCATCTAAAAGTTTAACAATATTTAATTTATCTTGAGTTGAAAAACTTATCCCCTCACCTTGTGCCCCATCTCTTAATGTCGAATCTAAATATGTTATTTTTTTCATAGTTTACCTTTCTCGTCTTTCTATATATTTTTTATATTGATTTTTTAATCTTTTTTTTACTCTCTTGTGTTAATTTTTGTTGGTTATCTTTGTTTGTTTTCAATTATTTTTTTATTAATTCTGTTTTTCCTTAACATTAATTTTTTGCTGAATCTATTTGTTTGTTTTCTTGCATCGTTTGTTGTGTTATTTTTCTGTCATAAAAAATATTGTTAATTGCAACAATATATGCAGTGATAGCGGCCTCAATTATGTCAACACCTACTCCATGACCATTAAAGTTTTTACCATTGCTGTTGAGTTTTAATGTTACGACACCTTGAGCATCCGTTCCACCAGTGATCGCTTCTATTTTAAAGTCTACTAATTCAAAATTTTCACCAACAAGTTCAGATATTGCTTTATATGCAGCATCAATTGGACCAAATTTAGACATAGCGGTAGTTTCTTTTGATTCCCCACTTGAATTTGTAATTTTTACACTTGAAACGGAAGAAACGGTATTTCCCATATAGACTAGGTAGTAGTCTAGAGTAAATTCTTTAGGAATGTTTGTTGCCTTGGTTTGATACAACAATGCTTCAATATCTGCATCAGAAACAAGTTTTAATCTATCAGCAAGTTTTTTAAACTTTACAAAAATCTTTTCTAATTCTTCATCATCAATTACATAACCAAATTCTTTGATTCTATCTTTTAATGCATGTTTGCCAGAATGTTTTCCTAAAACAAGTTTATTTGACTTTAATCCAATTGTCTCTGGACTCATAATTTCATAGGTTTCCCTATTTGCTAAAATGCCATGTTGATGAACGCCAGATTCGTGTGCAAAAGCGTTATCTCCTACAATTGCCTTATTTGGTTGAACTTTAACGCCAGTTATTTTAGATAAAAGTTTTGATGTTGTATATATTTCAGTTGTATTAACATTAGTATATGCATTGTATTTATCTTTTCTTGTGTATAAAGCCATAACAATTTCTTCAAGCGCTGCATTTCCTGCACGTTCACCAATTCCGTTTACTGTGCATTCTATGACATTTGCTCCTGCTTGAATGGAAGCAAGAGAATTTGCTACAGCAAGACCTAAATCATTATGACAATGTACTGAAACATTGACTTTTTCTATTCCTTTTACATTTTCATTTAAGTATTTGATTAAGTCATACATTTCTTCAGGAGTTAAATATCCAACAGTATCTGGAACATTTATTGCAGTTGCTCCTGCTTCAATCACTGCTGAATAAACTTTTGCTAAAAATTCTCTATCACTTCTAGAGGCATCTTCTGCAGAAAACTCAATATCATCACATTTAGTTTTTGCATATGCTACTGCTTTTGCAGCTTTATCTAATACCTCTTCTGGTGTCATTTTTAATTTGTATTTCATATGTATATCTGAGGTTGCTAAAAATATATGAATACGAGGTTTTTTTGCATGTTTCACAGCATCATAAGCAGCATCGATATCTTTTTTTACTGCTCTAGCAAGAGATGATACTGATGCATTTTCTACTACTTTTGCTATTTCTGAAACTGCTGTAAAGTCGCCAGGAGAGGCAACAGCAAAGCCTGCTTCAATAATGTCAACGCCAAGTTTATCAATTTGTTTTGCCAAATTAATTTTTTCGCTGATATTCATACTACAACCAGGCGATTGTTCACCATCTCTTAATGTTGTATCTAATATTTTTACCAATTTCATGATATACCTACCTTTGCTATGTACTTAAATATTTATTTTAAGGACTGTAATAAAGAGGACTTAATATTAAAATTCCCATAAAGGAATGCCTTCCTTTTACAGTCCTTTATATATTTAAATTTATAGCCTAATGTTTTAACGAATTATTATTTATTTTTCTTCAATGCTTTCGTTCCAATTCATTTTTGCTCTTAATTCTTTTCCAACTTTTTCAACTTGTAGATTTTGCTCAACTTCTCTCATTTTCATAAAGTTTTTGCCACCACTTGCAAGTTCTGCCATAAATTCTTTTGCAAAACTGCCATCTTGGATTCTCTTTAGAGCTTCTTTCATTGCTTTTTTAGTTTCATCGGTAACGATTTTTGGTCCAACTGTATAATCGCCATATTCTGCTGTATTTGAAATAGAGTATCTCATTCCTGCTAGACCTGCCTTATATATTAAATCAACGATTAATTTCATTTCATGAATACATTCAAAATATGCACTTTCTGGTTGATAACCTGCTTCTACTAAAGTTTCAAAACCTGCTTTCATTAATGCAGAAATTCCGCCACACAAAACAGCTTGTTCACCAAATAAGTCGGTTTCTGTTTCTTCTTTGAATGTTGTTTCTAAAACACCACCTCTTGTTCCGCCAATTCCGTATGCATATGCTAAAGCCAATTCTTTTGCATTACCAGTTGCATCTTGTTCAACTGCGATTAAACAAGGAACTCCTTTTCCTGCTAAAAACTCACTTCTAACTGTGTGTCCAGGTCCTTTTGGAGCGATCATTACAACATTTACATCTTTTGGTGGCACAATTAATTTGTAGTGAATATTAAAGCCGTGTGCAAAAGCAAGTGTTTTTCCTTTTGCTAAATTTGCTTCAATTGATTCTTTGTATAGCTTTTCTTGCTTTTCATCATTGATTAAAATCATTATGAAGTCTGCCCATTTTGCTGCTTCTGCTGCAGTACCAACTTTTAAACCTAGATTTTCAGCTTTTGCCCAGGATTTGCTTCCTTCATATAGTCCAACCATAACGTTTGCACCAGACTCTTTTAAGTTCAATGCATGAGCATGACCTTGAGAACCAAAGCCTATGATTGCTATTTTTTTGTCCTTAATTGCGCTAAAATTAGCATCCTTATCGTAATACATTATTGCCATTTCTTTTTCCTCCTTGTAATGGTTTTATGTTTACAGAATCTCCTGTACCTCTTTCGATTGCAGTCAATCCTGTTCTGATCAATTCAACTATGTCATAATCTCTAAGTACATCTACAAATGCTTCAACTTTATCAGAATCCCCTGTTAATTCAAAAATTAAAGATCTTGGTGAAACATCTACAACTCTTGCTCTAAATAGATTTGCAACGTCAATGATTTGTTGTCTTTTATCTACATCAGCACAAGCAACTTTAATTAAAACGAGTTCTCTAAAAACACTTTTACTAGCATCTAAAATGGTTACTGATTCTACATCAACTAATTTGTGAAGTTGATGATGAATTTGGTCAACAGTTAAACTATCTCCAGTGACAACAATAGTTATTGCTGAAAACTCATCTGTTTCAGTTGTTCCTACTGAAAGACTGTCAATGTTGTATCCACGCCTTGAAAAAAGTCCGCTAACCCTTCTTAATACACCAGATTTGTTTTTTACTAAAATTGAAACTACATACTTTTTCATATTTTCTCCCTTTATAAAAAAAATACCTCGTTTTTGTTTTGCGAGGTATTTGAATTTTGATTTTTGTTTTTTAATTATAGATTGTTTTTTTATACCAAAATTAAACGCCCGCTACACCTACACCGACGAGAATAATTATCACTATAATGATTAAGACGTTTTTTAAGTTAAATTTTTTCACAATCTTTTCTTCCTTACTTTTCTTTATTCTAATCATTGCAAAAATAAATGTCAACAAATTTTATCTATATTTTCAAATGTTAAGTCTTATTGTTAAGTCTTATTAAAACTAATACTAAGTGTGCCTTTTAATGAATTAAACATTATCCAGCAAAATTTACATCATATTTTGACATGTTTCTTTCACCTCTTTCAACAACCTTTTCGTTTTCTTTTGCATCTAATACATTTAAGTATACTTTAGAGGTTTTATAATTTGAAAAATCCCTTATTTCCAAATTTGAGTTAACTGAACCAGAATATAATTCTCCTTCCTTGTTAGCCTTTACAAGGAATATATATGCTCTATCAGTTTTAGGTAAAATGTCTCCACTTAAAACCTGTACATATATTTGCCGTTTCATAATTCCGCCCTCTTTAGTAAGGGACATTTTTTCATTTAATTTTAATTCACCTTTTATGTTTTCTATAGCAGTAATTGTGTATAAAGTATATGGAAAATTATCTTCATCATATTTTGTTCCATCTATTGACAAAACCTTACCAACAAACACATAATCCGAATTTCCAACAGCAATTGGTAATGAATAAAGATTTGTAAAATATTTTGCCCAGCCTCTTTTACCTCTAATTTGCCCGAATTGATTAGTTTTTCTGTTCTAGCTTTACTTGGACCACAAGCAACTAATAAACATGTTGCCAATACTATAACTAATACAAATGTCATCAAAAATGATATTTTATTTCTTCTCTTTATGCTCAACCTTTTTAAATTCATTTTTTTTGATATTTTTAGTTTATGTTTTTTTATTTTTCTTTGTCAATAAAAATTTTTGTATGGACTTTATAAAATCAAACATTAAACTCATATATAAAATATTATCTTGCTCAATAAATTAAGCATTTTCATCAGAAATTGAACTTTGTATGATAAATTAAACTTTTTATCAGAAATTAAATTTTTTATCAGAAATTAAACTTTTTTACTAGAATCAACAATTATAAACTGATTTTTATTTAACTCTTGAACCATTTTATTTGTAAAAAGATCTTTAACTGGACTAAATGAAATTTGCTCATCGTTTAAGTTTATTTTTGCTTTTAAGCCTTCTCTATCGATTACTAGCAGTTTATTTTCAACACTTATCTTAAAATCACCCATGAAGTTTTTGCGATATTTTTTTCTAATTTTACCAAGGTGCTTATAATGTTCTAATAAAACTTGGTCGCCACCTGTTTTAGGGAAAGGTCTTCTATTTATTGGATCTTCAAAACCTTCAATTCCAACTTCATCTCCATAATATACTGTGGCAACACCTGGCAAGAAATATTGAATTAATGAGGCTATGTATAAAAGATTACGACCTTTTTCATAATCACTTTTAGATAGTCTATAAACTAATCTTTCTTTTTTAGTTTCTGGTGATATTACTTGAGATAAGACATTTATTATTCTTACTGTGTCATGAGTGCCAAGTAAAGTCATAGAACAATCTAGTGATTCTTTTGGATAGTTTTCAGCAATGGTATATATAGTATTTATAAAATCATCTACATTGCCAGTTAATAATAAATTGATGATGGCATTTTTATAAGGATAGTTCATTACTCCATCTAATTCGTTGCCAAGAAGATATCTTCTTTTTTCACCATATGATACTTTAGTGCTTGCATCTTCCCAAACTTCACCTATAACTACAACATCACCATGTGCTTTGCTTCTTTCTCTAATCTTTTCAACAAAGTCATCAGATATTTCATCTACTACATCAAGGCGCCAACCTTTAACTCCCATGGAAGTCCATTTTTCAATTACCCCTCCATGACCTGCTATCATTTCTTGAAAACCTTTTGCATTTCTAGATATAGTTGGGCAAACTGTAACACCCCACCAACAATTATAATCATTTGGATAATTATAAAAGGTATACCAATCATAATAATCAGAAAATTTTGATTGATATGCACCTACAGAATTATAGTTTCCAAATTTATTAAAATATACGCTATCTGCTCCTGTATGATTAAAAACACCATCTAAAATTATTTCTATATTTCTTTTTTTTGCCTCACTTAATAAAAGTTTAAATTCTTCTTCAGTTCCAAATAAAGGATCAATTTCAAAATAATCACCTGTATCATACCTATGATTTGATGCACTTTTAAATATGGGTGAAAAGTAAATTGCACTGACGGATAAATTTTTCAAATAATCTAGTTTTGAGATTACACCTTTTATATTTCCCCCGTAAAAATCATTTGCTAAATATACATTTTGGCTATCCTGAATTGATAGTTCTTGATACCATGATCTCATAATTGCATTTTCTTTTTCCGTTACGGCTCCATCAGAAACTCTTGCAAATCTATCTGGGAATATATGATAAATTAATCCACCTTTAAGCCAGTTAGGTGTTTTATAGTTTTTGTCATAAACAGTCAATTGCCAACTTTTAAGCCAATCACCAATAATGGCTTTGCCTTGACCATCGTTTCCTACATAATATGTTTTTCCATCTGCATAAATTTCAAAACGATAATAATAAATCTCTGGATGTTCTAAACTAAATTCTACACTGTATTCTCCATTTCCAATTGTAGATAATGGAAATACATTTTCATATGAATCTGATGTTACAAATAAATTCACCCCAAATACTTTCTTTGAAGTTTCTAGACACAATTTAATAAAAACTTTTTGATCAGTTTTTACTGCACCAAAGGGGCTTTTAAAATTTAAATCTCTTGAATTATATATGACCTTCATTTTCTATATAGAGGGGCTGTAAAATTTTACTGACACATCAAACTAGATTCTAAGTCCAACTTTTTGTGTCAGTTTACAGTCCAATTTAATTTTACTTTATTTTTATATTGAAGTGATATGTATTATTTTTTACACACCTTTTCAATAAGTTTTATTTTGTCATATTATAAGGTAACTTTGCTCAATATCAAAATATGGCTTAAATATTATTCAACATTTCTGTCTGCTGAAAAATATCTTCTTCTTTAGAAATCAACTTTGCTTAATCTCCAAATACGGCTTGCATATTCTTCAACGCTTCGTCTATAAAATATCCTGCTTTTTTAGAAATCGACTTTACTTAATTTCCAAATACGACTTGCAACTTCTTCAACACTTCTGTCTATAAAATATCCTGCTTTTTTAGAAATCGACTTTACTCAATCTCCAGATACGGCTTGCATATTCTTCAACACTTCTGTCTGCTGAGAAATATCCTGCTTTTGCAGTATTAATCAATGACATTCTTTGGAAGCGATGCTCATCTCTATATGCACTTTGAACTGCTTCTTGTGCAGTTACATAACTTGCAAAGTCAGCAAGAACCATGTATGGATCGGCTTGCCCTGTCTTTCCTAGAGTTAATGAATCAGCGATTTCTTGGAATGATATTCCATTTATTCCGTTGACTAATAATTGAATTACATCTTGAATTCTTTGGTCATGTGTATAGTATTCTGTTGGATTATAATGTGGCCTTAGTTTTTCAACTTCATCTGCTAAAAGTCCAAAAATAAAGATATTTTCATCGCCAACTCTTTCATGAATTTCAACATTTGCACCATCCATTGTTCCAATAGTAACTGCACCATTAATCATAAATTTCATATTGCCTGTTCCTGATGCTTCTTTTCCAGCTGTAGATATTTGTTCACTTATTTCTGCTGCTGGAATGATAATTTCAGCAAGGCTTACTCTATAATTTTCTAAAAATACAACTTTCAACTTATCTTTACAATCTGGATCATTATTAACCATTTCACCGATCATATAAATTAGACGAATTATTAATTTTGCCATATAGTATGCACTTGCAGATTTTGCACCAAAGATAAATGTTCTTGGTTCCATATCAAAATTAGGATCTGTTTTAATTTTGTTATATAGATGCAATATATGCATTGCATTTAGTAATTGTCTTTTATATTCATGTAATCTTTTAATTTGAACATCAAAAATTGAATTTGGATTTACAACTACGCCATTTGCCTTTTCAATATATTTTGCAAGACGAATTTTGTTTTCTGTTTTAATCTTTTTTAGTTGATTTAATACTTTGTTATCACCTTGATATTTCATAAGGTTTTCAAGTTCCATTGCATCATATAAAAATTTATCCCCTATTAAATCTGTTACTAAACTACATAGTTTTGGATTTGCTTCACAAAGCCAACGTCTATAGGTAATTCCATTAGTTACATTTGTAAATTTTGTAGGATTCATTTTATAGTAATCTGCAAATGTTTGATTTTTCAAAATATCACTATGAAGTGCAGAAACACCATTGATTGTATGAGAAGCAGTTAGACATAAATTAGCCATTTTTATTTCGCTTCCACTCATTATTGCATTATGGCTTATTCTTTCCCAATCTCCAGGGAAGAAATTCCATAAATCTGCACAACTTCTTTGATTTATTTCTCTAATGATTTGTGTAATTCTTGGAAGTAATGATTCAAATAAATGAATTGGCCATTTTTCTAAAGCCTCTGACATAATTGTATGATTTGTATAACTCATAGTTTCAGTAACTATTTTCCATGCTTTTTCCCAAGAATAATCATGTTCATCTAACAATATTCTCATAAGTTCTGGAATACATAATGTTGGATGTGTATCGTTAATGTGTATTGCAACATAATCTCCTAAATCATCTAAACTCTTATGATATTTAAGGTGTCTTTTTACAATATTTTGAATACTTGCTGAAGCAAAGAAATATTGTTGTTTTAAACGCAAGCTTTTTCCTTCGATATGATTGTCGGCTGGATATAAAACTTTTGATATTGCCTCTGCTGTTGCTTTTTCTTCAATTGCTTTTACATATTCACCTCTTGAAAAGGCTTTCATATCTAGTTCAACTGGTGCTTTTGCACTCCACAATCTTAAAACGTTTACAACATTTGAACCATAACCTGTAATATTCATATCATATGGTTGAGCAATGACACTTGTAGCATTAATATGCCTTACTTTTAATTTTCCTGAAGACCAATCTTCCTCTATTTGACCGCCAAGTTTTACTTCAAATGTTTCGCTTCTTGGATTTAGCCATACATCACCGCTTTTAAGCCATTGGTCTGGAAGTTCTGCTTGCCAACCATCAATAATTTTTTGTTCAAAAATTCCATAATCATATTTTAGACAAAATCCACTTGCAGGATAATTTGATGCTGTTAAACTATCTAAATATGCAGCTGCAAGTCTACCAAGTCCACCGTTTCCAAGTCCTGCATCTGCCTCTTCTTCCATTAAAGATTCAAGATCAAAACCAAGTTCTTTTATAGCTGCTGTTGCAGTATCTAATAGACCTATATTAAATAGATGAGTTTTAAGTGATCTGCCAAGTAAAAATTCCATTGACATATAGTAAACTTGTTTTTTACCTTCTTCTCTACAAACTTTTTTAAATCCAACTCTTTGTTGAGTTAATAAATCTTTTACAACTAAAGCTACACATCTAAACATCTTTTTTTCGGTAGCTTCATCAATTTTTAATCCAAAATTATTGGTTAATTTTCTTTCTACTAATTTTTTAAATTCTGACTTGCTAACTTTAATCATATTTTCCTCACATTTAATTTCACTCATAATTGCATTAGTATTTTTTACTTAAACTAAAATTAAGTGTTTTTTGCAATACAGTTTCTTTATATTTATATTGTTAATAGATTAAATAAATAAAATTAAAAATCCAGATATATATTAACAAATATCACTTATTTCGTAAAGTAATGTATATCTTAAATACACACAAAATAATTAGATAAAACTTAGGTTTTTAGTATCTACAGCTACGGTTTATATGTTTTTTTGTTATTTTATAAAATCTAAGTCTTATCTTTATAACTTTGTATATAATATTTTAATCTTTTAATTGAATTCTTAATTTTCAACTAAAAAATACCAAAAACAATACTTGATAGTTTTTGGTATTAATTTTTTATTGAAATTTTACATCTTTCTAGTTTTCAAGTTTCTATTTTTTAGTTTATCTTACATTGATTTATATAAGGCAATATATTCTTTTGCACTTCTTTCCCAAGACCAATCTTTTGCCATCACATTTTTCATCAAGGCACTCCATTCTTCTTTATTTGCAAATGTTCCGACTGCTCTTTTAATTGCATCTAACATATCATAAGCATTGTATGTTAAGAAGGTAAAACCATCGCCTTTTTTGGTTTCTGGATTAAATGGAGTAACTGAATCTTTTAATCCACCAGTTTCTCTTACAATTGGAATAGTCCCATATCGCATTGACATCATTTGTGATAATCCACAAGGTTCAAATTTTGAAGGCATTAAAAACATATCTGCTCCACCATAAATTTTTGATGCAACATCAGCAGAAAAGTATATAGCAGATGCCATTTTTGTTGGATATTGACTTACTATATCGTTTAATGCATTTTCATATTTCCAATCTCCCGTTCCTAAAACAACAAGTTGTAAGTCTAAAGATAAAATATCGTGAATTACTCTTATTACAAGATCAATTCCTTTTTGTGATGTTAGCCTTGTAACCATTCCAATAAGCGGAACATTTGCCTTTTGTGGAAGATTAAATAACTTTTGTAATTCCTTTTTATTTACAGCTTTCTTTTGAGGATTCTTTGCTGAAAATTTTGCAAATAATGCTTTATCTTTTTCTGGATTATATAAGTCTACATCGATACCATTTAATATGCCAGAAATTTTAAAAGATCTTGCCCTTATGATGTCTTCTAGACCGTGTGCAAAAAATGGATCTTTTATTTCATTTGCATATGTTGGTGAAACTGTAACCACTTTATTTGCAGATTCAATTCCAGCCTTTAACATATTAGCGTTTCCTTTATATTCTACAATTGAGGTATGTGAAGCAGGAATTCCAAAAACATTGTCTATTACATATTTATCCATTTCACCTTGAAACTCAATATTGTGTATAGCCATTACCGTTTTAATATGTTTATAATAATCAATATCTCTATAGAAGCTGTCTAACATAACTGGAACTAAGCCAGTTTGCCAATCATTACAATGGATAATATCTGGTGGAGTTTGTTTTTTGCCAAAACTCATAAGTGGCAATAACTCTAAAGCTGCTTTTGAGAAAAACGCAAATCTTTCACCATCATCAAAATGTCCATATAAACCTTTTCTTTTGAAATAATATTCGTTATCTACAAAAAAGAAACTGACATTTTCCCATTCTAATTTGAACAAGCCACCATATTGTTGTCTCCATCCTAAAGGAACAACCAAAGAGCCTATAAATTCCATTTTGTTTCTAAAATCTGCTGAAATTTCTTCATATAATGGTAAAACTACACCAACTTCTTCGCCTAATTGAGATAGCGTTTTTGGTAAAGAACCAATCACATCTCCAAGTCCACCTGTTCTAACAAATGGACCAGCCTCAGAAGACACAAATAATATTTTCATAAACACCTCACTAATGGCACTTTTAAATTTAATTAAGCCAAAGCTCTATTAGAGCACCATATCAACTAGTCTATACTCACTTGTGATTAATGAGCATTTATTTATTTCATTTTATAACTACATTGCATATTGCAAACAAGTTCAATTTATAAGCAATATTTTTAATTTTCTAACTGCATTACATATTGCAAACAAGTTTAATTTTATTAGCAATATTTTTTCTATATTATATTTTTCCTTAAGCCTGCAAATCTATATTAAACAGTTTTATTTTTAGCAATGACAACTGGATAAGTTTTTGCACCTGCAAGTTCTCTGCCTTCATTAATTACTACTTCTTTATCAGTTATTATGTATGAAAGTCTGCTTCCTTCTAAAATTTCGCCACTTTCCATTATGATGCAGTTTTTAACAATTGCACCTTTCCCAATATGCACATTTCTAAATAAAATACTATTTTCTACACGACCCTCAATTACACAACCATCTGCAATTAATGAATTTACAACTTCACTTTTTGCACCATAAAGTGTTGGCACTGAGTCTTTAACTTTTGTATAAACTTTTCTTGGCATATTGAAAAGTTGATCACGAATTGGCTCTTCTAAAATTTTCATGCTTTCATTAAAGTAATTTTTGATATCATCAACAATTGCTGTAAATCCTTCTAGTTTATGCACAAAAATTCTTTTGTTTTTATATGCTTGAAATAAAATATCTTTTTCAAAATCAAACAAAGCTCTAGAATATGCCTTTTCAATTTCTTCAATTAAATATTTTTTAGTAACTAAATAAGTATTTGTCGACACTATTTTCTTTTGCGCAGTTGGCATTTCTGCAAAATTTAAATCAGTTACTAAACCATTAGCATCATGAGTTACAAGCATTCTTTTTGAAGTTGTGGCATAGTTGCTATGACATAAAATAGTAACATCAGCATCTCTTTCAATGTGTTCGTCTAAAATTTTCTTAAAATCTATATTTGCAACTATATTACAATCACTTATTACAACATAATCTTCTGGTGTTTTTGTCATGAAATCAAGCACAGTATATAAAGCCTCTATTTTTCCTCTATACATATCTCTTGCTGTATTTAATACAAATGGAGGAAAAACTGCAATACCACTATTTTTTCTATTTAAATCCCAGTCACGGCCCATTCTAATATGGTCCATTAAAGATTGATAATTGTTTTTTGCAACTATTCCAACTCTATTGACTCCAGAGTTTACTAAACTTGAAAGAATAAAGTCGATTAAACGATACCTACCACAAAATGGTAAAGAAGCTGCAGTTCTATGAATTGTTAATTCACTTAACTTGTTATCAGTTCCACTAGCAAATAATATTGCCATCATTTTTTTATTAACCATATCTATTCCTCCTACACCATTTCACCAGCTTTAATCACTGTTTTAGCCTCAATTTCTTTGAAAGGCCCGACAACTGCTATTTCTTTATCAGTAGCATGTGATTGATCTTCGCCAATTTTTGTATTTTCACCGATCTTTGCATCCCAACCAATAATGGAATGTCTAAGCACTGATCCTTTTTTAACAGTTGTATTTGGCATCAAAATACTGTCGTAAATTTTAACACCAGCCTCAACTCTGCAACCTCTTGAAATTATGGAGTTATGAATTTCTCCATCAACTTCACAACCTTCACTTACAATTGAGTTTGATATTTTTGCTGCAGTGCCGACATAATGTGGTGGTTCTGCCTCATTTCTAGAATAAATTTTCCATCTAGGATCATCTAGGCCAAGTCCACTTTTTGCATCTAGCAAATCCATATTTGCTTCCCAAAGAGAATAAATAGTTCCAACATCTTTCCAATAACCTTCAAAGTCATATGTATACATCTTTTCATTTGCATTTAACATACTTGGAATAATATTTTTACCAAAGTCGTTACTTGAACTTTTATCTTGTTCATCTCTAATCAAATATTCTTTTAATTTTTTCCAATTAAATATATAAATTCCCATACTTGCTTTTGTAGACTTTGGTTTTTTGGGTTTCTCTTCAAATTCATAAATTTTACCATCACTATCAGCATTCATTATTCCAAATCTAGATGCTTCAGATAGTGGAACTTCCAAAACAGCGATCGTGCAATCTGCACCTTTTTCTTTATGTGCTTCAAGCATTTTTTTATAATCCATTTTGTAAATGTGATCACCAGATAAAATTAATACATAATCAGCATCATATCTATCGACAAAATCAATATTTTGATAAATTGCATTTGCAGTTCCTTTATACCATTCACCAGATTTTGCTGTCATATAAGGTGGTAGAACAAAAGCACCACCATCGAGTCTGTCAAGATCCCAAGGTTGACCGTTACCAATGTATTGGTTTAATTCAAATGGTTGATATTGTGTCAAAACTCCTATTGTATCAATATCTGAGTTAATGGTATTTGATAGAGTAAAGTCTATTATCCTATACTTACCACCAAATGGTACAGCAGGTTTTGCTACTTTTTGTGTCAAAACTCCAAGCCTAGTGCCTTGTCCACCTGCTAACAGTAGAGCTACACATTCTTTTTTTGATGACATAAGTTTTCCCTCCTACATCCGTTTTTTATATTTTTACAAGCATTTACTTGAAAATATAGCTTTATATTAATATTTTAATAAATTGTTTATATCAATTGTTTAACTAATCTAATAGTACATTAATAATTTTACAATTCTAGTCTAATTTACCTATATTACTATTTTAACATTTTATTTAGCTTTTTTCTCACAATAAGTATTTTTTATTTTTTTCTCAATCCTAAAAATAACATTTCATTACTTTTTTGATTGCCACATATTTAAGTTTTAAAATCTCAGTGTATTATTTTCTCAATCTTAAAAACAAACTACCATTGCTTTCTAGGTCGATATTTATTGAATTTTTAAATCCGTGCGATGCTTCTTTTTTTGTTCTATATGAACTTTTAATGTTAGTTTTTCCTCCAAAGCTTGGATTTTTTGAATTTAGAATTACATCGTATCTTCCAGATTCTGGAACACCAAACCTATAGTTTTGTCTATCCATATTTGAAAAATTAATAACCACAATTATTTTATCGCCATTGGAGTTTGCTCTGTAAAATGCAACAATGTTTTGCATATTATCATCAACTACAATCCACTTAAAGCCATTGTATTCACAGTCTAGTTCGTATAATTCTGAATTTTCTTTGTATAAAAAGTTTAGTGCTCTAACATATTCATGAAGTCCTCTATGTGTTTCATAATCTAGTAAAAACCAATCGAGAGGCCTTGTATAATCCCATTCGATAAATTGCGCAATATCATTACCCATAAAATTCAATTTTTTACCAGGATGTGCAATCATAAAAGAATAAACTGATTTTAATGCTTCAAATTTTTCTTCATATTTACCTGGCATTTTACCTATCATTGAACTTTTACCATGCACAACTTCATCATGTGAAAATGGTAATATGTAGTTTTCTGAAAATGCATATGTAATTCCAAAAGTTAATTTATTATGAGCGCCCTTTCTAAAAAATGGGTCTATACTTACATACTCTAAGACATCATTCATCCATCCCATATTCCATTTGAAGTTAAATCCTAATCCGCCAATACTTGGAGGCATGGTTACCATTGGAAATGCTGTACTTTCTTCAGCGATCATTATTGTTGCTGGATATTTACTCAATACGGTTTTATTTAATGTTTGTAAAAATGAAATTGCTTCTAGATTATAATTGCCACCTTTTTCATTTGGTCGCCACTCTCCTTCTTGTCTGTCATAATCAAGATATAACATACTAGCAACAGCATCTAATCTAATTCCATCGATGTGATACATTTCAATCCAAAAACAAGCAACTGAATATAAAAAGGATCTAACCCCACCACTAGAATAATCAAAAACCATTGTTCCCCAACTTTTATGTTCGTCTTTATATGGATCTTTGTATTCGTATAAAGGTGTACCGTCAAATCTAAATAGTCCAAATTCGTCTTTTGGAAAATGTGATAAAACTAAATCTAATATTACGCCAATACCTGCTTGGTGACATTTGTCAACAAAATACATAAAATCATGAGGAGTTCCAAATCTAGAAGTTGGTGCAAAAAACCCAGTTGTTTGATAACCCCAGCTTCCTTCTAATGGATGCTCTGTAACTGGCAATATTTCAATATGTGTATATCCCATTGATTTTACATAATCAACAATAACATTTGCCATATCTCTATATGAATAATAATTGCCATCTTCGTGTCTACCCCATGAGCCTAAATGCAATTCATAGATATTAATTGGTTTTGTTTTAAGATCACCTTTTCTAGAATTTTGATATTTTTTATCTTCCCATTTATATCCACCAATATCATAAAGTTTACTTGCATTTGCAGGTGGTGTTTCAGTATGTAAAGCAAATGGATCTGCCTTATTTACAATATTTCCATCTACTTGCTCAACACTAAATTTATATATATCAAATTGTTTTAAGCCTTCAATGTATATCTCCCAAACTCCACCGTCGATTTTAGTCATCTTGTTTACATCACGATTCCAAGAATTAAAATCTCCTACCACTGAAACAGATTTTGCATTTGGTGCCCAACATCTAAAACGCCAACATTTTTTACCTGATTTTAAGACATATGTTGGTTTAAATAAATCATATGCCTGACTATTTGTGCCTTCATTGAATAAATAAATTGGATAATCTAGTTTGTCTTTTGCCATAAAACTCTTCCTTTTTAACATATTTATATATTATTTTCACATTTTTAATCAGTGTTTTTCTTTTCAAAATTTGTTTTTACCTTTACTTAAAACAAATATAGTGTTGTTAGTCTATTTTTTTATAACGCTACTTTTCTTATTCGCTACAACTATAATGTTGTCAGTTTGCTCTTTGTGTAATGATATGCAATTGCATTTGCAGTCGTATTATCTTTTAATCTTTTTACACATTCTACAAATTCATTTTTATCAAAACTTGATGCAATAACTGCTGAGCCACTGCCTGTAACAGCCACATTATTAAATCCAACATCATTTAACAGATTTAGATTATCTTGTATTTTTGGCTCCACTTCAATTGCTGCATTTTGCAAAGCATTTGAAAGTTTACCAGTTTTAAAAAAGTCCTCTAACAAATAGTTATTGCCACCTATTTTGTCAAATTTTTCGTATACCTTTTTCGTAGATGAATTAGTTTCATCGTATAGTACACAAATATATCGTGGTTTTAAGTCTAAAGATAATACAGTTTCACCCAAGCCTTTAATAATTTTACTTCCACCATAATACATATATGTAACATCACTTCCAGTGCTAAATAAAATTTCAGGATTTATATCACTAAGGTTAAAGAGCTTTTTTAAGCCTTTTGCTACAACTCCAGCATCAGCACTAGAACCACCAAGACCTTTACTTTCTGGAATGTTTTTTTCTATATAAATTTCAAAGCCACTAGTTTCATAATAATTTTGTATTTTAGTAGCAATTTTTAACACATTATCGTTTTCAAAATGCAAGTTATTCGAATATGAAACTTTAATTTCGCTACCACATCTTTTTTTAATTTCAATAACATCAAATATAGGAGTAGGAATTACAACGCTTTCTAAATAGTGAAGTCCATTTTCAGCCTTTCCAAAAACATTTAACAAGAGATTAATTTTACTACTAGCTCTTAAAACAACTCTATCTAGACTCAATCTTCGGTTCTCCTTTATTTTATTATATAATATATAAAAATTACATTCAAGATAGAAACACATAAAAAAAGGCCATAAATAGTGCATGTTTTTTTAAAAAAATTGTTATTTTAATAGCACTTTTTAGGCTAAAACATCTAACAATTTCTCTGATTAAAATAGTTAAAAACTCCCTTGTTTTTGTATCCATGGATACAATTTTAGTAAAATGTTTTATTGTTTTCAAATTTTGAGAATTAAATTTATTCTCGTATTTATGTATCGTTTGCTACTGATATTATGAAATAGTAAATGCCAAAGATTCTTGCTTTAAAAAAGTGTTCTTTTGAGATACAATTATTTTATAAAAAAAAACACAAAAAATAAGAAATTAAATAAAATTTATAATTTCTTGTAAAAAAAACAATTAATATAACAAAAAGTTAGGAAATTATGCCACTTGAAATAGAAAGAAAATTTAAAATAAAGATTTTAGACTTTGATAATTTTTTAAAAGATGCTAATAAGGTTATCGAAGTTTCTCAAACGTATCTTAAGTCATCATCAACTTTAGAAACAAGAAGGGTTAGAAAGTCTACAGTTTATGGTAAAAGCACTTATTATTTCACTCATAAAAAAGATATAACTTCATATGTAAGAGAAGAAAACGAAAAAGAGATTAGCCTTTTGGAATATAATTCATTTTTGGAAGAAGCAATAACCCCTACTCTTTCTAAAACTAGATATTGTATAAATTATGACAAATATATGCTAGAAATTGACATATATCCTTTTTGGAAAGACTTTGCAATTTTAGAAATAGAGAATCTCAAAAAAGGAGAACTTTTTAATATTCCAAAATACATAGAAATTATTGAAGAAGTAACTGAAGATAAATCATATTCAAATTTTGAGATTGCAAATCATCTATCAACTCTTTTGAATTAGTCTTGTAATATAGCATTTCCCTAAAATCGACAAAAAATAAGAGCATTTTTGCCTTTTTTAATTAAATTTATTTTAATTGTATAGGCATTTCCCTAAATTTTGATAAAAAATAAGATGTTTTGTCATTTTTTAATTAAAATTGCCTTTATTATGTAGCAGTTCCCTAAAATTAGCAAAAATCAAGACCATTTTTAGTGTTTTTTAATTAAATTTATTTTTTTAATGGTCATTTCCCTAAATTTGATCAAAAATAAGATCATTTATATCATTTTCTCCATTGATTTTATTTTGAAATATAGCCGTTTCCCTATAATATATATATAGATAAGATTATTAATACTTATTTAAACTCTTATTATATAAAATTTTATACATTAAATTGACTATATAGACTAACAAGTGATATATTACTTGTATTGAAATTAAAAGAGGATTGATATGTTAAAAGAAAATATTTATAGAAGTCACAACACTTCAATGATAGATGAAAGTTTAGTAGGAAAAGCCATTCGTGTTGCTGGATGGGTTGACACAATTAGAGATCACGGTGGCATTACTTTTTTAGACATGCGCGATCATTATGGCACATTACAAGTTGTTTTCAATTCCGCTTCAATGCTAAGTGGAATCAAAAAAGAACAAACAGTTAGTATTGCTGGCAAAATTAGATTACGTGACAAGGAAACATTTAATGCAAAAATTTCTACAGGCACAGTTGAACTTGTTGCAACAGAAATAGAAGTACTTGGCGATGTTATTGAACAATTGCCATTTGAAATAAATTCAAATGAAGAAATACGTGAGGATTTAAGGCTAAAATATAGATACTTAGATCTTAGAAACAAAAATTTACACGACCGTATCGTTCTTCGTTCTAAAATCATTTCACATTTGAGAGGTTTAATGCAAAAACATGGTTTTTTAGAAATCACTACCCCTATTTTAACTGCTTCATCACCAGAGGGTGCTAGAGACTACTTAGTTCCAAGCAGAAAACATAAAGGTAAATTTTATGCACTTCCACAAGCACCTCAAATATTTAAGCAAATTTTAATGGTAAGTGGTTTTGATAGATATTTTCAAATTGCACCATGCTTTAGGGATGAAGATGCAAGAGCAGATAGAGCACCTGGTGAATTTTATCAACTAGACTTCGAAATGTCTTTTGCTACTCAAGAAGATGTGCTAAATGTTGCAGAGGAAGTTTTGTATGATACATTTAAAACTTTTAGCAATCTTGAAGTATCTAAACCTCCATTTAAGAGATTTACATACAAAGAGGCAATGTTACATTTTGGTACAGATAAGCCAGATTTAAGAAATCCTCTAAGAATTAAAGATTTATCTGACTTTTTCAGCAAATGCACATTTAAGCCATTTCAAAATAGTTGTGTAAGAGCAATAAAAGTTGAAAACGGGTCTTCTTTATCCAAAAAATTCCATGCTGAAATGCTTTCTTTTGCAACAAGCATTGGTATGGGTGGACTAGGCTATATAACCGTCAACGATGATTTAAGTTATAAAGGACCTATTGATAAATTTATTCCAGATGCACAAAAAATTGAACTAAGAGAAATCATGGATTTAAAAGCAGGCGACCTATTGTTTTTCATCGCAGATGATGAAGCAAATGCTGCAAAATATGCAGGACAAATTAGAACTGAACTTGGTGAAAGACTAGATCTAATTGATAGAACAAAATTTGAGTTTTGCTATATCGTTGACTTTCCAATGTACGAACTAGATGAAGATGGTAAATGGGCTTTCACACATAATCCATTTTCTATGCCACAAGGGGGGTTAAAGGCTTTAATGGAAAAAGAACCAGATGAAATACTTGCATATCAATATGACATCGTATGTAATGGTGTTGAACTTTCAAGTGGTGCTGTTAGAAACCATGAAGTTGAAACTATGATAAAAGCATTTGAAATTGCAGGATATTCAAAAGAAATACTAGAAACAAAGTTTACATCACTATATACTGCATTTAAATTTGGAGCTCCTCCACACGCTGGAATGGCACCTGGGATTGACAGAATTGTAATGCTTTTAACTAATCAAAATAATATTAGAGAAGTTATCGCATTCCCAATGAATAAATCTGCACAAGACTTAATGATGGGAGCACCAAGCGAAGTTACTGAACAACAACTAAGAGAAATACATATAAAAATTAGATAAAAGTAACAAATAAAAAATATGTATAAAAATTTAATTGAAGTATGTTACTAAAAAAACAAATTACAAAGCATCAACTAAAAAAATTATATAAAAACTAGATAAAAAAATTACAAACGATAAGTAAATAAAAAAACATATAAAGCAAAGAAATTATTGCAAAGGAAAATAAAATGAAAAAACCTACAACAATATTACTATCAGAACTATCAAAAATTGAATTTGATAATGAAAGTTTAGATGAAATGACTAATAAATTAAATGAGCTTGAAACATATGTATCTAGCATATGTGATGTGAAGTCTGATAATGAAATATATGATTTTGAAATAGGCGATATTGATGAATTAAGAGAAGACATTGTAAAAGAAAGTCTTTCACAAGAAGATGCATTAAAAAATGCTGCTAAGAGTAAAAATGGATATATCCAATTTCCAAGGAGAAAATAAACTATGCCTCACAGCTTAATTAATCTTGCAACACAATTACAAAGAAAAGAAATTTCTTCAGTTGAACTTACAACTGAATATTTGAACAAGATAAAAAAACAAAACAAAAAAACAAATTCATATATCTTTACAAATGAAGAAGTTTCATTAAATCAAGCAAAGAAGGCTGATGAAATTATCAAAAAAGGTTCCCCTTCTGTTTTGACTGGTATTCCAATGTCGCTTAAAGACAATATCATGACAATTGATATGCCCACTACAGCGGCTTCAAAAATGCTAGCTAAATATATTCCATCATATAGTGCAACTGTCTATACAAAGTTATTAAACAATGGTGCAGTTTTACTTGGAAAAACCAATCTTGATGAATTTGCTATGGGCTCTAGTACTTTGAACGGATATTTTGGTGAGACATCAAATCCATATGATACTGACAAAATTGCTGGTGGTAGTTCAGGCGGTAGTGCAGCAAGTGTTGCAGAAGACACTTCTATATATTCACTCGGAAGTGATACTGGTGGTTCTATTAGACAACCTGCCTCATATTGTGGTGTTGTTGGATTTAAACCAACATATGGTGCAGTTTCTAGAAACGGTTTAATTGCACTTGCATCATCGTTTGATCAAATTGGACCAATTGCAAAAAATGTAGAAGATGCTAGAATCGTTTTTAATGTTATAAAAGGAAAAGATGAGTTTGATATGACTGCTTTTGAAATTCCAAGGACAACAAGACAAAATCCAGTAATAGGAATTGATGAAGATAGCATTCAAAAAATTGCTGATAAAGATACATTGAAGGTTTTTGAAAAAGCAATAAACGCTTGTAAAAAATTAGGATATAAAACGGTTAAAATAAATTCAAAATATGATGATTTATACATAAAACTATATTTTGTTTTAGCCTATGCTGAAATGGCATCAAATATGGGAAGATATACTGGAATAGGCTTTGGATATCACACAAAATCATCATATATCGATACAGATGATTTTATTAGAAAGACAAGATCTGAGGCTTTTGGTGATGACGTTAAAACTAGAGTTATGTTTGGAAATTACATGCTTTCTGGAGATAATATGAAAAAATATTATTATAAAGCATTAAAAATAAGACATGATTTAATTGAAGATTATTATCTAAATATATTCAATAAGTGCGATTTTATCTTATCACCTACCACTCCAACTGCTGCACCTAGAAAAGATCATAAATATTCATCAGTTGAAGAAGGCTCATTACCAAATATTTTTGCACTTCCTGCAAATCTAATAGGTTTACCTTCAATTACCATTCCTTTTGGAATGTCTAGTGAAAATATGCCTATAGGTATTATGTTATCTGGTAAAAAGAATTTTGATAATGCACTATTTACAGTTGCGAAAAACTTTGAACAATACTCTGAGCATAAAAGTTTAGATATAAAATAAATAACATTAATATATATTCTAAACACACAAATTCAGATGTAAATAAATTAATAAATATTGCTTAATAGAAAAAGAAAATACGAGAAAATATAAAGGAAAAATATGAGTAAATATAACCTTGTTGTCGGTTTTGAAACCCACGTAGAATTAAAGACTAAAACAAAAATCTTTTGTTCGTGTGCAAATGAATTTGGCGGTGAGCCAAATACTAATTGCTGCCCTATTTGTTTAGGCGAACCTGGAACTCTTCCACAACTAAACAAAGAAGTTGTTAAATACGCGATTAAAGCTGGGCTTTCATTAAACTGCAAAATACCACAAGAAATGTCAATGGATAGAAAACATTATTTCTACCCAGATCTTGGAAAGTCTTATCAAACGACACAAAGTTCAAGACCTATTTGTCTTGAGGGATATTTGACTTTGGATAGTGGCAAAAAAATAAGAATAAATCACATACATATTGAAGAAGATGCAAGTAAACTTGTTCATGATTCTAAAAATATATACATAGACAACAATCGTGGCTCTACTCCATTAATTGAAATAGTGACTGAACCTGATATTAGTAGTGTTGAAGAAGCAAGAGAATACATAGAAAAACTTCAAGCCATTTTAAGACATATTGATGTTTCAGATTGCAAAATGCAAGAAGGCTCTATGAGATGTGATGTAAATATTTCTGTTCACAAAGAAGGTGAACCTTTGGGAACAAGAACAGAAATTAAAAATATGAACTCAATATCTTTTATCGAAAAAGCAATAAGTTATGAATATGATAGACATGTTGACTTAATTGAAAACGGACAAAAAGATCAAATTATTCAAGAAACTAGAAGATATGATGAAAAAACAGATTCAACAGAATCTATGAGAGAAAAAGAAGATGCTCAAGATTATAGATATTTTCCTGATCCAAACTTTTTTGTTCTCAAGATAGAACCAAGTTTTGTAGAAAATCTTAGAAAAATGCTACCTAAATTACCATCTGAAATAAAAGCAGAATTAATTGAAGATGGAATTGATGAAAAAGCTGCTGATTTACTTACAAAATATAAAAATGTATCTGACTTTTATTTAGAAGCAAAAAAATATGGTGATAATAAAATTATTGCAACATACATTCTCGGCGAAATCTTTAGATCAATGGAAACTGAAGAAGAAAAAGAAAACTTCGACATCAAAATTACTGCAGAAGATTTAGGAAAATTATCACTATTACAAAAGGAAAATAAAATCACTGCTCATATTGCATATTCCATTCTTCCTAAGATGTTAAAAGAAGGAAGACCACACACTGCATATTTAACAAAAGAAGATCTAGTCAGTGTTGACAATACAGAAGTTGATAAACTTTGTAAAGAAGCAGTTGATGCTATGCCACAAGCAGTAAAAGATTATAAAGCAGGCAAAGAAAAAGCTATAAAAGCAGTTGTTGGATATGTTATGAGAGCAACTAAAGGAAAAGCAAATCCTTCTTATACAGAACAAAAAATATTGGAGTTAATTCAATAATTAAGCGTTCAGGAAACATGATCACATATTTTGTGATATTAAAATTAGGTTTAATAAATAAAGGTGTTTTATGATAGATATACAAGAAAAATATGGCAGTTTACTTTTCAATGATAAAGTCATGAAAGAAAGGCTTTCACCAAAAACTTATAAAGCCTTAAAAGATACCATTGAAAATAGAATTCCTTTGACTTTAGAAGTTGCTGAAGAAGTTGCAAGTGCAATGAAAGACTGGGCTGTCGAAAAAGGTGCAACCCATTATACTCATTGGTTCCAACCAATGACTGGTGTTACTGCTGAAAAACATGATAGTTTTTTAAGACCTACAGCAGATGGCAAAGTTATTTTAGAATTTTCTGGTAAAGCGTTAGTTAAAGGTGAACCTGATGCAAGCTCTTTACCATCTGGTGGACTTAGAGCAACATTTGAAGCAAGAGGATATACGGCTTGGGATCCATCATCATATGCATTTATTAAAGATAATTCACTTTGCATTCCAACAGCTTTTTGTACTTACGGTGGAGATACTTTAGACAAAAAAACCCCACTACTTCGTTCAATGGATGCATTAAATACTGAGGCATTAAAACTTTTAAAGCTTTTTGGAAATGAAGATGTTACAAGAGTTGATGCAACTTGTGGTGCTGAACAAGAATATTTTTTAATTGATAAAACTATGTTTGAAAGCAGAATGGACTTAGTTCATTGTGGCTGTACATTATTTGGAGCAAAACCACCAAAAGGACAAGAAATGGACGACCATTATTTTGGTGCAATAAAATACAAAGTTAGTAAATTTATGAAAGATTTAGATAATGAACTTTGGAAGCTTGGTATACCTTCAATTACTAAGCATAATGAAACTGCTCCTTCACAACATGAGCTAGCCCCCTTTTATTCAACAATTAATTTAGCAACTGACCAAAATCAATTAACTATGGAAATGATGAAGAGCCTTGCAGCAAAGCATGGATTATCTTGTCTTTTACATGAAAAACCATTTGCTGCTGTAAATGGTAGTGGCAAACATGATAACTGGTCGCTACAAACAAATACAGGAATAAATTTATTTGAACCTGGTGAAAATCCTCATAAAAACTTACAATTTTTACTTTTAATAGTTGCAGTTGTAAAGGCCGTTGATATGCATCAAGATTTGCTTAGAATCTCTGCAGCATCTGCTGGTAATGATTTAAGACTTGGTGTTCACGAAGCTCCCCCTGCAATTATTTCAATATCACTTGGCGAAGATTTAACTGCCATACTAGATGCATATTGTGAAAATGTAAAATACAAAAGAGCACTTGATAAATATATGAATATGGGAACAAATGTTATTCCTACAATTCCAAAAGATACTGCAGATAGGAATAGAACATCCCCATTTGCTTTTACTGGAAATAAATTTGAGTTTAGAATGCTAGGCTCAAATATGAGTATTTCTTGCACAAACTACATAATAAATACAATTGTAGCAGATGTTTTTGCTGAATTTTATGAAGAATTAAAAGACATAACAAAAGATAAAGAAAAGTTTAATGCTGCTGTTTTTGATTTAATTGTAAAAACATACAATAACCATAGGAAAATAGTATTTAATGGAAATAACTATTCAGAAGATTGGAAAAAAGAAGCAAAGAGAAGAAATCTATTAAATCTACCAACAACTGTTGATGCACTTGCAAGATTTACTGATGATAAAAATATTGAACTTTTTGAAAAACATGGAATTTTAAGAAGGCAAGAAGTTGTTTCAAGACGTGATATTTTGCTTGATAACTATTCAAAAACTATCAACATTCAAGCTTTAACTATGCTTGAAATGGTTAAAAAACAAATATTACCTGCTGTTTTATCATATGAGAGAATCCCTGTGGATTTAGCATTGAAAAAAGTGCAAGTAGATCCGTATTTTGATGTATCAGTTGAAAAAGATTTAATTTCAAAATTAACAAGATCTACAAAAACTCTTTATTCAAAAATTCATACTTTAGAATTTAATCTAAGCAAAGTTCCACCACAAAATGGTGATCCACTAAAGTCTGCAAAATACTTTAAGGAAAAAATTATTCCAGTAATGGAACAAGTAAGAAAAGAAGCAGATATGCTTGAAACTTTAGTATCAAAACCATACTGGCCATTCCCTACATATGCAGATTTGCTCTATAGCATAAAATAAAATTATTAACATTAACGCTATAGAAATGACAAATCTCATTTTAAATTTTATCTTTACATAAGATAATTTTACAAAAAAACATCTCATCAATTGATGAGATGTTATTTATTTAATATGGTTTTAAATTCTATTTGATATTCACTAGATTCAATATGCCAGACATATTCATGTCCATTACTTCTTAAAACTTTAATTTTTTTAGGTAATTCTACTCTCATATTTTTGTATGCCATAACGACCTCACAACAATGTTTATTCTTTAGTTATATGTATAACTAAAAAACAAAAATGTCCAGCAAAAAAAAGGCAAATTATTGACAAATTTGCCTATTTTTTTACATAATTGTATTAATTTAGAGTTTAGTTAAAATTTATTAAAAGTTAAGGATTTAATACTTTGGATAATTTAATAAAACATTTACTAGAAAAAATATGCCCTACTTATTAAACTCTATTTCCCCTGGTTTTAGATTTACAATTCTATCTAATGCTTCTGGATAATTTTCTAAAAACTTTTTAATCTTATCAAAATTACCTACTTCATTTTTTCTGTGACCATCACTTGATACAATAAATTTAACATCGGTTTTTAACACATCTTCGAAAACAGGTTTTATTTCTGATAAATGTTTAGAATTAATTTCAAAAAGCACATTGTGTGCAGCACAACATTCTGCTACAGGTTTTGATTCAGCAAGAAAAATACTATTAAAATGAGCAAGTATCGCTATTTTATTTCGAGTTATCATCTTAATCCAAGTAGCGGTGTTTTTTGCAAGTTCTTTTTTAGATGGCTTTGTAAATATTGGGAAAAATGCTCTTTTATACAAGTGCCACCAAGATTTAAAAGATGGTGTTTTTGCAAATCTATGAACACCAACAATTACATAATCAAAAAGCTCATAGTCTTCTTCATTCATATCCAAGTCGCCATCAACACTTACTAAATCTGCCTCTATAGCTTGATAAATTTTTAAGTGTGGATATTTATCTCTAAGTGCATCTATTTCTTCTTTTTGTTTTTTGGCTTTTTCTCTTGTCAAAGATGCAAAATTTGGATTGCCAAATCCGTGGTCGGAAAATCCAATTGAGCTCAATCCATTTTTTGTAGCAGCAATCAAATTTTCTTCCACAGTTGTGAAACCATCACTATATTTTGTATGTGTATGGTAATCACCATAAACTTTAAAATCGTCAAAATTAGACATACTCACTTATTAAACAATGTTATTAAATTTAACCTTAGTTAGAACATCGTATATGTTTTTTAACACAAAAGATATAAGTTTATTATATCAAATCAAGATAAGCAATTAAAGACTATTTTATCTAGTTTCATAACTTGTACATTATCTATTTTGTTACTACTTTTTTCAAGACTATTTTATCTAGTTTAATAAATTGTACATTATCTATTTTGTCATTACTTTTTTCAAGACTATTTTATCTAGTTTAATAAATTGTACATTATCTATTTTGTCATTACTTTTTACAATAACTTAATTTGACTACTTTAATCAAAAAATAGATAATATTTATAAGGTGAAAAATATAAAATATTATTTACTTTAGCAAAAATATAGTTAAAACAATAAAGGAGTAAAAATGGAGAAATACATAGATAAGGGAACTAAATTGTTTTTAGAGGGCTATAATTGTGCTCAATCAGTTTTTGGAGCGCTTGCAGAAAAAGTAGGATTTGATATAGATGATGCTATGTCAATTTCTGCTCCTTTTGGTGGTGGAATTGCAAGATCTAGAAAAACCTGTGGAGCTTTAACTGGTGCTTTAATGGCAATTGGATATAAAAATAGAAATCTAAGCAAAAAAGAAATGTACGAGCTTTCAAGAGCATATATGAATGAATTTGAAGCATTATTTGGCTCAACAGAATGCAATGTTTTATTAGATTACACTGCTGATGATTCTACAACTCCGTCCCCTAGAACTTTAAAATATTATGAAACAAGACCATGCTCTGAACTTGTCGCTAAAGCAATTGAACTTGCAGGAAAATATTTAAAATAAATAGGTGCCAGAAAATTATAAAGTTTAATCTGACACCTAAATAAAATTTTGAATTTTAATATTGCTTAATTGTTAAGCTTTATTCCTTTTCGTTGTCAATATCATTTTCATTAGCATCTGCTTCAACTTCGTCAGTTTCAACAGTATCATTTTTAACTGCGCCAGTTTCATTAGCATCTAATTCTTCTTTTTCACTATCTTCACTCATCTGCTCTTGAGCTGCCATTAACTCTTCTTCAAAGCTTTCTATTTCAGCTTTTCTGCTTTCTGATAACTCAGATTCTTCTAAGAACATTTCATCAAAGAAAACTTTTGCTATTCCAGATTCACCATTTTCTAATCTTTCAATTAAATCATTTGCCACTTCATCTGAAATTTTACCTTCTTCATGTTTTGCCCTAACTGCTAGTATTTCCATAATATCGGAATGTCGTTTTTCTGTTAAATTCCAGAAAAAGATTGGTATTGCAGAAGCAACGGCAGATGCAATACTTAAACCAGTAAGTGACATAAGTAGAGGATTTAATAAATCACGATTGTATAATGCTTCTTTATCTGCAGCATCATAATTAAAGTGTTTGAATATTCCTGGTTCAATAAATGCAACACCAATTCCTGCAGCTGCTCCTATAATTGCACCAAATTGTGATAAAAATCCTTCAATTCTAGTTCCAGTTTTGTATTGTTGGTAATCATACATTTGTGCTGTCATAGCAGGCAATGTAACAACTTGAACAGCGTTTACGGCAGTCATAAAGAAAAAGATTAAAATAATTAAATATGCCGCTGCTGGACCTGGTATGCTTACAATGAAAAACAAAGGTATCGCAAATATTCCTATCAAGAAATTAGATAGTATTACTAATTTTTTCTTTCCTATTTTTTTAATTAGAAGCGGTGCAAGTAACATTCCTGGAACATTTGCAAAACCTAATACTGCAGTAAATATCGTTTGAGCATAGTTATTTTGTAACATATATGTATAAACCCAAACTTGTTTTGCTGTAACAATCATTTTTAACACAGCAAGTGAGGCGCTAAGATTTAATAACCAGAAAAATTTATTTTTAAATGTACTTTTTATTCCTTCAGAAAATTTAACCTTGTTTTTATTTTTAGCCGATAAAACAGTTCTTTCTTTTGTGCCAACTGCAGCAAGTATACCAAGTGCAAAAAATGCCAAAGCTATTGCTGGCAAGACATATTTATATGAATTAATATGATTAATACCACTTCCATCTACACCATATGAAAATGCAAAATTAGCGATTAAAGGAAATAGCATAGTTGTAATTGAAGGGCCTAATGAATAAATGAAAGCACCTATTGACATAAGTTGTGTTCTTTCAGATTCTAAAGGTGAAATAACTTGAACTAAAGTTGTATATGATAAAGTATAAATTCCTAGTAAAAACTGTAAAACGTTAAAGATTATTATAAATACAACCAATCTAGCAATCATATCGTTTATATATATAGGAACCCATCCCAATAAGATAAAACAAACAACAATTGGAGCAGCCAGCCAAATTAACCAATGTCTAAATTTCCCCATTTTCGTTTGTACATTATCTACAATCATACTAATTAAAGGAGAACGCAGTATTGTAATAATACTAGTTATTATTCCCGTTAACATGATTTGGGTATTATTAAAACCTAAAGATACTGCAATATAAAAGCCATAGCCTAGTGTTACATAGGTAATTAATACCATCCCACCATGAACACCCATTCCGCCAACACAATAACTGGCAATTTCTTTAAAGCTTAAATATTTGCCTTCTGGTGGTTTGTTCCAATGAGCTTTTACAAAAGAAAAAAGTTCTTTAATTTTCGTGCCTAAAGATTTCTTTTTGCCCTTAACTGCTGTTGCATCACCATTTAAAGAAACATCAGAATCGTTAATTTCAGTTATTTCTTCATTTCTGACTTCATCATTTTTCTCAATATTTGCCATCTTCCCCTCAACACAATTTGCAATTTTTTAATTTAAAAGACGCAATATCTAATAGTTTTCACGCCTTTTTTCATACATAACAGTTATTTTATAAAAAAAAGTAAAAGCCCGTTTTTTGACCTTTACTCAAAACATTTTTGTAACCAGACATAAAACCTAATATTGATTTTCAGGACCATTTTCATGATCTGCATATCTTGCTGGAACATCAACTGCTTGTCCATTTTGATATAATACAGCGTTTGGATCAATATACACATTTAATCCAGTAGGTCCTGGCCCTACAGTAATTATTGGATCTAAAACCAATTCTGGTGGTGGTCCTTGGATATATACTGGTTGAACATGAGTAACAACTTGAACAGGTGTTGAAACTGGTGCTTGCTTTGGCATATCCATTTTCATTTGTATTGCTCCACTACTATCTTTAGGATTTTTAGACATAGCGGTTAATTTATAATTTTTACCACCAACATTTAATTTTTTATTTTCAATGGAAGCAATCGCTTCTTTTGGTATTTTTATAGCCATTTTTATATGCTCCTTATATCACCATTTTAACATATTCAAAGTGCATTTTCTAATTTGCTATATGTGTTGTTTGTCTAAATACACCACATAGTTAATATTTTATGCTAAATATAATAATAGATAATTACTATATGACAGCCTATTTTTTTGCATCCAATTGTACTTTTTACAAAAATTTAATTTTCTGTCTTCTTAATTTTACAATAACAACAAAAAACTAACAACCATAAAATTTTATATTATATAAGTAGCAAGCAAGATGTTAAATCTAATGTTAAATTTGTCTACACACAAATTTGTTTTATTGTTTTGTAACATTTCATTAGATTTTTATTAATTTTCTAGATCAAAAAGCAGATATTTTTTATAAATCTAATTTTGTAAGTATTTTGTGGCAAAGAATTAACATTCTTGGAACATGATAAGGCCCTTTATATATATGCCCTTTACAGGGTGGTTCTGTAGGTGCTCCATCTCTTCTTAAATATCCAAACCATTCACCATATTTGGGGTCTGAAAATTTTTCAAATGAGTATTTTGTAATATCTCTAAATATTTTTTCATACTTGCTATCTTTTGTTACTTCAAATAGTTTTAATGATGCAAGCATTGTTTCTGAATGAACCCACCATAATTTCATATCATGCTCATATGCTTCAACTGGATAATTTAAGTAATCTTTAAAATATACTATGCCACCATATTTTTTATCATAACCAATTTCATATGCTGCATCGAATGTGTTTTTAGCAAGTTCAATGATATCTTTATCTTGTCTATAGACACCTTCATCTAACAAAAACCAAGAAAGTTCAATGCTATGTCCTGGATTTATTACCCTACAAGAAGCAATGTCATCATAAATTGTTCCATCTACACCAATAACTTCTAAAAGCAAATTCTTATCTTTCATTTTGAAAGTTTTAATTTCTTCTAAAAGCTTTGTAATTATCTCATTGTATTCTTCTTTTGGATCAGCAAGTCTTAAAATTTGCACGCAATTAAATAATATCATCGGTAGACCAAGTGCTTTTAATGGTCTGGTCTCAAAATATGATTTTGGTGTAATTTTATATGGATCTTCAATTTTCTTTTCATATATGTCATATACGAAATAAAAAACTTTTCTTGCTTTTTCTAAATATTTTATATCTTTCGTTGCCCTATAATATTCTGCACAAGCAACGATATAGAATAACTCTGAAAAGTAATATCTTCTTTTTCTAAGTGGCTTTCCATCTTTTGTAACTATAAAATAAAATCTTCCATCTTTATCGATGCAATGGTTTTCTAAAAAATCGATGCAACTGCGAGAAATTTCTAAAAATTTAGGATTTTTTTCATATTCGTTATATAAATTAGCAAATATATATCCAGTTCTACCTTGCATCCAAACACTTTTATCAGATGAATATAAATTACCCTCTCTATCTAGCGAAGTATACATACCACCATATTCAGTGTCGTAACCAAATTTTTCCCAAAAAGGAATAACATTTTTAAAAAGTTCATCATAAAAAACATTACTTAATTTTTCCATCTCACACCTCTTAAAATTTAATTTATCACAGAGCAAAAAAAAAGTAAATTTTAATATTAAAATACTAAAAATTAAATAAAAAACCTGCACACATTCTTATACCTTTGATTAATAAAAACAAGTTACACTTAACATTGGACTTTACAAAAATTGAACAAATGAACACAAAAAAACTGACATCCAAAATTTATGGATGCCAGCAATAAAACATAATAGGTTTTATCAAAAGATTATCTGTTTTGTGGAATATCTGGTATTGTTGCAAAACCCTTTTCTAAATCTTCATCAATTGGATCATAATTTACAAGCTTTTTATCGTTGAATTGCTTGTATGCAGTCATATCAAAGTATCCCGTTCCTGTAAGACCTAATACAATTACTTTCTTTTCTTTTTTTTCTTTGCATTTTAATGCTTCTTGAACTGCTGCATAAATTGCATGAGCACTTTCTGGTGCAGGTAATATTCCTTCAGTTCTTGCAAATTTTACTGCATAATCAAATACTTCATTTTGTGAAACCGCAATAGCCTCCATATATCCATCATGATAAAGTTTGCTAATCAATGGGCTCATTCCGTGATATCTAAGTCCACCTGCATGATTTGGTGCTGGCATAAAGCCACAACCTAAAGTATACATTCTCATAAGTGGAGTTGTTTTTCCCGCATCACCAAAATCATATGCATATTTACCTCTGGTTAATGAAGGACAAGATTTTGGCTCAACTGCAATAAACCTAATATCGTTTTTACCTTTAATTTTATCGCCCATAAATGGAGCAATTAATCCTGACAAATTACTTCCACCACCAGCACAACCAATTATGATATCGGGGGTTATTCCATATTTGTCTAATGCTATTTGAGTTTCAATTCCTATAACAGATTGATGCAATGCTACATAATCTAAAACACTACCTAAAACATATCTGGAATTTTTGTTATGTGTTGCAACTTCAATTGCTTCAGAAATTGCACAACCAAGTGATCCGCCAGTTCCAGGATTTGCTTTTAATATTGCTCTACCAGCATTAGTTTTATTTGATGGAGAGGGTGTAACTCTTGCTCCATATGTTCTCATTAATTCTTTTCTAAATGGTTTTTGTTCGCTGCTAACTTTAACCATAAAAACATCTAAATCAAGACCAAAAAAAGCACAAGCCATTGCTAGTGCAGTTCCCCATTGACCTGCTCCTGTTTCAGTGGTTAAATGTGTAAGTCCTTGTTTCTTGGCATAATATGCTTGTGCAACAGCGGAATTTAATTTATGTGAACCAGATGTATTATTACCTTCAAATTTATAGTAAATTTCTGCTGGGGTATCTAAATATCTTTCTAGATAATATGCCCTTACTAATGGTGAAGGCCTATACATTTTATAAAAATCTAATATACCTTGAGGTATATCAATGTATGGATCAGTTTGATTTAATTCTTGTTCGATTAACTCTTCACAAAAAACCTTTGTTAAATCTTCTTTTGTAACTTCTTCTAAAGTTTCTGGATTTAAGAAAGGATCATGCTTTTCTTTCATATCAGCTCTAAGGTTATACCATTTTTTAGGCAACTCTTCTTCTGAAATGTATATTTTTGTTGGTATATTTTTTATTTTCTCCATAATGTAACCTCCTTATTTATTTTTTTTAAACAAAAAACACGATATCATCTTTTGGGACGAGATACCGTGTTGCCACCCAATTTTACAGCTATGCTGCCTTCATTACTCATAACGGTGAGTTCCGTCAAAAGCTACTATTAATTTCACAATTCCCAAAGTTTTCGTCAAATGCTACTGTTAATTTCACAATTGCCCTCAGCAGTCCATTCGCTAAATTTTTATCTATCCTTTTCACCAACCAGGATTTCTCTTTGCATAAAAGGTTTTAGTTACTACTCTGCGTCAACGGTTTATTTAGTTATTTCAATGTTATACTTAACAAAATGAATTGTCAACAATTTTTATCGCTGCCACTTTACATCTTGTCAAATTTTATTTTATTTGTTAAAACTTTTAACAAAGCAATATATCTTTACTTTTTATTAATTAGAAATTTAATATGAAACTTCTATTTGAAAAATATGTTTATTTTTTTTCCTTTTTTAACATCATAATAAAGCCTGTTGGATTATTTGGTATTGGCTCTTTAACTTCTTTATATCCTTTTAGATATGGAAGTAATTTTTTCATTAATCCACTGACATTTTTGCAACCATAGTTTTCAGGAACGAAGTCTGAAAATTGATTTTTCATGGCTGCACTGATGTATGAATAATAAGCAACTCCATCTTCTGCGATACTATCTTCTATTATTTGTTTTAAGTATTCAAATTGCTCTTTAGGTAAAACTCTATTTGCATGCTTTTC
Organism: Clostridiales bacterium; assembly: GCA_012841525.1. Taxonomy (GTDB): domain Bacteria; phylum Bacillota; class Clostridia; order Christensenellales; family DTU072; genus JAAZJD01. The sequence continues at coordinate 58,710 of DUUO01000013.1, forward strand.
TCTTGGTTTTCTTTCTACTGGTTTATCTTCTTCTTCATCTTCAAGGCCTTCACCTAAATAGTAAAATTCATTAAAAGCATTTCTAAATTCTTCAATTGCTTTATCACTTTCACCCATTCCAATAACTTCTTTATCGTGCATTCTAAGTTCTTGTGCAAGTCTTGTAAAATCACTATCATTACTTACTAAACAAAATGTAGTAATATATGGTTTTTCATATAAAATCTTCATTGCCTCTATAGTTAAGGCAAGATCGGATGCGTTTTTACCAGATACATAACTAAATTGTTGAACTGGTGTTAATGAATATTTATTTGATTCTAATCTCCATCCTTCAATTTGATAATCTCTACAAGTTTGCTTATTAATTTGTGTACGTTTTGCACCAGTTATTTTGGTCCAATCGGCAACTACATGTTTTATGAGCAAATTGCCCTTTTCTTTCATTTTCTCAATAATTTGTTTTGAATTTTTATAACTAATATTTTCTGCATCAATTAATAATGCTATCTTTTTTCCTTCCAAAATAAACTCCTTAATTTTATATTTTCATACATTTATTTGTATGATTGTTTTTGCCTATAAAGGCGATATTTTAATACATTAATTTGTATTATTGTTTGTGCCATAAAGGCAATTTTTTTTGTAAATCTATATGATTTTTTTAACTCTTTTGATTTTATATCAATTTAATTAATTATCTGTTGATTTAGTTTCTTTTTTATCTTTTCTTTTTGGCTTCTTTTCCTTTTTATCTACTTTAATTTTCTCTTCTTCATAATCTGATTCTGATTCTGCTTTTAAGATATATTCTGCATCAACTATTTTGTAATCCACAAAATATTTTGCAACTATCATACTGCCTAAAAGTTTCAAAAATTCCAATTTGTCTTTTCTTTTCATTTTTTCCATTAAACCGCTTACGGTTTTAACTTCACCGCTAGTTACAAGTTTAATTATCTTTTTACTTTCAGAAATATGTCTAAACATATATGCTGAACCTAATGCAAGCATTATGGCTAGGATAATAAAAAACACTCTTAGTTTTTCGTTTGTGAAAAACATTAAAACTATGGAAACTACCATTAAAAATGCAAGCACAAAACCAACAATTAAATCTACTGTATAGTTTTTCGCAGGTCCTTTCGATGCTTTTATTGTAATTTCCCTATTAATTGGATCACAGCTTTCTAGTTTTTTACTTTTATCTTTTCTTTTTTCAAGTGCTTCTAAATATACATCATACTTAATTTGTAGTTCATCAATTACTTCTTGTGGAGCAAGTGATTTAACCTTTTCAAAAGCAGTTACATAACCATTGTCTATTCCAAGATAATTATTAACCATTCTACAACGAGTAATGCCCCACCAACCCTTATATTCATTTGGATCTACATTTATTGCTTTTGCAAAAAATTCAGCAGCTCTATCATAATCTTGAAGATCAAAATATGCTTCTGCTTTTGCTAAAAGTTCTGTTGGGTCACCAAAACTCTCAACTTTGTATGCATTTCCTAGCATATCTTGCGACATCAATGGTTGTTCATGATTGCACTCTGGACAAATAGCTCTTGCTTTTTTAGAGTCTATATACATTGTTGTTCCGCATTTATCGCATTTTACAGTTGCTTGTGCCATTTCAATTTTACCTTACATTTTTTTTAATTTTTCTTTATATATTTCTAAATATTTTTCAATTTCTTGCATATCTTTATTAAATCTTTTTTGTGTTAATCTAAGCCATGGATCTGGTATTGCTTTATATTCACCTATTGTCACTTCACTTAAAGTAATAAATTTTGGTTTATATTTTCTAGGCAATAAAGTATAGTGTGATTTTGTCATACCAATGATTATATCTGCCTCATCAAATATATCTAAATGATCTCTATAGTATCTTGGCTTAAATGCCTTTAATTCTTCTTCGTTATAACCTATGCTAGTAAGATATCTATATGTTTTTGGAAACAGTTTTCTTGATCTGTTAAAAACTGCTGCAGAATCAACTCTTTCTACTTTACTCCTTAAAATTATATCTTCTCTTACCATTTTGTTAAACACAAAATCACAAAATGCCGATCTACATATATTACTTGAGCAAATAAATAGTATTTTCATTTAATAATTTCCTACACATTTTAATTTTTTATTTCCATCAATATCTTATTTTAATTTATTTTGCCTATTTTAGTCTACACATTATTTTACAAGTTGTTTTATTCGTTTTAGCTACACATTATTTAACAAATTCTTTTACTTACTCTTTCATATCTTATTTGAACATAATATTTTTTATTTACTTGCATTAATATAGCCCTATTTATTTTTCATTTTTTGGAAAAACTCTTTTGCAAAGTTTGCAGATGCTACTGCATCTTTACCATAAAAATCAGCATTTATTTTTTCAGCATAGGATTTTGTCAAAACAGCACCTCCTACCATTACAGTGGCATCAGTTTTTTCTTTTAGCAATTTTATTGTTGACTCCATATTAATAACTGTCGTTGTCATCAAAGCGGAAAGACCTACAAGTTTAATGTTTTCTTTTATGACAGTATCAACAATTTTTTCTGGAGTTACATCTTTACCTAGATCTAAAACATCAAAGCCATAATTTTCTAGTACAAGCTTTACAATATTTTTCCCGATATCATGAATATCACCTTGAACTGTTGCTAGTAAAATTCTATCGCCTTTTTTAGAAGATGCTCCGCTTTTTTGCATTTCTTCTTTTATCAAGTTAAAAGACTCTTTTGCAGTTTCTGCACTTGCTATTAATTGTGGCAAATAAAAAGACCCATCTTCAAATTTTTTACCGACTTCATCTAGTGCTGGCATTACATATTTTTCTACAACTTCTAAAGGCGTTAATATTTTTAAAAGATTCTTAGTTTCACTTATTGCTAAAGTTTTTGATGCATGCATAATTGCATAGATTAAATCTTTAGATTTGTCTTCATTTTTTTTATCTTGTACATCAGTAGTTTTTTCATCTATTTGTATTTCTTTAGCGCCATAATATGCTATGTAGTTTTGACAATTTTCATCATTGCCTGATAAGGCTTCATGTGCATAATATGATTGCTGCATTAAATTACTTTTCGGATTAATAATCCCTGCACTCAATCCTCTTTCAAGAGCTTTTGCAAAAAATACTGAGTTAATGATATCTCTGTTTGGTAATCCAAATGAAATATTTGAGACTCCCAAAATTGTTTTAACTTTTAATTCTTCAGTTAATCTAGAAACTGTTTCAAGTGCTATGTTAGCATTATCTTTACCTGCACTAATAGTCATTGCTAAAGCATCAAAAATTAAATTTTCTTTAGATATAGAATATTTTTCTGCCTCTTTTATTATCTTTTTTGCAATGTCAATTCTACCTTCAACACTTGCTGGAATGCCTTTTTCATCGAGCGTTAAACAAACAACCATAGCTCCATATTTTGAGACTAATGGTAAAACTAAATCCATACTAGATTGCTTACCATTTACTGAATTAATCAAAGGTTTTCCATTATATATTCTAAGCGCTTTTTCTAATGCTGCAGCATTTGATGTATCAATTTGTAAAGGTAATGCAGTTACTGCTTGAATATTAGAAATTGCCTCTTGTAAAACTTTTTCTTCATCAATATCAGCAAGACCAACATTTACATCTAAAATATGTGCTCCTTCTTCTTGTTGAGCTATGGCTTCATCTAAAAGAAAGTTATAGTCTAAATTCCTAAGAGCTTCCTTCATTAATTTCCTGCCCGTTGGATTTATTCTTTCGCCAATAATGATAGTTTTATCAAAATTTACTGTTTTTGCATATGAACTAACCCTTGAAAATACCTTTTTATCTCTTTTTTCTAATGGTAAATCTTTACAAGTTTCAACAACTTTTTTCATATGTAGTGGATTAGATCCGCAACAGCCACCAACTAAATATGCACCATCATTTACAATACTTTTAATATTATCTGCAAATTCAATATCAGTCATTAAATATTTTGCTTTACCATTTATGATAACTGGCAGTCCTGCATTTGGCATAACTAATATTGGGAGATTAGTAAATGTTTTAAGCAAGCGTAGCATTTTGTTTAATTCTTCTGGTCCAAAACCACAATTTAAACCTATTACATCAGCACCTAAACTTTCAATAACAGTTGCAGCCGTTTCAAGATCTGCCCCATTTAATAACTTGCCATTTAAGTCTACAGTAAAACTTGCAACGACTGGTAAATTACTATTTTCTTTTGCAGCCAAAATCGCAGCTTTTAATTCGTAAAGATCCGTCATCGTTTCAATTATTATTAAGTCTGCCCCTTTACCTTTTTCAACAACCTTTTTGAAACATTCATAGACATAATCAAACTCTAAATCACCCATTGGTTTTATTAAGCCACCGCAAGGACCAATATCTAAAGCGACTAAACCACATTTATTTTCCTTTACTGCTTGCCTTGCAATTTCCACACCTTTTGAAACAATTTTTTCATAATTTTCTCCTACTCTATGAGGATTTGCTCCAAAAGTATTTGTGATAATTACATCAACACCTGCTTCTAAATATTTTTTGTGAACGGATAAAACTTTATCTGGATTAGTAATACACCAATCAGCAGGACTTTCATTTATACTAAGTCCTTCTTCTTGCAACATGGTTCCCATCGCACCATCAAAAATTATTAAATTTTTACCTAAGCTTTTTATAAAATCCATTTTGTTTTTTAATCATTAATTTGAATATTTATTTATATTGTATTCTAGCACTTTAATATAAAGCCTTTGTTAATTTTAATGCTCAATAAATCTAATATTTAGTTTTAAATTATATCAGATAGAGCCTCTGTTATTGCTTTTGCAATAGAGGATTTATTCAAGGTATATAAGTGAATATAATTAAAGCCATTTGCTATTAAATCAATAATTTGTCCTAAAGCATATACTATACCTGCTTGGGTCATTGCTTTTTCATTGTCTCCAAACTTTTCAACAATTGCTTTAAATTTGGCTGGAAGCATTGTCCTTGATATCTCAATAATTCCTTTTATTTGTCTATTATTAGTTACAGGCATAATACCTGCTAAAACAGGAATATCTATTTTTGCCCTAAGCAAACGATACATGAAGTTATATAGTATATTGTTATCAAAAAACATTTGAGTTACAAAAAAATCACAGCCAGCATCTACTTTTTTCTTCAAATTATCAATATCTTTTTCAACGCCTAATGATTCTGGATGACCTTCTGGATAACATGCTCCACCAACACAAAAATCACCTTTTTTCTTTATGAATTCAATCAAATCAGAAGCATATGTAAAGTCACTTTTGACTTCACTTCCATCTTTTGGCCTATCTCCCCTTAATGCTAAAATATTTTTTATACCATTTGCTTTTAATATTTCAAGTTCTTTTTCTACTTTATCTTTTGTTGAGTTAATGCAAGTCATATGTGCAAGAGGTAAAATGCCATTGTCACTAACTTCTTTTGCGACCAAAACATTGTTATCAGAATTATTTCCTAAAGCTCCATATGTGACGGAAATAAAATCTGGATTTAATGCTGCCATTTCCTTTATTATCTCTTTAGATTCTTCTAAAGGCATACCTCTTTTTGGAGGAAATACTTCAAATGAAAGTCTATTTTTTTTACCATCAAATAAATCAACTATTCGCATTTCAATTACCACCTAACCTTTATGTAAAAAGTATAACATATATATAACTTAATTGCTTATTATATAATTAAATATCTAAGTTGGTATATAAATTATTGTTTATTATTGAAAGAAATATTTAAATTTTTATATGACTTAATTGTTTATTATATAAACAAAAATTGCTAGAATATCTAAATTTTTACATTACTGAGTTGCTTATTGTATAAACAAAAATTGCTAGAATACATAAGTTCTAGCAATCAACTTCAATTTAACTATTGTTAACATTAATACCATTAACTTTTTTGATAATGTAAATTATATTAACTTATTTAATTTGCTTTTTATTTGCAAAATATTCTAAAGCTTTTAGATAGCCATTAAATCCTTCGCCTTTAAAAACTTTAGTGGCATATTCAGAAACATAACTGATTTTTCTAAAAGGCTCTCTATTTTCAGGATCACTTAAATGAACCTCTATTGTATCTATATTGACTGCTTTTAATGCATCTAAAATTGCAATACTTGTATGAGTATATGCTGCTGGATTTATTATTATTCCATCATAAAAACCATATGCTTGTTGAATGGAATCTATAATTTCACCTTCATAATTAGATTGAAATATATCAACATCAAGCCCTAGCCTAACACAATTTTCTTTTACAAAACCACAAAGTTCTAAATATGTTTTTTTGCCATAAATTTCGGGCTCTCTAACTCCTATCATATTGATATTTGGCCCATTTATTACTAAAATCTTCATTTTTACCTCAACATAATCAACATTAATTTGTTTTTTATAGTTAAATTTTTATACCTGAACCTAAATTATATATCCTTCAAGTTTACACTAAATTATATGTAAAAAAGGCTACTTGATTGTAAAGTAGCCTTTTCTTTTAAATCATATTTTTATTCAACTTCTGCATTTTCGACTACATCTTCTTCGCTTTCATCATACAGTTGTATAGTCTCATCGAAAAGTTTAACAACTTTACATTCCATTGGATCTACCGCTGCTTTTGCAGTGATGCCTGCTCTTCTGATAATTAAAGCATCTAAAATTTCTTTACTTCTTTTATCTGATAAAGGATAGTTTAACATTGGCAATATACTTAACACACAGCCAATTGCAGGTGGAATTGAAACCATTACAAACAATGCTCTCATATATGGATCAAACTCTGGTAATAATCTTGGCTGTTGCCCTGCTGAAACATATGCATTAACCTTATCAACATTTGCATCTGAAAAACCATATATTGAATATATTAAGCCAGATAATAATGTTGCTATACCAGCTGTAATTTTTGCAATAAATGTTTGCCCTGAGAAAAACACTCCATCTGGTCTAATGTTGTTTTTATATTCTTCATAGTCAACACAATCGGCTATCATATATGTTTGAATAACTAGTGTAAGTCCCATTGAAATTCCAGCAAAGAAAAATAATACTGCTGCAACAATTAACCAATACCAAGCAACTAAATTTCTAGGATCAGCAAGATACATAAAGTACACTCCTAAATATGGAATTATTCCAACAGCATTTCCCCAAATATGTAGTTGTTTTTTGCTATATTTCTGATTTAATTTTGTAGCAAATGCCATAATTCCTAAGTTACCAATAAATAAAGCTCCGCCAAGTAAAACCATATACACCATTGCAAGAAGAGGATTTTTACTTGCAAAATAATATGTAATTAGTGGCATTGCTGCAAGCATTAATAACATTTTAGGACTTCCTAAAACACCACTTATCATGATTTTTCTAAATGGTTTGTTTTTCCACATAATTTTAAAGTTAGCAATTAATGAATTTTTTTCTTCTGAAGGAGCGATTTTTTCTCTAGTTCCTAAACCAACAACTTGGAATAATGCGCCACCTATTACAGAGAAAATAATACTTGAAATTAAAAATCCAATTCTTTCGCCTTGTCTTGTTGCTTGTGCAATAATAGGATTTATTTTAGCAAGACTTGCCTTAACTGCAACTTGATATTCAGTTCCATTTGCAAGTAAAGTACTAAATAATTCTTTCATTTGATCTTGATGCAAAAGCATAGTATCCCATGCTTGTTTACTACCTGCCATTGAAGCACCATATTTTCCAGCAAGAGAACCTCCAATTGCAAGTGCAATAGGTTGCATTGCAAGTAAAACAACACCACCACCAACACCACCTATAATTCTTGCAAGTCCCATTAGTTTATTTCTTTGAACATCATCTTCAGTAAGCAATGCTGTTATACCCCATAATGGAATATCACCTATTGTATAAAATATTCCCCATAAGATATACATACTACCTGCCCAACCTGCAATTAAAGCATTTTGTGAAGCGGTATTATTTACTTTATCGTAAAAACCAAAGTTAACAAAACTCAATATTGTAACTATTGCAATTGGTATAGGAACAAATATCAAAAATGGTCTACATTTACCCCATCTGCTACGAGTTTTATCAACAATTGTACCCATAATTGGATCGTTTAATGCGTCAAAAATTCTTGCTGCTGCAATCATTGCTGCAACAATACTTGCTGGAATTAATAAAGTAAATTGAAAAAAGTATGTAAGAGATGAGCCAGTAATATTGTATATAATATTTTGACCTAACATTCCAATTAAGAATGCATACATCTCTTTTTTGCTCATTGTCTTTTTAAATACTTTCGTATTGTTATTTGAGCCAGTTGGTACTTCCAGTGCTACGGAATTCGCCATAATCCCTCTTATTTAGTAATGTTGTTTAAATTTAACCAATAAAAATGGATAGCAACATTAATTGTATTTATGTAAAGCAAACTGCCTTAATACTCCCTATTTTTCTTCAATTTCAAACATAGTCATATTGTCAATATATTAGCAATAAAAACTGCTCTACACAATAGGCGATTTTAAATATTAGAAAAATTCACAAAACAAAATTTTTGTTTTTTGCATCTAAACAACAAAATAAAATAAAAAAAATCATATGCAAATTTATTAGATATCAGCAATAATAATTTTATTTTTACTTAAACATTAGCAAAATTGGTTGTTATGTTTGCCTAGATGTTATCAATCTTTGATCTTGTATTTACTTAGATATTAGCAAGATTGGATGTCGTATTTGCCTAGATGTTATCAATCTTTGATCTTGTATTTACTTAGATATTAGCAAGATTGGATGTCGTATTTGCTTTAACTTTTTCAAGGTCTGAAATGAAGTCAGGATAACTTTTGTTTATAGCATAAAGGTCATCTATTATGACATTTCCACAAACTAATCCTGCTAAAACCGCAGCCATTATTATCCTATGATCTGCTTCGCATCTCAAATGCTTACCTACCATTTCGCCACCTTCAATAATTAAATCTTTTCCATTGCATGCAGCCTTTACACCAAGTTCTTTTAAAAGACACATTAAATTACGAAGCCTAGTTTGACTTTGCATTGATACGCTATCAACATTTTTTATTACTGATTTACCTTTAGCGTTTGCACATAAAATGCTAACTATTGGCACTAAACCTGGAGTGTATCTAGCATCAAAATTTATTGGCTTACAACTTACTTTTTTAACAGTAATGTTGCCATCTTTAATGCTCACATTTGCACCGTATCTTTTTAGAAGCTTCAAAATGACCATATCAACTTGTTTTGATTTTAAGTTAAGTCCACTGACAGTAATTTCACCAGTCATTGCCGCTGTAGCAAATAAAGCTGCACTTGATAACCAATCACCCTCTAGTTCAATATCATCTTCAGGTGCTACATATGTTTGATTACCTTCAACGAAATATCCGTAATCAGTTTTTTCAATTTTAATGCCAAATTCTTCAAGACAACGCATTGTAAAATATGTATATTCTGTCATAACATCACAAGTCGTAATAATTTTGCTATCGCCATCTAATAAAGGTAGTGCAAACATCAAACCTGAAATATATTGAGCACATACATTTTTGGGTATTACATAATCTCCACTTTTCAATTGTCCTTTGGATTCATAGCCATATCTCTTTTTTTCAACTTTTACTCCATGAGAGTTTAAACAAATAAGCATTTCATCAATTGAACGCTTTGTTAAGTTATTACTTACAAAAAATCTAATGTTTTTTCCAAGAGCACCAGCAATTGGAAGTAAAAATCTAAATGAAGAAGCACTTTGGCCACATTCAACATCTGTTGGCAAATCGCTAGCGTTTATGATGTTTTTAATTACAGATTCTGAATGATATGAATCAGTCCCAACATATTCAATATTTTTGGGAGTTTTTGCAAGTGCATAACAAATAACAAGCCTATGAGCATGTGATTTTGATGGTGGTGCTTTTAATTCACCAATGATATTTGACTTATGTATTTTAATCATCTAACAGCCTCTCTTTTATGTGTTTTAATTTTTAGTGCATTAAATATATATACAGCACATTTTTACAAAGTATGGATACTAAGCATTAGTATAATCTGATTGATTTTATTTGTACCTTTCTCTTTATTTTGTCATTTTTCATAATTTATTTATGAAAACAACTTTTCTTTTTGCTTTATTTTTCAATTAAACAAAAAATTCATCAAGCCTATCTACAGGTACTTTTTCTACAAAGCATCTACCAATTTTATTTATTAAAGCGATATCAAAACTATTATTGTATATGTTGTTATCGTTTTTTATTGTATCTACGATTAAATTTAGACTAAAAGGCAAACTTAATCTCAAATTATATTTTTCTAGCAAGTTAATAATTTTGTTGTAATCTCGCTTTTGTAATCCCGCTGATTTATAACTTACATACGCAATTTTGTTTATTCCCATAGCAAGTGCTTTTCCATATGGTATGCTGTTTTCTGACAAAGTCATTATTGCTTTTGCAAAAATATTTCCTAAATCTAAAATATGGCTTTCCCATAAATTGTTTTCATCAATTTCCACTATTTCTCTCTTATATGCGACAACATCTTCAATGAGTTTATCAATATATTTTTTGTAATCATCTTGCATTAATATATCAAAAAAGTCATCACCTATTAAAATTGCATATTTAATCAATGAAACTAAGCCATTTTCCCATTCTTCCTCTGGGAGCGTTTCTAAAAAATCTAAATCACATAAAACAACTAGAGGATAAAAGTATACTCCAATTAAATCCTTTATTCCCACTAAATTTAAGCCAGTTTTTCCACCTACAGAATTTTCAATCATTGAAGCAAGGCTTGTTGGAATACTTATGAAATTAATGCCTCTGTGATATGTTGCAGCACAAAAACCAGCAAGTTCAATAACAGAACTTCCGCCGAAACCGATGATCGTATCAGATTTTGTTATTTTTGAATTAGATAAAAAATTTATTAAATTAAAATATTCGCTAATGTTTTTAGAGATATCACCGTCAGAGATTAAATATTTTTTAACTTCAAGCCCTAACGCTTCTAACTCTTTTTCTAGTTTATTTGAATGTAAATTATTAAGAGAATGTGATGTAACTAAAACAACCTTTTTACCAAGATTCAAATTACTTAAATAAACTCTCAAGCTCTTTATCAAACTATGCCCTATATGGACATTATATGATTTGCTTATTTTAACCGTTATTCTAGCCATATCTCTCCAGTAATATTTTTGTAAATAGTATTAGTGATAATGATAATTAAATGAGCAAAAATAAAAAAAGCTTAAACAAAAAAATTTAAGCAGATGATATCACAAATATCAAAAATATATATTTAATTCCATTGCACATTTAAAATTCATTTTTACCCTGTCTAAAGTATTATACATAATTTAAAAAATAAATGCAAGTTTTTTGAAAATTTATTTATTTTTTGCGATTAAGAAACTATTTGATATCATAATCTTAATTTTTATAAAAATTTTTATTAAAACTCTGTTTTGTTTTATACAAAATTAAAATATTATCACTTTAAAATATTAAATTTTTAAAATAATTAAAATTTAAAAGAAAATAAACGCCAAAATAGTATGTTTTTTTAACAATATTAAAACGAAAATCAAGAAAAAATTTTGAAAAATATTATTGCTAATAAAAATAGAATTAAATATTATTTACTGCATCAGTGACACACTTTACATCATATAATTGAATTAAGTTTTATTCATTGTGTCAATGACATATTTAGCATATTGATATGCTACATTTACACCAGTAATTTTTTCTATATGAGAAAATAAAGCATTTGAATTAACTTCACAGACAATTGGTTCATTGTTTTTTCCAATCAAAATATCTACACCACAATAATCTGCCCCTACTGCAGCACTTGCTAAAAGAGCAATGTTTGAAAATTCATCACTTAAATTAATAGGCTTTCCAACACCCCCGCAAGCAACATTACTTCTAAAGTCTAAAGTGTTCATCCTTTCCATTGAAGCAATTATTTTTCCACCCAACACAATTGTTCTAATATCTTTGCCTTTGCTAGATGAAATGTATTGTTGTAAAATCATTCTATTGTTTCCAATTTGCTTTTTTGCCTTTATAAAATCATCTCTAGATTCTATCAAAAATACACCCTCTCCTAGTGAAGATTTATTTGCTTTCAAAATAAATGGAAAATCAATTGTATCGATATATTTTTCTTCCAATCTATATTCAAGTGGCAATGAATATGTAGTTGGAATATTAACTTTCGCTTTTGATAAATAAATACTTGTTAAAAACTTATCATCACAAATTTCTAAGCACTTTGCAGTATTAAAAACTCTAATGCCAAAAAGTTCTAATAATTTTGCAAGTAAAATATCTTTATCAAGAAAAACAACAAAATCAGTATCTAGTTTGCAAATTACCTGTCCGTTTTCTAAATATGCAATGTCAAAACTATTTCTAATTACATCAACTTTGACCCCAAGACTATAAAAAGCATCTTGTAATGCTTTTGCTTGTAAATCATTTGTTTTATCAAATGCGTTTAAGATTATTGTCCCTTTTATCATTTTTCTATATCTACAGCTACTATTTTTTACAAATTATTAAATTCAGTACTGCAATGAAACATATCATATTATCATCAAATATAAAAATTTTTACCACTCAATCTGATTTATATATTACATATTCAAAATCAAAATTGTATTCAATAAATTACCATATTACAATATTATATACTAAAACAAAAATTGCATTCACTGAGAATTATCGCACTGCGGAATATACCAAAATCAAATTCCATTCACTACAAATTTGAATATTGTTATAAAAAAAAGGGCGAATTACTTCGCCCCCTCAAATTATATTATTTAAAGTATCTATCTAGTAAACCTTTGAAAGCCTTTCCATGTCTTGCTTCATCTTTTGCCATTTCGTGAACTGTATCATGAATTGCATCAAGATTTAATTTCTTTGCCCTTGCTGCTAAATCCATTTTACCTGCACAAGCACCATATTCAGCTTCAACTCTCATACTTAAATTTTTCTTTGTGCTATCAGTTACAACATCGCCTAATAACTCTGCAAATTTTGCTGCATGTTCTGCTTCTTCAAAAGCTGCCTTTTCATAATACAAACCAACTTCAGGATAACCCTCTCTATGAGCAACTCTTGCCATTGCTAGATACATTCCAACTTCTGTACATTCTCCAACAAAGTTAGCATGTAAATCTTTTTGAATATCTTCTGGTGAATCTTTACCAATTCCAATAACATGCTCTGTAGCCCAATTCAATTCACCTTCTTTTAATTCTACAAATTTTTCTGCTGGTGCTGAACAAGTTGGACATTTTGCTGGTGGATTTTCACCTGTGTGAACATAGCCACAAACTGTACATGACCATTTTTTCTCTACAACTTCAACAAACTTATCTTTTCCTGCCTTACATACTGGGCAAATATCTGGAGCTTCTGCTCCTTCATGTATATAACCACATACTACGCATCTAAATTTTTTCATAACTTTCTCTCCTTTTATTATTTTATTTGTTTTTTCAACTTCTAATTGAACTTTTTTATTTTCATTGTCTCCAACAAAGACAAAATCTTCTTTGCCATGTTTACATATTGGACAAACCCAATCTTCTGGTAAATCCTCAAAAGGTGTACCTGGCTTAATATTCGCTTCTGGATCTCCTTTTTCTGGATCATAGATATATCCACATATTCTGCATTCCCATACATTTTTTGATTTTGGTAGTTGTGGCTTTGGTTTAATATGTTCTCTATAGTATTCGTATGTTACTGGATGGCCATCAACTAAACCTACTTTTTCTGCTATAGTTCCTACAAAAATTGTATGTGAACCGACATCGACAGTTTCGACAATATCTAAGACAAAATATCCAAGTACGCCATCTTTGGGTAACAAAAAGTCGTATTTCGTCTTTATACATTCAATACCATCAAATTTGTTTTTTACGTTTCTTCCAGCGGTCAAACCAAAGGCTTTAATTGTGTCAAATTTTACTTGTTCACCAAGTATTGCAACTGCACATTTTTTAGTTTTCATAATCATATCGTGAGTTAAATTTGACTTATTAATAGTAATACTTAATTTCACTGGATCAGACGATTGCTGTACTAAAGTGTTAGCAACACAAGCATTGTTTTTTCCATCTTTTGCGGAAACGATTTGTAATCCATAAACTATTTTATATAACATTTCCATAATCGCAATACCTCTTATAAATAATACAGTTATTATATCACAAAAAAAGATAAAAAAACTTTTTATTTTTTTATAAGCATTCTAATTTTAGAATGAATATAATTTAATTTTATTTGTTTTAATAAGTTCTGTCAAGGAATTTTTACTAATTTAAAACTTTTTATTATTTTCATCAAACATTTTAAGTATATTATTTATATTCTTATTTTATTTTAATAAACTAACCTAAAAACCCGCCCCTAAAAATCCGCCTTTAAAATCTGTATTTTATTTCATTAAATAGTCTTTTTTTGTGATATACTAATAATGCCCATCAAGCATACCTCCTTTATTCTTTTCTTTCATTCTTGTTGTTTGATGATACATGCTTGATGGGGTTTTTATATAAAATTTTTAATTTATCTTTATATTTCAAAAAAACGATGTAATATATTCCTCAACACAAAAATTAACTTTAGACTTAACATCAATAATTTTATCTAAATTACAACAATTAATTGCTATCATAAAAAAACATCTCTATGCTAAAATATTGTCATGAAAAAAGATTATAAACACATAATATTTGATTTAGATGGAACGATTACAAATTCTGAAGAAGGCATAACAAAAGCTGCTGCATATGCTTTATCTAAATTTGGTATAAAAGTTACAGATTTAAAAAAACTTAGACCTTTTATTGGACCGCCATTAATAGATGGCTTTAAGACAATTTGCGGTTTTTCTGAACCCGATGCAATTTTAGCAAGAAAGTTTTATAGAGATTACTATTTAAAAGAAGGAATTTTCCAGCAAGAAGTTTATGAAGGTATACCTAAATTATTAGAAGATCTCAAAAGAGCATCAAAGAAAATATATGTTGCTACATCTAAACCACATATTTATACAAATATGATATTGGAACATTTTGATCTATTAAAATATTTTGACCAAATTAAAGGTGCCGAACTTTCTGAATTAAAACACGATAAAGCCTTATACATAAAAGAATATATTGAATCTGATGAAAATTACAAACCTGATGACTTTATAATGGTTGGTGATAGAATGTACGACATTATTGCTGCAAGGAAAAACAACATTGATAGCATCGGAGTTACTTTTGGTTTTGGAAATCTTAGCGAACTAAAAGCACATGGTGCAACATTTATTGTAAACTCTGTTCAAGAACTACATGACTTTTTGTTATCTTAATTAAAAATATATAGTACTTGATATATATAAATATTTAGCATTTTATGCCAAAGAGATATATAATATATCTGATAAATAAACTTTCAAAACATTATGCATTGCTTTATCGTATAAAAAATATTATTAATTAAAAGGAAAACAAAAATGAAACAAGATACAATTGCAGTAATTGATTTTAGTACAAAAAAATCCTCAGAGCTTGCAAGACATATTCGCTCACTTGGAGTATATAGTGAAATACATCCATATGATAAATCATTTGATGATTTAAAAAAGATTGAAGGCTTAAAAGGAATTGTCTTTTATTCTGAAAATAAAAATGATGAAATTGATGAAAAAATTTTAAATAATTTTAATTGTCTTTTAATTAATTTTGATAATTATTCTGATAAAATTTGTGGAACTGAAAATGACATTGAAAACTTTATTTTCAATATCTGCAAATGTGAAAAAAGCTGGAGCGTAGAAAACTTTATAAATAAGCAAGTTGCTCAAATTAAAAAACAAGTTGGCAATGAGAAAGTTTTACTTGGATTATCAGGTGGTGTTGATAGTTCTGTTGTTGCAGCACTACTTATAAAAGCGATTGGCAAAAATGTTGTTTGTGTACATGTAAATAATGGATTGCTTAGAAAAAATGAAGCAGAACATGTCGTTGAAGTTTTTGGTAAAGAACTTGATGCAACACTGATTTATGTTGATGCAACTGAACGTTTTCTAACTAAATTAAAAGGAGTTTCGGATCCAGAAGCAAAAAGAAAAGTTATCGGAACTGAATTTATTCGTGTCTTTGAAGAAGAAGCTAGAAAATTAGATGGTATAAAATTTCTTGCACAAGGAACAATTTATCCAGATATTGTAGAAAGTGGATCTAAAAACAAAAAAGGTATTAAGTCACATCATAATGTTGGCGGTTTACCAAGCGATATGAAGTTTGAATTAGTAGAACCTTTAAAATATTTATTTAAAGATGAAGTTAGAGTTTTAGGTAAAGCTTTGGGCCTTCCAGATGATATGGTTTTTAGACCCCCGTTCCCAGGTCCTGGACTTGGTGTTAGATGTCTTGGCGAAATTACTTTAGAGCGTCTAGAAGCAGTTAGAGAATCAGATGCAATTTTAACTGAAGAATTAACAAAAGCAGGACTTGCAGATAAAATTTGGCAATACTTCACCGCAGTACCAAACTTCAAATCTGTCGGCGTAAAAAATGGTGTTCGCTCATACGCATATCCTGTTATAGTACGTGCTGTCAATACAGTTGATGCAATGACTGCAACAATTGAACGTTTAGATTGGGATTTACTAGATCGTATTACTCATCGTATCACTCATGAAATTGAAAATGTTAATCGTGTTGTTTACGATCTCACTCCAAAGCCACTTGGCACAATTGAATGGGAATAAAATAATCAAGATTTCTTCCGTTAAAACCCGATTAAATATGAATTTTAATATTGCAAATACTGATTTTTGTCATTGATGCAACATGCAAACAAATTTACCATTTTTTGAATGGGAATAATAAAAAAATTTGATTTTTGCTAATAATACAATATACATAAATTTATCGCTTATTGGATTGGAATAGTAAGAATTTTCGATTTTGCTAATAATATACAAATAAATTTATC
>DUUO01000080.1 GCA_012841525.1 Clostridiales bacterium
GAAACAGAATAAAAATATTAAAAAATATATAAAATATCACATTTAATTATAAAAACACTTAAAATTATTAAAAAAGATAAAAAATATTAAAAATTTATAATTTTTAGATTATTTAAAAATATTTTATTAATAAAAACATAAAAAGAATTCAATAATATTGTTATATAAATTATTAAAAAACAGCACTAATATATATAGGAATGTATTAAATTTTTATATATAAAAATAATAGTTTCACGTGAAACAAATAAAAAATTCTTAAAAATTACAAAAATAGGGGCATACAGTAACGGCTTGTTTTTTCACGATGAAGAGGATAAAAGTATTTTTTATGCTCAAAATATAGGGTTTTTAAGGGTTAAAACGCAACAGGGTAGGCCTCTTTTTGGGCTTTCTAGGGTCAATAGAAAAGGCTTAAATGTTTCATGTGGAACGGGCATGTTTCACGTGGAACACTTTTTTTAACTAAAAATCGCCTTTTTTGGCTCATTTCGGCATATTTACACCATTATACTTTATCTAATTAGCGTGTTAAATTATATTAATCTTAAATATTTTAAAATAAAATCTCTTTTAGTGCTAGATAATAAATTTCTATACATCTTTCTAAATTTTCAATAGTGATGTATTCATTTGCCATGTGTGCAACTTCTTCATCGCCTTCAAAGTTTGGACCAAAAGAAACTGCAAGCGGTAGGGCTCTAGCATAAGTTCCACCACCAATTGCTAAAGGCTCTCCTTTTTTGTTTGTTACCTTTTCATATGCAGTAAGTAATGATTTAACTAAGAAATTATCTGGATCTACGAAAAGTGGTTCTTTAATTACTATTGAATCTTCTAAAACATCTCCTTTATTTTTTGCAACGGATAAAATTTCATTTGGTGATATTTCTTTTGGATAGCGAATATCAAATGTAAAATAAATATTATTATCATCACTTGAAACCTTTCCAAGATTATTTGTCAATTTTACATCAAAGTAATCTGACTTTTCATATTCATTATTAGTAATATATTGAAAGGCAGCAATTAAGTCTAAAATGGGCTTTAATTCAATGTGTTTATGAGATAAATATAAAAGCATTTTAACTATTGCATTTATTCCAAGATCTGGAGTGCTTGCGTGTGCACTTTTACCTTTAATTTCATATAAATAATGATTATCTAACTTTTTGTAATAAAGAGATAAACCAAGTTTATTTTTTAATATAGCGCTACATTTTGGTGCGACAATATTTGATCTATCGCCACCTTCAATTTTAATTATTTCTTCAGGTTTTGGAATAGCAATTTTAAAATTTAATATTCCTTTTTCATAGTTTATAACTGGAAAAGATGCATCTGGAGCAATTCCAAAAACAGGAAACTTTTCGTGCTTTTTATAATGGTTTATGCACCCCCAGCCACTTTCTTCATCACAACCTAAAATAAAGCGAACTGGATTTTTAATTTTTAACCCCTCATCTAAGAGTTTTTTGAATGCTATATATATTGCAGATAAAGGTCCTTTATCATCAATTGTGCCTCTTCCAAAAAGCTTTCCATCTTTTTCTGTTAATGTAAAAGGATCAGTATTCCAATTGTTGTCTACAGGAACAACATCTAAATGGATTAATATGCCAAAAATTTCTTCACTATTATATTCATCTGGAAAAAAGTCCGCATAGCCTACAAAGCCATCAAGGTTTTTTGTTTTTGCACCAATATATTCAAACATTGAAAGGGCATATTCTAATGCTTTTTTGTTTTCTAATCCAAACGGACCACCATCAACTGGTTCATCTTTTATTGATTTAAAAGAAACAAGTTTTTCTAAAAAATTAATACTTTCATCTAAATATTTTTCCATAAATGTATTTTAGCACAAAATATAAAAGTTGTATTAAAGTGGATAATAAAATTCAATCTAAGACATTATAAAAATTTTATTAGTCACACTTGCATTTATACTAAAAAATTAAAATTTTAAATTAATAAAATAATAGGGCGAAAGTATTTTTTTAAATAAAAAAGCAGTAAAATAAAAGTATAAATAGAATATCGAGGAGGTTCTATTATGGAACAAGTTAATAAAAAAGATTATATGTGGCTTGTAAAAATCATTCTATTTAGCGTAATGATATTTTTCTCAATGTTGATTCCTGCATGGACGGGGATGTTTATTTTTGTAGTTTTAGTGCTTGTTGCATATGTTGTCATAGATTTGATTACTATGAAAAAGCCTAAGGCAAAAGAAGAAAAAATTCTTGATATTTTGTTAATACCATTATTAATGTTAACATCTTTGGTTTTTACTTGGCCTGTTCACGAATTTGTTATGGAAATGCTTTTCTTATACGCCATCGCTACAACGGCATATTATGGATTGATGAAAGTTGTCTTCCCGTTGTCTAAAAAAGGTTATGAGCAAGACAAAAACCTATCACTTCTTGAATTTCTCGCAAAGATTTTTGCATATGTAGGATTTTTCTTTTTTATGTTTTCTTATACTGGTATTTTTCATACTGAAGTAGCAAAAGTGCCAGGAGATGGCTCAACAATGGCAGATTGGAATAGATATATAGACAGTATGCAAAGCGCCAGAGATGCAACTTTAGCATTTGGTTGGTTAGGATGTATCTTTATGACTGCGGTAATTGGTTGTTTAATTGCTTCAATAAGACTTTTTGTTATAAAAAACAAAGATAAATTTGCAAAACCGAAGAAAGAAAAGCCACAAGAAGAACAAAGCGAAGCTGTAGAAACTGATGCAAAAGAAGAAAAACAAAGCAAAGCAGTAAATGATGTAAAAGAAGAAGCAGCAAAAGAAGAAAAAGTTGAAGAAGTAGAAGTAGAAATAGTAGAAGAATAAAAGATTGTTAAGATTATAAAAAAGTCCCAAAACACACTTTTGGTGTTTTGGGATTTTCATTAAGCAAATATTAGTTTTTGTTATGAAGCGCTGTTCGCATACGCATTGTATGATTTAGTTCGTTTTTTCTAATTCTTAGTGAAGATGGAGTAACTTCTAACATTTCATCATTATCTAAAAATTCAATGCTTTCTTCTAAAGACATAATTTTTGGAGTTTCAAGCCTTAAGGCTTCATCGCTTCCTGCAGCACGCATATTTGTTAGTTGTTTTTTCTTGCAAACATTTACAACAATATCATCTTTTTTAGGTGTAGCGCCAACGACCATTCCAGCATAAACCATTGTGCCAGGTTTAATAAAAAGAACACCTCTATCTTGAACACTATATAAACCATAGGCAGTTGCAGGACCTGTTTCAAAAGCAATTAAAACTCCGTGATTTCTTGTGACGACATCTCCTTTTTTTGGAGAGTATCCGTGAAAGATTGTATGCATAATTCCTTCACCTCTAGTGTCAGTTAAAAATGTGCTTCGGTAACCAATTAAACCACGTTCAGGTATAACATACTCAAGTTTTGCTCTGTTTCCAACAGTAGTCATTTTTTCTAATTCGCCACCACGTTTGCTAAATTTTTCAATTACTATTCCAATAGATGATTCTGGAATATCTAAATATACTTTTTCCATTGGTTCACTTAAAACACCATCTATTTTTTTGTAAATTACTTTTGGTTTTGATACTTGAAATTCATAGCCTTCACGCCTCATGTTTTCAATTAAAATTGATAGGTGAATTTCACCTCTACCTGAAACTAAAAATGAATCAGTTAAAGCTCCATCTTCAACTTTTAATGAAACGTCTTTTAGTGTTTCTTTATATAATCTACTTCTTAAATGTCTTGAGGTTACATACTCTCCTTCTTTTCCACCAAAAGGACTGTTGTTTACAGAAAAAGTCATTTGTATTGTAGGCTCTGAAATTTTTACAAAAGTAATAGGCTCTACTTTTTCAGGAGCACAAACAGTGTTTCCAATTGTTATATTTTCAATTCCGCTAAAACTTACAATATCACCAACTGTTGCAGATTGAACTGGAACTTGCTTAATTCCAGAAAATTGATAAACATTTGTAATTTTGGATTTATATGATTTATTTGTATGATAATCACAAACAGCAACCTCTTTATTTGCCTCAATTTTGCCTCTTTCAATTCTTCCAATGGCAATTCTTCCAACATAGTCGTTATAGTCGACTGCGGATACTAGGACTTGCAAAGGTCCTTTTTCATCGCCTGATGGTGGATCTATATGAGAGATTATTGTTTCAAACAAAGGATTTATGCTATCGCCTAAGTCGTTTTTATCTTTTGATGCAAAACCATCTCTTCCTGAAGCATATAAAATAGGGCTATCTAATTGTTCAGAACTTGCATTTAATTCTAAAAGGAGCTCATAAATTTCTTCTAAAACTTCATCTGCTCTTTCATCTGGTCTATCTATTTTATTTATACATATTATTATTTTATGATTCATTTCAATTGCTTTTTGCAAAACAAATCTGGTTTGTGGCATTGGTCCTTCATATGCGTCTACTAATAAAACAACGCCATTAATCATTTTTAAGACACGTTCAACTTCACCAGAAAAGTCTATGTGACCAGGTGTATCAACTATGTTTATTTTTATTCCTTTATACATGCAAGATGCGTTTTTTGCTAAAATTGTAATGCCTCTTTCCCTCTCTAAAGGGTTGTTGTCCATTACACAAGTATCAACAGCTTAGTTTTTTCTAAACACCCCACCTTGTTTTAACATTGCATCAACAAGTGTTGTCTTGCCGTGATCTACGTGTGCTATTATTGCTATGTTTCTCAAGTCGTTTCTAATCATTTTTTTGTCCTTTTTTGTTACATATATATGCGTTTTTCAAGAAAGATAATATACCCAAAAAGCTTTAAAAATCAAGAAAAATAAGGTAAAACATAAAAATTATTATTATATCAATTACATAAAAAGCATATTTGAAAAAATGCTAAAAATCTTTTTTTTGCCTTTTATTTTTTGTTTTTTTGTAATATAATAAGGGGGATAAAGAAAAAACAAACCAAGAGGGGGCATAAATATGAGAAGATACGCAAGCGCATATAAAAAAGCAATTGTTGAATCTATTAAAGAGGAAGGCTTGTCAACCGTAGGAACTGCAAGAGCAGAAAAAATTCCACTAAAAACATTAGAAAAATGGATTACTGCATACAATAAAGATCCACATTGTTTCGATCCAAAGCCAGCATCATTAAATGATGAAATAAGAGAACTTCGTCAAAAGATTGCAAATTTAAACCGTCAAAAGGCAGTTTTAAAAAAGCAACTTGATGAAAAACTTTTAGAAAAGGAAGAACTCAAAAAGGCTAAAGCCGACAACCAATAATATATTAATTGATAAGACAACCATAATCCTTGCCTAAATTGGCAAGGTTTTTAATGCAAAAAATCAACAAATAATACTTTCTCCTTGCTTCTAATAGCATATATATAGATCAAATGTTATTTACTAAAAAACTTAAAACACAATACTTTGCACCTGATTTCTAGTGACATATATACAACATAGTTTTTTACAAAAAGCAACTATCAGTATTTTTTATAGTGACATATATACAACATTGTTTTTAAAAAACAACCATTAGTATTTTTATGGTGACATATGTACAATAGTTTTCCCCATTTTTATAGATATATTTTCTTGTTTTTTACACCTGAAAAATTGATGCAAAAAATTTAAATTTAACAAAAATCAACAAAATTTATTTTCACCCCAAACCTTTAAACTTGTATAGTTAATAGGTGTTTTTTGAAAATAGGGGGAATGAAAGAAAAAATATTTATGCAAAAATATGAGCCTTTTTTCTGAAAATATGCAAAAAAGCTATCCACATACTGTGGAAAACTCGCATTTTTTGTGGATAACTCTGGGGATAACTCCTAAAATGTTACTATTTCTCCCAAAAAAGAATACAAAAATTCAATATTAGCAAAAGCATTTTAAAACTGATTTTTTTCAGAAAAATCTAAAAATATACATAAAAGAAAAGCCTTAATCCCCTCATAAAAAAATTGCTGTTTCTTTCTTTTTAAATGTCCATAAAAAGAACCATAAAAAATTAAATATGCTACTTTTTCAAATTGCAAAAAACTC
>DUUO01000081.1 GCA_012841525.1 Clostridiales bacterium
AATTGAATTTTTAAATGAAGAATTTCCAAGCACTTTACAAAAAATTGGCAATGAAGCATTTTATGGTGCAACACCAAAGGAATATCTTGTGAAAAATATTAGTGGTAATACATCAGATGCTCGTTTATCAAAATCTATATTTATTCCAAACACAATTATATCTATAGGTGAGAGTGCATTTGAAAATAGTAAAATTGAAAGATTGTATTTTGAATCTGGACTTATTTTAAATAAATTTGGGAATAGAGCATTTGCAAACTGTAGAGAGCTTAAAACTTTTGTAATGAATACACTAAGACCAAGCAGTTCATCGTATTTGACAATAGACAAAGAAAATCTCACAGAAATAACAGCAATTCCTAGCGAGGCATTTTTAAACAGCAAATCATTGATAAGTAAAAAAGGGATAGAATTTAAAAATAATGGAATAAATGGTTTTTTAAATTTAGCAGAAGGGGTAGAAGAGATTGAGTCTAAAGCATTTAATATAGATAATTTTTCCTCTTCACAAACAAGTTTTGAACATATAGAATTTCCATATTCATTAAAATGTTTACGCGACAATGCATTTTATAATGTCCCTCTATCCTCAATTGTATTTAAGCCCAGTAGCAATCCAGTATCTGTTGGAAATAAAGTTTTTAGCAACTCTAGAGCAGAAGAGGTTGTGTTTTATAAAATTAATAAATTTGGAGATGATGTTTTTTTGAATAACCCTAATATTGAAGCGATATTTATTAAAGATAAAGATATACTGCCATTTAAATTTGGTAAGCAAAAATCCAGTTTGAAAGATTTTGGCTTTATGAATCCATATTATAAATTTTTTGTACCAGAAGATAAAGTTCAAGGTTTCAAAAACAAAAATTCCGATGATGATATTCAAAAAAGAATTCTTTCTAATAAATATGTTTATGAGATGACGATTGGCAATAGTAAATGTAAAATTTCATATGATGACATAAATCCTGGCGTTAATGAAGATATTAGGATAACTAATATTTGGGGCAACATACCTTCTGAGTTTACTATCCCAGATGTAATAAACTATAATAATGGTACCAATATTGAAAAAGTAGTAAAAGAACTAGGCGAATATTGTTTTATTAAGTCAGTTAAAACGGTCAATATTCCTTTAGCTGTTACAAAAATTGGTGATTTTGCGTTTCAAGGTAACAAGAAATTATGTGTTGTAAACATTTTTAAAGAAAATGCTGAAACACAACTAGAAGAACTAGGTCGGAATGCTTTTAATGGAACTAGTATTACAAGCTTTACAAGTGGTTCAAAATTAAAGTTTATTGGTGCAAATTGTTTTTTGAGATGTGGAAATCTTAAAACAGTAAAATTAATAAAAGGGGAAAATATAGAGATTGGTGTTTCTGCTTTTTATTTATGTGGTATCGAAAAATTGTATATTGGAAATGATGATGTTATAGATACATTGGGGGCGAGTGCTTTTTCACAATGTAGCAATTTAAAAGAGGCGTATATTGAATTTACTGATCCTGAGAAAATTTCGGGGTATGTGTTTAATTTTCCTGCAGCATATATATTTAACGAAGCACATCCAGATCTTGAAATTTGCTTTTCTTCAAGTATGATAGCAAGTAAAATGATAACTAAGTATGAGTATTTTAAAAAAAATAAGATTTACTGGACAACTTGGAATGCTGCTGGTATGCCAGATGAACAAAACAAACATCCAGTCCAATAACATAAATATAATTTTTACATTGCTATTTAAAATTAAAAACCCCTTGCTTTTTGCAAGGGGTAATTTGTTTTTAATACATGCCTGCATCTTGTGGCATTGGAGGCATTCCAGCTCCTGGGGGTTGAGGAATGTCTGCAACTAATGATTCAGTTGTAAGTAGGGATGCGGCAATGCTTGCAGCATTTTGTAGTGCTGTTCTTGTTACTTTTGTAGGATCTATGATGCCTTCTTTAACCATATCAACATATTTATCATTTAATGCATCATAACCAAATGTTTTAGAATCTTGTGATTTGATAGTATTAATTACAACACCACCATCTACACCACTATTAATAGCGATTTGTCTCATTGGTGCTTCAAGTGCTTTTATTACTGCATTGGCACCAGTTTTGTAATCATCTTCAAATTTTTCAGTGGCTTTTTTAACATTTTCTGAAATAGTAAGTAGGGCAACTCCACCACCTGGAACAGTACCTTCTTCAACAGCGGCTTTAGTAGCGGCTAGTGCATCTTCAATTCTATGTTTCTTTTCTTGCATTTCGATTTCAGTTGCAGCACCAACATTAATGACAGCGACTCCACCTGCAAGTTTTGCTAATCTTTCTTGAAGTTTTTCTTTATCGTATGAAGATGTGGTGTTTTTTATTTGCTCTTTAATTCCAGCAATTCTTGCTTCTATATCTTTTTGAGAGCCTGCTCCACCAATTATAGTTGTATTATCTTTATCAACAGTTACTAGCTTTGCACGTCCTAACATATTTATTGTTGCATCTTTAACTTCTAGTCCAATATCTTCACTAATAACTTGTCCATTTGTAAGTACTGCAATATCTTCTAACATTTCTTTTCTTCTTCCACCAAATCCAGGGGCTTTAACTGCTACACAATTAAATACACCTTTTAATTTGTTTAAAACAAGTGTTGCAGTAACTTCTTGTTCAAAATCATCAGCTATTATAACTAGCTTTAGACCGCTTTTAACAACTTGTTCAATTATTGGTAAAAGTTCTTGAATTGTTGAAATCTTTCTATCTGTAATTAAAATTGCAGGAGAATCAAGTTCAGCAATCATTTTAGATAAATTGGTTGCCATGTAACCACTGACATAACCTCTATCAAATTGCATTCCTTCAACTACATCAAGAGTAGTGGAAAGTGATTGACCTTCTTGAACACTAATAACACCATCTTTGCCAACTTTTTCCATAGCTTCTGAAACTAGTACTCCAATTTCTTGGTCATCAGCAGAAATTGCAGCAACAGATGCAATGTCATTTTTATCAACTACTGGTTTAGAAATTGCTTTTAATTCTTCAACAGCAATTGTGGCGGTATCTAATATTCCTTTTCTAAGCAACATTGGATTTGCTCCTGCTGTTACATTTTTTATTCCTTCACTAACAATTGCTTGCACTAAAACAGCAGCTGTAGTTGTGCCATCACCTGCAACTTCATTAGTTTTGACACTTACTTCTTTTGCTATTTGTGCTCCCATATTTTCAAAAACATCTTCAAGCTCAATATCTCTAGCAATTGTTACACCATCATTGGTGATTAGGGGAGAGCCAAAGGGTTTTTCTAAAACAACATTTCGGCCACGAGGACCCAAAGTTAATTTAACTGTATCAGCAAGTTGATCAACACCAGATTTAAGTGCCTTCCTTGCTTCTTCACCATAAATAATTTGTTTTGCCATGATTAATCCTCCTTATTTTTAGTCTTCTATTATTGCAAGGATATCTGATTGCTTAATTATTACATAATCTTTTCCGTCTAATTTGAAATCAGATCCAGCATATTTGCTATATAATATTTTGTCGCCAGGTTTTACAACAATTTTTACTTCTTTACCATCAACTAAACCACCATTGCCAACTGCAATTATTTCTGCAATTTGAGATTTTTCTTGATTAGCACTTGGTAAAATTAATCCGAATTTTGTTGTTTCACTACTTTCAACATGTTGAACTACAATTCTATCAAATAAAGGTTTAATTTTCATTGTTTTTATGTCCTCCTAAAATATAAATTTAGCAGTCTAACTTCTAGAGTGCTAAAAGCATTATAACATAATCATTTTTGCGTTGCAAATAATTTTTAACAATAAAATAAACGGCATCATATATTGTTAAATGCATCCAAAAAAGTGAAACTTAAGATTGTGTTAAATAAAAAAAATGTGCTGATTTTTTAGCCTTTATTTTATGAAATTATATGAAACTGTATGTTAGCAAATGGGAAATTGCACTTAGTAATTAAATTAACTATTTTTAAATATTAAATTATAAAAATGCTGATATCATTGATTAATATAATTGAATTTTGGGATAAAACAAAAAATTAATGTGATTGAAAAAATTTTTACAAAATTTATTTTATAACTTGAATAGAAAGCAGTATTTTTGTATCATTAAAGGTAATGAAATATTTTAGGTGAAAATATGGATAAATGGGATCAAAGATTTATGAAAATGGCTTATTTTGTTAGCACTTGGTCATCTTGTTATAAAGAAGATAGGCAAGTAGGGGCAATAATAACAAGAGATAAAAGAATACTTACTACAGGTTATAATGGTGCTGGGAGTGGAATAGAAAGCTGTAAAGAAAAAGGATATTGCCTTAGAGTTAAATTGGGAATTCCTTCAGGTACTTGTCACGAAACTTGTTATGCTATACATGCAGAACAAAATGCGATTATACAAGCTGCTAAAATGGGAACTAGTGTTGAAGGAGCGACTTTATATTGCACTCATCAGCCTTGTAGTATATGTGCGAAAATGATAATTAATAGTGGGATTAAAAGAGTTGTTTTTGATCAAGGATATCCAGACGATTTTAGCATGCAAATGTTCAATGAAGCGGGACTTGAAGTTATAAAATATGACGATTTAAAATAAAACTTTAATAGTAGCTATTGATACAAAATTATTTTTTGATAAAGATAGTAGCCTATTTATAGAATGATATTAGTATATTAAATATTCTTTTAAATATTTTCTTATTCTTATTGTTGTTAGTTGACAGAAGTTTCATCTTTAAAAAAGATGTTTGTTTTGGTCGATTAAAAATGTAGCTACTGATACTAATGTTTTAATATATAGGCATCTTCGTTTATTTAAGTTGGGTTTTCAATGTTGTTATATACAAGTTTTCAGATGCTAAATTTACTTGTTTTTTCACAGACTTTGAATTTGTTAACCTAAATGTTTTAGACGATTATGACAATGTTTTTTTCAACCAAAGTTTTTTTAAATTTTCGTAATTATTCATTTGTATCTATATTTATACTTATACTCAAAAAAATATAGTTTGCACTTGCCGTTATTTTGGTAAAAATGTTTCTGTTTAATTCGTTTATTTACTTCTTGTTCTTTGCGATTATTTGCGAAAGGGATGATTTGCTATTGGGAATGATTTACGATTTTAAATTTGTTACTCGATTTTGAAATATTTTATTATTTTTCTAACGCTTTATAGTTATGAATCTTTTATTTAGTTAATTATGAAAAAAAAAGATATCTACTGTTAATCTTTTGTGAATTGTATGTATTAAATTTACACATTGGCTTAACACACATTTAATATGTATATATAATATATTAAAGCTTTATTGACATATTATTTATTTATATAGTATGTTATATAATGAAATAAGGAGAAATCTAGGTGCAACGAATAGCTAAAAATAAAACTACTATATTTGTGTTGTTATTCATTTTTTTCATTTTTGGAATTTTTTTGTCATCTAATAATTTTGTTTTAACTAAAGGTTATTCTGCATATGCATATACTAGCAGTGTTGGTGATTATCATGAGTTATATGCAACTGAAATTGATCTTTCAACAGCGAAAAGAGATGGTTCAGGAGAAAGAGAAGGTAAGGATTTTTTAATTTCTAATGCAAGCACCGAATATAGTTTTTCTTCAACTAAGATTGTATTTAAAGGTGGATACATTATTGCAAGTATTCCAATAAAAACTGGTGATTATGCTGGAATATATTCTGCTATGCGTGAACAAGATATGCGGGTATCTGTTAATTTCAATGGTAAAATTAAAGCTTTAGAAATTGGATCAGGAGAGCCAAATTTTATTTCTTATATTGGATTTTTAAGAGATTTTACAAACCTAGATTCTTTAGGAAGTGGTTTAAGTTCAATTGAAACAAACTTGCAACTCATTTCTGCAAAAGAAGATATACATGATTTATCAAATAGTGATCTACATGACAAAAGAGATATTTCAACAAATAATACTGTCGATTTCATAGCTAGTCTAGGCGATAGTTTAGGAGTTAACCAGGGAAATGCAGTTAATTATTCTCCTAGCGATATGTTTTCATTAGAACAAGAGGCTCCTAACCCACATGTAATTTTGGTAATTAAGGCACAAAGCAACGATATGAAATTAGAAGTATCAGAGCCAAAACTTTCCGTTGAAGTTTCTTTTAAGCCCGATAAAACTTTATCAATCAGCGCTGCAACAATGGTGATTTCAGGTTCAAATCGTCAAACTGTAACAATTACCGATTTAGATGGCGGTGGAATGGCTATAGTGGGAAGTAGTACATTTCCAATGGATAAAGTTTATATCAAAAGTGGTGACTCAATTGAAATTAGATATAAAATAAAAGTAGGCCAAAAAGAATTTTCAATATCAGAATTTCGCGATAAATTTAAAAACATTAGTAAAATTTTTAATTCACGATTCGAAACAGATGATGTTCTATGGCGATATTTTGTAAAGCACTCTGATCTATCAAATGAACAAAGAGTATCGCTTATTGAAGAAACGAAAGAAATAAGTGGGGAATACGGTATTATTAGATTTAGGGTTGCACCTGCTGGTGTTTTAGGTGCTACACACGAGATACCAGAAGAAAATAAATTACATATTATTCCAAGATTATTTGATGCCAATAAAGATGGCAAGATATCTTATTCTAATTATGACAATTCTGTCGATTTTCAAACTTTTATTAATGACTCTGCAAATACTGTTTGGTCATTAAACATTGATAATTCTAGTCCCCAAAAACCTATAATTGATCTTACATCTGATTTTGGCAAAACGATTAATAATAAAACTTGGTATACCAAAAGTAATGGGGCGCCTATTAATTTAACAGAAGATAGCTATAATTCAGAAGCCTTACTTGATGAAACTGATACGATTGTTGGTGGAGAAAATAAACTAGATAGTTTAGAAAGGCTATACGCTATAGCATTACCAAGTAATGTTTCTACCATCTCCATAGATGCGATTGATTTTGGTTCATCAAATATAACTTATCAAGGTAGAGAAGTTTCATTGCTAGGAGCATTAAAAACCAAAAGCGATGATTTAAATAAACTAGTTAAAGAATTTAACGGTGGTGAAGTAAATACATTAATATTAGTTACTGTTGATAGAGCTGGAAATGTTTCGCCTGTTAGTGTTTATTCTCTAGATCAAGGCAATGCTGTACGAGTAGATGGCAGTACAAAACGTATTAGCCTATCGATGTTTGTTGCTGATTCAATGTTCCCATCCACTCAATATCCAAATTTTGGAATTGGTTATTTTTATGAAGATAAAGGGGATGGTGTTTTGTATGAAAATGGCGAATTAAAAGATAATTTACCAACAGCTGGAACTGGAATTCAAGTAGGTTATAGTGGTGAATTTAAAAGAGATGCTAAAGTCGTTATAAGATTTTCCATGAATGAAGAACAAGCAAGTAAATACATGCTTGTAAGATATAATAATTCGAATAATTCTCCAGGCATAACTGTAGATCAGGCAATCGGAAAAGAAATTGAAACAACTGCGGCAAAAAAAATAATCCATTATGACATGATATACGAGATTTTAGATAATGATTGGGACTCCATAAATGGGTTGGAAATTAAATTGCATTTTGGTGAATTAATTAATATTAGCCATAATCAAACTTTATACACATTTAGAACTGGATATAGTGGACTTGGCGTACCACAAGATATAAACAATGACTTCGATGCATACTCAAAAATCGACCAAACACCTATAACTCCAAAACCTGAAATGAAAACAGAGTATTTTGAAACAGTTGAATACAGCATTAGGGTATATGTAGCAGAAGAGGGAATTCCTGGACGTAGAGCAGTTGTTACTTTAGGTACGGATATATCTCATCCTATTGAAATATCGACAACCTCTCTTGTTCCTATGAGCAAAAAAGGATACACATTGATTTTGCCATATGGTGAAGGTGTTTTGAATTTGACAACACTAGAAACTGTAACAAAATCTGCTGGTTCTACTACTGAATTTGATTTATACAATATAACTGCTATTGATATAGATAAACCTAAAGAAGATCCTTTTATAGATGCTGGTACATATGGTTATAGAGTTTCTGTTAAAGTTGATGAAAATTCTAGATATTATGGTAGTACAATTGGCAGTTACACAATAGAAAGAGCGTCTGCACAATTAAACCAATTGCAACAAATGGGAGTTTTATATTTTGGTGATTCTCTTGGTTTATTTGGAAACTCATATGATTATGAATACATGATAGGAGATGAAATATACTATAAAATTGATGGGAAATTAAAGCTTGAAAGCAAAAATAATTTAGGACAATCTATTTACCACGATGATGCAATACAAATAGGTGATGATTTTTATCATGCTTCGTATATAAGAGATCTATACGGCATATATACTGTGCTTTCACCCTTATATTCAGGAGAATATGGCGATGATTTTTCTTTGCCATCAAGTGATGAAAATTATCCAATACGAGTGGAATATCAACCGATTGACTTATCAAGCTTTGATGAAGAAACAATACAAAATAATTTTGCTTTTTTCCAAAAATACTATGAAGAAGTAGAGCAAGATGGTCAAATTAAATACGTCTTAAAAAAAGGAACATTACACTCAGGCAACTATAAAAAAGCAGAAGCTAGAATCGACATTAAAATACTACCAAAACAAGCTACAATTTTTGTTTCAGATGGACAAACTGATGTTGTTGAAAGAGTCTATAATGGTGATTCCCAAGTTATTAATTTTGCAGCTGAAGCTGATAGACCTTTACAAATATTTAATGATAATATAACTGATCCAGTGGAAAGAAAAAATAGTGTTGTTTTTAAGGTTCGTTATAAAATTGGTGAAGTGTGGTCTGAAGTTGCTCCCATAAATGCAGGGACATATGAGGTTGAGGCACGTATTGATAATTCAAAATGTAATTATACTAGTGAGCCATTATATATTAGTTTGAGGGTAGATAAAAAACAACTTGACATAGAAATTGATGAAGAGGCAACTGAAAATAATTATACAATTGTGACAAAAAAAGATTTACCTTTTGAATTTGATAATTTAGTTGGCATCACTGGTATATATGAAATAGATTACATGTATATGTATTTGAATAGGCCAATGCTTAATTCAATTCATACTGATATAGAAGTTGTTGAAGGCTCTTATGACCACATAGAATATATTGAGAATTACTTGTTTTCTATTTATTCTGTTAGTGAATCTGATTGGATTTATAGCGATTTAAGAAATAGTATTAATAATTTTTTAGATGTTGGTGACTATATTTTTGAAGTTTCAATTGATGATTTAAACTTTAAGGGAAAAGAATATATAAAAGTAAGAGTTAATCCACCGTCTGGAGCAGTTATTACAGAGCCTACGATTTCATTGTTAGAAAATTATGAAACATATGCATTAGATGGCACCCACCTTGGTAAAACAGGACATATAGAATATGGACAAATTTTAAATGAAAGTTTAGATATTTTAGATATTGCAAGTGCAAGACCACTAATCTTTAGACCAGCAACAGGGGCTAATATTATTGTTAATGGAAGATTTTATTTTGAATCTGAAGAAAAATATTATGAAAGAACCCAATTAACAAGGGAATACAGTCCTTTAGATCCAAACAAACTTATACTTTCTGTTAGATACGATGGAAATAATCCGATTTCGCATAAAGTAAAATTAATTTGGGAAGCTGGTGAATATGAAAATGATATTTTTATTAAAAACAACAATTTTGATGTCTATGAACAAGAAGTCGACTTAAATGTTGTAAGGGCCTTACTAGATTTTGATAATGTGTTTTTAACTTCAATTAAATATAAAACTACATTTGACTCTTCTCTTATTGAGGGAGATATTAAAAGCAATGGTTTTTCTTTGGATAGAAACACATATACTCTTTCTTTGGTAGATGAACAACTTGAAGGTCAACAAATAAATGGTGGCAATCATCTAATAAAATATAATTTTAGTTTCAATGAAGATTACCTTGATTTAAATAAACATTACTACTTTTATGGTGAAGTTCAAATCCCATTAACGGTTACACCAAGAGAAGTTACAATTAATTTGCCATTATCAAATATTAGTGATGGCGACTTAGATGATTATGATGAAATAGAAGATAATAAAGATGAAAACAAGGGACTAATTTACTATTATTCTCATGAAAACAAAGAAAGCGAAGAGGTCAATATTATTGATAATGAAACTGGTGAAACTATTGAAGGAAATGTTCGTCTTAGCTATATGTATTTTAGAACAAAAGCTGAAGGTGAGTTGCCAGGTGTAGGCGAGTCAATAGATCCAAACTATCCTAATTTTATTAAAATCCCAGATATTAATAGAAGCACAAAGCCAGGAAGGTATATAGTTGTTGTTAGGATTTCTAATAATGAAAGTAATTATATAGGAAGCATTCAAAAGCCTTGCTATGTAATAAAATCTGAGCTTAATATAAGTGAAAATTTGCCAGATTTAGAGTATGGCTATATGTTAGAAGATTTGCATTATTTATTGGAAGATATAACGCTTAATAATGATAATCAAAGCAATCCGATAAAGTTTTTAGGGAAATTGATTTTTGTTGAAAACACACTAATAAGCAGCATTGGCAACCAAGCTTATGAAGTTTCATTTATTCCAACTTCGAATGAAACATTATATCAATATTTCAAGCCATTTAAAAAATCGTTAACCTTTAATGTAATTAAAAGAAAAGTTCAATTTGAGTATGAGCCAGAGGATTTTATTTATACATACAACGCCAAAGAACAAAAGCCAACAATAAAAATAAAACATCCAGTAACGCAAGAGTATATATCTGAAGAAATCCTAGATGTAATTTTGGATATTGAATATTCAAATTCTAATGGCAAAGTTTTATCAATAATTGATGCAGGAAATTACACATTAAAAGTAAAAATAAGAGAAGATATTTCAAATGAATATACGGAAGTTTTACAAGGCGAAGATACTAAAAATATTGTAATAAACAAAGCAAAAATAAACTTTTCAAATGAAGATATTGAAGAAAAGTATACTGGAAATGTTCAATCTCCACTTCCAGAATTTACTTCAGATTTTAATATTGATAATTATTATGATGAATTATTACATAGCTTTAACAAAACTTTCATTAATTATGTTGGCAATGTTGTAGAACCTATAAAAGTTGGAAAGTATTCAATGAACATATCAGTGACGCATAGAAACTTTGAGGGCTCTCAAAACTTAACATTTTATATAGTTCCAAGTATTTTAAGTTTTTCAAATTTAAATCAGACATATGCAAATCCAAATAGTAGTGAAAGATTAACAGATGTTGGAATAATTTTTGAAAGAGTAATTATTGATGGTGTGGAGGTGCCTCATCAATCTGTTGCATACATAGTAGAATACATGTATCAAACTGAAACAGTCTGGACTTCTTTAAGGCCAAATG
Source organism: Clostridiales bacterium (assembly GCA_012841525.1). Taxonomy (GTDB): domain Bacteria; phylum Bacillota; class Clostridia; order Christensenellales; family DTU072; genus JAAZJD01. The sequence continues at coordinate 11,475 of DUUO01000081.1, forward strand.
GCAATGCTGGGATTTATAAAGTAAGAATAAAGTTTAATCAAGATGGTTATATTAAAACATTAACTGAAAATTTAAATGGTGAAGAGTTAAAACTTATAGTTGCAAAAAAAGAAATTGAGTTTTCCAATTACAATATTGAAAATCAACTAAGAACTTTTTACTATAATGGCAGCGCTATTACTACAAGATTTTTATTAGGTGAATTTTCATCACTTGCTTCTTATGAATATATTAAAATTGACGAAGATAATGTGAATTACATTGATGGAGTTCCTTATAATGAAGATGGCATATCTTATAAAGATCTTCCTGGTTATCAAAATTTTGCTATAACAGCAGGAATATATTATACGAGAATTTCTGTTTCAGGCTCAGGAAATTATGAGGGAACATATTACACAACAGTAACAATTAGAAAAGCTAATTTAACCATTACAACTGCTCCTTCTTTAATTGGAGAAAGTATTGAATATGGTTCAAAAAGCGAAGATATTAATCAATTAATAAATCAAAATTCTGCGACAATTGAGTGGCAAAAATATGGTAGTTCTGCTCCACCTGAAATTATGGGAAATATTGGACAATGGATTATATCGCAAAATATTGAAAATTATATAGTTGGAGATTATGGAATAGATGTTGTCTATGAATTAAATGATGAATATGCTACAAACTTTAATAATCCTTTGTCGAAATTATATATTAAAATCATAAAAAAAGACATATCAGATAATTTATATTTCATAGAGAACTCTTTAACACAAAAATATAAAGCAAGAGAGCTAAAGGCAGAGGCAATTGTTGATAGAGAAGGGGCTAATATTTTAGACACTTATCCAGAAATAAAATTAACTCTTCTATACAAAAAAGATTCGGGTGGAGATTTTTCGCCCGCTTTTCCAAAAGAAGTTGGTTTATATGATGTAAAAGTTAGAGTTGATGATTATAATTATACTGGCGAGAAAATTTCTAATAAAAAATTTAAAATAGAAAGAGCTATTCCTACAATTGTTCAAATTCCTAGACTACCAAATATAAATCTTGGTGAGAAATATCCTGAACAAGACAAAATATTAACAAGCGGCAAAGCTATTATCCCAGGAACTCAAGTATCTGTATCTGGTTATTTTGAAGTAATGGTAGATCCTGAAAAAGTGTTTTCAAAAGCTAATGAAAATGATATTCAGTTGCGTTTTATACCATATGAAACACAAAATTATGTGGATACGGTAGTTCAAGCTTCAATTTGGGTTGAGGGTGATAAGATAACTAGTGTTGTAACTAATGTTGAGTATATTGGTGAAGGAAATGCTGTTTATGGTGAAAGTTTAAGCAATTTTAGCATTTCAGGCACAGCAAAAGATGATGAAGGTAATGCAAAGGAAGGAAGATTTGAATGGGTGAATCCAGAACTTATTCCAAATGTTGATGAAGAAGTCAATTTTCAGTTTATCCCAGATGATGATACATTCAATATATATTATGGCAAAACGACAATAATTTTGAATTTAGGGACAATGGAATATGATGCAAATAAGTCATATTTGAGAGTTCATAAAGGGCAAACCATTTTAGATGCGATAAATAACAAGCAATATTATATTCATATTGTAGATGCAGATGGATTGAGCATAACACAATATGATGTTAGTATCGTTGGCACCCCAGAGAATTTAGGTAGGGTTGTAGAAGATGCTGATATTGCTTTACCGTTTGTTGAATGCAGATTGAAAGTGAAAAATCCTAACTATGCTCCAATCAATATTGATATAACATCTTGGGCAATGGAAAAAATAAATGCTGATAATATTAGATTGAGTAAAACTAAAAAAAGTTATGATGGATTTCCTATAAATATCAAAGAATATTTGAAGATAAATGAAACCAGTTATCAAATATCTAATGATCATATTAAAATTTCAAAAATATTAAATTCATTAAATGAAGAAATATTAGAATCTGAAACAATATATCCAGGTACATATAAATTTTACATATCCATAGACGAACGTTCATATAAAGAAGATGGTAGTTTGTTCGATCAAGGTAAATATTACGGCGAAAATGTTGTTGAGTTTACTATAACCAAACGCGATGTAACAAATGATATTTTGATAAATAATAATGAAATAAGCTTTATTGATGTTAATTCATATGTGAATTTTATGGTTGATGATGAAGGAATTTCCAATGAGTTTTTGGATGTAAAATATTATAGATTAAGAAATGATGTTTTGTTAGGTAGTTCTCAGCCAAGAGCATTGGGTGATTATTATGTTGTAGTTACATTCTTACCAACACATCCTTATTATTCTTCAACTAAAAAGAGATTTGATTATACTGTGCAAAAAGCAAAATTAAATATTGTATTTGATAGACTTGAGTATCAAGTGACATTTGGTCAACAATATATCATAGTGCCAAGTTTTAATTATATATATGATGGCAAAGAAGAAAAAGTTTCATTGGTTGAAAATGAAGGTTATGAATTATCATATGTTGATAAAAACAATATAAATCAAGTAATTGATAAACCACAAAACGCAGGCAACTATATTGTAACTGTAAAAGTAATAGGAATGGATGGATATGAGGGTACGGCAAGTGTTGATTTAAAAATTGATAAAGCGAAAACTCATATTGAAACTAGTCCATATTCACCAGAAAAGCCTATTAAATATGGTGATTCACTGCTAAATGATGTTAAATTGCTTGGTGGACGTGCAGTTGAAATAACAAATCAAGAACCAATCACTGGAGTGTTTTTCTTGTCAGATCCAGTTATTGGCGATAAACCTGATGCAGGAGAATACGATGACATTAGAGTAGTCTTTCAGCCATCTTCACCAAATTATGATGTTGCTTATTCATCTATGAGTATCAAAGTTGAGCAAAGAGATATTGATTTCAAGTTTAGGAATTTATCAGTTTTCTATACTGGTGAAGCAGTTTGGCCAATCTTTACAACAATTTTGGACGAAGAAATTGAAACCATTATTACAGCAGAAACATTAGATGGGGCGTCTGTTCTATATCCAATATATGTAGGTGCTTATAAAATAACGGTTAAATCAAATCATAAAAATTATAAGGGAGAAACTACCACAGAATTCAAAATAAATTATGCAAAATTAGTCTGTACTGAAAATCCAGAAACCTCTAATATCAGTTATGGAGATAAACTTCAATCTAGTTCAATTTTTGGAGGGGTTTTCAAAAATCCAAATAACATCGAATTAGGGGCAGTAGCAGGAAACATTGAATATAAATATCCTAATCTTGCATTAATAGGTGGTGTTGGTGTTTATGAGCAAGAATACATATTTACTCCAAATGATAAAAATTATGAAAATTATGAAGGCGTTATAAATGTTAGGGTTGTTAAAAAATTATTAAGCTTTACTGTCGAAGATACGACATTTGTTTACGGAGATTTAATTAAAGCACCACGCTTTGTTTTTTTGGAAGGTGAAGAGGCAGAAGTAAACAATGTAGATTTTGAAAATGACTTAAATACTGGCGTTATTAGAGATGTTGGAACTTATGGCAGCTATATTGCTAAAATTGAAGATGACAATTATTATGGGCAAGCAGAGTATAATATTAATATTTTGAAAAAAGTTGTTTCATTAGACTATTACGTTGTTGATAAATTAGACTCTAAGCTTGTTAATGTATATCAAACTCAATATGGTCAAACATTAAATAAACTAATAAGGGTAAATCCAGCATCGCTTGCTTTGTTTGATATGGATAAAGTTGATCTAATTTCTCAAGGAATTGAAGTAGAATATGGTAAAGTAAACTCTTCATCAAGATTTCTTAATGCTCCAGTTGATGTTGGCGAATATATTATATATCCAAAAATGGAAAATTTATCAAATTATACATTAAGATCAACAGAAAGCATAAGATTTAACATTGTTAAAGCAACAGTTAGTATTAGTTTTGATAATGCGTCTTTGACAAACAATGTCTATGGAAGCACTATTTTACCACCAACTATAATAACATCTCCTGTTTCAGCTAAGGTGAAAGTAAAAATAACTTTCCCTGGTTCTAGTCAAGCCATACCACAATCTGCTGGCACCCATGCTGTAAAGGCAGAAATAATCGATGACAATTATAATGCTGCACAAATTAATAGCCTATTTGTTATAAAGAGAAAGGCTCTTGCAATTAAAAACATCGTTGCATACGATAAAGCATATGATGGATTAAGTGAGATTAGGATCACAGGAGAATTAGAAGGTATCGAAGGTGGAGATGAAGTAAAACTTTCTATGCAAGGTGAAACTATTGATGGAAGATTTAATGTTGGAGTACATAAAATAGCAATTCGTAAAATGTCTATTAGTGGTCTTGATGCTTCAAATTATTATGTAAATAAGCCTTTAGTAGATAATTTAGAAATAAAAATCAAAAAAGAAACAATGTATGATTATAACTCAGAATCATATGCAAGGAATTTAAATGGCTTTGATCCTAATGTAAGCATTGAATTTATAGATGTAAAAGATCCAGCTAATAAGACAAATGGTTTTACAAAGTTAATAGGTCAAACTGCTGTTGTTAAACGTATTGTAGTAATGAGAAATGGAATTGAAACAACTGTAGATGAGCCAATTAAATTTTATATCAAATTACCAGCAGATATGATTGAATCTAAAAACTTAAAAGTAGAATTTAAAGGAAATCTTGCAGGACAAAGTATTCAAGTCGAAAGAGAAGATGACTATTTAACTTTCAATGCAAATAGCTCAGGTGAAATTTTGATATATTCTAATGAATTCCCATATTGGACAATAATAATTGCTGGTGCAATTTTAATGCTTATTGTAGGGATAATAGCAATATTAATTGCTTATCCACTAAAGAAAAGGAAAAAGGTATCTAAAGAAGTGCAAAAAGCACATGAGTTTGGTATTGCTGATGAAGAGGCTCAAATTAAAGCTGAAAGAAGAGCCCAAAAACAAGAAATTGACAAACGCCGAAATTGGCGCAAATGATAATATAAAACTGGCAAAACAAATCAAATTTATGGGCAAATAATGTGCACAAAACAACAAAACACATGAATAATTTGTGCTTTTAACAGTTATTAATATATTGACTAACATTATTTTGTTTTACTAATAAGAATGAATGAAAAAATTATATGTTTTAAATAAATTTAATAATAAAAAATTTATTTTTGTTTTTGTTTGTGCTTTTTTATTGTTTTTTGGTTTTTTCTCAATATCAAATAAAACAATATCTTGTTCTTACGCTGCTGATGATGTGGTGAGAGAGATTGTTTATCCTAAACTAAAAGATCACAACAAAGAATATTTTAATGTAAAAGAGGGCGTAGAGTATATTTTTGAGTTTGAAGATACGGCAAGTGCACCAATTATAAATTTTTATTTTGAACCATTAGATAATAGATTTGATTTTTTTAGTATTGGAAGTAATTCAGAACTAAAAGAAATAAATTCTTACATAGACGAAAATGAAAACAATGGTTCAAAGCTTAGAAAAGAAGAAAATGGCAAGTGGATGTTTTCATTGGTTTTTCATGTAAATGGAATGTTTTATGCTGATATACTTTTTGAAGATAGTACTAAAAAACAAATCATAGCAGATATAAGAAAAATTGACACTGATGCACCAACTATAAAAAATATTGGAGATATAGATTTTGATGTTGGGCCACTTAATAGTAGGGGTTATAAAGTGCCTTTTTCAGATGAGCCTAAAAGTACATTTGGAGGCAAAAGTGGAATAAAACAAGTTGATGTCATTAAAGATAAAAAATCAGAATATTCTGAAAATGATAAAAATTTAGATAAAAATTTATATGTATTGTTAACAGATCTTAATAAATTTGGAACCTATAATGATTATTTAAAAAAAATAGAAGAATATGATGAAAAGTTTTATGGTATTGATCGGATTACAATAAATGGAAAAAAAGAAGGTGAATATTATAATTTTGATGTAATTGAGAATGCAAGATATTATTTGAGAGTCGAAGATATGGCTGGGAATGTCAATTATTATTTCTTCTTAAATTATAATAAAGAAAAAGATTTTAGATATAATGTAGAAATGTATGTTGGGACTACAATAAAGTCTGTAAACGTAAAGCCCTTATTTGATAATTATTTTGAATTACTAGAAAGTCATAAAGAAAACACTAAATTAGAAACATATAAATATTTTTTGGATGCATATAATGAAGAGGTCAAGATTTTTGAACTAAATTTTGGAAATGAAGCTAAACTAGCATCGCGTGAAAGGTTGTTAGCCAAGAAAGAAGAAATTGAAAATTTATATAACCAACCCAAAGTTGATTATTACATAAATGGAACTATGCAAACCAATGATATTAATGCATATATAATGGATATGCGTTTTGAAATTCAAAATTTTGATCCAATTAAAAAAATTAAAGATTTTAAATATGGTGAAAAAATCGAAGTTTTTATAACACTGACACCAACAAACATAAAAAACAAGCGAAATGTCAATCAAAATAGATTTTATGATGTGCTAATAGACATAAAAAAAGACGATAAAGATTGTGAACTCACTAGTGATATAATATATGTTAAATTTGATTTTTCACCTAATATTTCAAATATAACATTAAATAATGAAATGTTAAAAAACAATCGAATATTTTTAATGGACATAAATGAAAGTTTGGAAATAAGGTTTTATGATCATCAATATGCCAAAAAATCAAACTTAACTTTGTATTTAATTTTTGCAAGTATTTTTTTAATGATATTGTTGTTTTATATGTTTTTAATTAGGAAAAAATCTCAAAATATATATTTTATTTATTATTTGTCTATTAATGATTTAACAAAACCTAATGAAGCAAACAAAAAAACGACAAAATAAAAAAGTAATTAACAGTGAGGTATAAATTTATAGAGTTTATAATAAAAACAAATAAAATAAGAATATAAAATGATTGTTAATAATCTTTATAACGACTTTTTATGATATAATTATTTTGGAAGTTAATTTGAGACAATGAAATATTTGAAAAAAACCATTGAATATTTGTTTGTTTTAGAAAAGGGCAAGAGGATGCTTGTTCTTTTCTTATTAGCGTTGCCAATGGGCATTAGTTTTGCTTTTGTTTCACCAAATTATGTTTTATTAAATTGGCTAAAAAATTATTCAGTAGGAAATCAAAATTTTTGGCAAGCATGGAATTTCTATGGACAAATTAAACCAATAGAGATGCTTATTGCAACAATTGCAACTTTTATTACTACTTTTTTTTCTTACTCTATTATGACAACTGTTATATCTAGAAGCATGAGAGTAGGAATGTTTAAGGTGAATAATTTGTTTTATGAAGCAAATGAAAACTTTTTCGCTATATTTTCATTTACAATAATCGCATTTATTGGTGGCCTTATATTTAAGGCTTTGTCTTCTTTATTTTTTACCTTGTGGCAAGGGGTTCATTCTTTGTATTTATCGATGGTGCTATCAATAATCACACTAATTTTGCTAATTTGTCTTTTATGCTTTATTTTTACATATATTTGCTTATTTTTACCATATATGAGTATTAATGGATTAAAATTTAAGGATGCTATAGCAGAATCAATTGGAAGGTTTGGTAAAAAACAAGGGAAAAGTTTGTTCATATCTATATTAATCCCTGTGCTACTTGGTGTGTTATTTGGAACTCTTGCTGGGCTTTCTGAATATAGATTTGTTGGAATTATAGTTGACAGTATTTCATATGCTTTTTTAAGTGTATATTTATTAACTCTTGCTTTTGTGGCATATTATAAAATTGAAGGGCTAGAGCGAAAAGATTATACAAAAGAATATTTTTATAAAAACACAAAGGGTAAATTATGATATATAGACATTCATTAATGACTGGAATATCAAATTTGGATTTGATATTAAAAATTTTAGTTTATATTGCTGTTTTCATGCTGATTTCAATGGCAATATTTACTGCTATTGCTGTACCAATTTATAATTCAATAGGAGAAAGTTTTCAATTAGTAAATAGAATGGATAATCTTCATAAAAAGCTAGCATCAACAAGAATAACAATTGATGGGGTTGATGAGGTTTATAAAGAAATTCAAGAGTTTTTCAATCAAGATAGTAAAAAGATAGGTGCAGCACTGGGTGTTTATATAACATTTTATTTATTTATGTTATTATCAATTTCTTTTATGTTGGTGCCAGCGACTGTGGTATTGCATCAAAAGATGACGGTTGGATACTCTACAGGTTTTACTAAGGCATTGATTAAAAACTTAAAATTGAGTTTTCAGTTTGCTTTGTTACATACAATTTTTAATTTAATATTACATTTGATTTTGTTTGTTATCTTGTATTACATAACTTATGCTCTTTATTTAGGGTTAAAAGTTATTGGGTTATCTTTTGCAGTGCTAATTATTGCATTTTTTCAAGGTATTAAAAGAGCATTAATTAGTCAATGGCTACCAAATGTTATTATCGAAAAAAAGGGAGTATTTAAAAGTTTTATTAGCAGCATAAAATCTTCAAAAAAATTAATGTCAAGTCTTTTGCCATTTTTTACAATACTGAGTTTAATAGTAATAACTGTTTCATTAGCAACATCAGTGTTCACGGCATACTTGATGCCAGTTTTAGTTTTTTCTATTTCAGTTATTTTTTTAATGAGTGCAAATCTAATATCATACTATAGAGCAAACAAAAAAAATTACATGATTAATGACCAAAAATTTACTTTTGATGATTTATAATTTATGCTAATTGGAGGATGATTTATGGATAAAATAATCATATTAATGTTGAGCATTTTAATAGTTTTTGTAATCTTTGCAATTATTATTGCAATTGTATATTTTGTGCGTAGAAAAAAGAAACCTAATATTGACAAAATGTTGAGCAAAGCACAATTATTACAATTAAATGAGGCTTATCCTAAAAATATAGAGATAGTTGAAGCACCTTATAAAACAAGAAAACAGATGATCCCTTTATCTTTAATTTCAAGATATTATATAGATTCTACTGAAAAGGTTGATATTAATACATTAAAAAATAAAGGTATTATCCCAAACAAAACAAATAAAATCGGAATTTATGGAAATAGCGAAAATCTTCCACCTTTATTAGTTGAAACAAATTATATAGATTTTTATGCTTTGGATTGCATAGAAAACGCCAAAGGAAAAGTTATTTTGAAAAAGATGCAATAAAAAAAGCTCTATAAGAGCTTTTTGGTGCCGTTAGCCAGAATCGAACTGGCACGATATTGCTATCGGGGGATTTTAAGTCCCCTGCGTCTGCCTATTCCGCCATAACGGCAATTAATGGAGGCACCACCCAGATTTGAACTGGGGATAAAGGTGTTGCAGACCTCTGCCTTACCACTTGGCTATGGTGCCAACTTTTTACAAAAATTAGTATAACATATCAATTAATGCTTGTCTATTGAAAAACTTTCATTTTATGTTAGATGTTAAAGATTTTTCAGTAAATGTATAAAAAGAAACGACTTTTTGTTTTGACAATAAATTAAAATCATAATGCAATTTTGGTTGTAAAAAAGTTAATATTTTAAAGTGTGTTTATTAAATAATAGCGTATAGATTTTTGAATAAAACAAGATAAAATATTAATATTTGCAAAATAATACAAATAAGTTATAAATATGCCAATAAGATAGTTTTTAATTTATAAAAAAAGTGAGATGATATATAATATTAAAGTAAGAGGAACATATGAAATTTGAAGATATTAATATAATTTATGAAGATAATCACTTATTAGTTGTAGTGAAACCACAAAATTTACCTGTCTGTCCAGATTCATCAGGTAATAAAAGTCTTTTAGATTTGCTTAAAGAATATATTATTGTTAAAGAAAATAAGCCTGGCGATGCATATTTAGGTTTAGTTCATAGATTAGATAGACCAACTGGCGGGGTGATGGTTTTTGCAAAAACATCTAAAGCTGCCTCTAGACTTTTTGAAACAATAAAAGAACAAAAATTTGAAAAGTATTATTTTGCAATTGTAAACGGGGTACCTAAACAAAAAAAAGGCATATTAAAAGATGCACTATATAAAGATATTAATAAAAACCAAGTATACTGTGTCCCTGTTGCAACTGAAGGTGCAAAATTAGCAACATTAGAATATGAAGTATTAGATAGCATATCAAATTTTTCTCTATTAAAAATTAATCTTATTACTGGCAGACCACATCAAGCAAGAGTTCAGTTAAAAAAAATGGGAACGCCTATATTTGCGGATGCAAAATATGGAAAAGCTCAAAGGGGAGTGGATTTAGCATTATGGGCATATTCTTTAAAATTTCCTCATCCAGTAACTAAAGAAATTATGTATTTTATAGTGTATCCACCTGTAGACAAAATACCATGGCGTATGTTTGATATGAATGTACATCTTGCTATAATTTAAAGATGCGATAAATTTTTAAAAATATTTATTAAATTCAATGTATATGGAGTTTACTTACAAATATTAAATTCAAATGTATATGGAGTTTACATGCAAATAATGAAAACTTAAAAATAAGATATAGTGTGTCAAGATGAAAAGGGAACAAGCAAAAGAAATATTAAACCGATTAAAGGAGATGCATCCTAACGCAGGCTGTGAATTGAATTACAATACTCCTTTTGAACTTTTAGTTGCAGTAATATTAAGTGCTCAATGCACAGATATTCGTGTTAATCAAATTACAAAAAATTTATTTAAAATTTATAACACGCCAAGCGATTTTGCAAATTTAACTTTAGATGAATTAAAACCACATATTTATAGTTGCGGATTTTTCAATAACAAAGGTGCAAACATAATAAATGCTTCTAAAATGATAATTGAAAAATTTGATGGTGTTGTTCCTAAAACCATGGAGGAGTTATTAAAATTGCCTGGTGTTGGAAGAAAAACAGCTTCAGTTATATTGTCTGTTGCTTTTGATGTGCCAGCCATGCCAGTAGATACTCATGTTTTTAGAACATCAAAAAGAATAGGGTTTAGCAATGGCAACAATGTTGATGAAGTTGAAAGGGATCTTAAAAAGATATTTTTGAAAGAAGATTGGAATATGGTTCATCATACTTTAATATTTCATGGAAGGTATATTTGTAAGGCTAGAAATCCTCAATGTGATAAATGCAAACTTAGTGATTTGTGTAAATATCATTTATCTTTAAATAAACAACAAAAAGTTTAATAATTTTATATAGGTGTCATTAATGTATATTGATAAAGCAATAATTACTTGTAAAGCAGGAAATGGTGGAGACGGTGCTGTGTCTTGGAGACGTGAAAAATATGTTCCGCGAGGAGGACCAGATGGTGGAGATGGTGGAAATGGTGGAGATATTTTTTTCGAAGCATGCGAAGGTATGAGCACTTTATATGAATTTAAATATAACAAAAAGTTTTTTGCAAAAAACGGTGAAAATGGCAAAGGTTCAAACAAATATGGTAAATCAGGTGAAGATTTAGTAATACGCATTCCCTGTGGTACCGTTATTAAAGATTATATCAGTGGTAAAATAATTGCTGATATGTTTTATAAAGGTCAAAAAGTTTTAGTTTTGAAAGGTGGAAAAGGAGGTAGAGGAAATGCAAAATTTGCAACTGCCGTAAGAAAAAGTCCTGCCTTTTCAGAATTAGGTGAAACAACAGAAGTTGTTAAATTGGTGTTAGAATTAAAAACTATTGCTGATGTTGGTTTAATTGGCTATCCAAATGTTGGAAAATCCACATTACTTAGCGTTATTTCGCGTGCTAAGCCTGAGATTGCTAATTATCCGTTTACAACTTTATCACCAGTACTTGGTGTTGTAAAATATGACCATGAAAATTTTGTTGTTGCAGATATTCCTGGTTTAATTGAAGGTGCATCACAAGGTCAGGGTTTGGGACATGAATTTTTAAGACATATTGAAAGAGTTAGACTACTTGTTCATGTTATAGATATTAGTGAGCAAGAAGGAAGAAATGCTGTTGATGATTATAAAGTTATAAGAAACGAGCTTTCTAAATATTCAAAAAAGTTAACGACACTTCCAGAAATTATAGTTTTAAATAAAGCAGATGTTGGCAATTTAGATGAAAAAATTGAAAATTTCAAAAAACATATTTCAAAAGATGTATATGTGATTTCTGCTATAACAAAGAAGGGAATTAAAGAGCTTGTTGATAAAATGTTTAATGAATTATCTAAAATACCACAATCTATGCCTGAAAAATATGAGCCATTTGTTTACGAGCCAAATAAAGGCACTGAGTTTGAAATAGAAAAAGTAGATGATAATTTTATAATAAAAGGTGGGTTAATTGAAAAACTTGCAAGAAGAGTTGTCCTTACTAACCAAGAAAGTTTTAGGTGGTTTCAAAAAATGCTGAAAACATATGGAGTAATGGAAAAACTTTATGAAATGGGGATTAAAGATGGTGATACTGTTAGTATTTTAGATCACTCATTTACTTATTATGAGTAGTTAATATTTTATAAGAGGTTTTATGAAAGTAGGCGTTTTTGGTGGTTCTTTTGATCCTTTACACAATGGACACAAGGTTATTATTAACATGGCTATAGAATTGTTAAATTTAGATTTAATGGTTCTTGTTCCATCGTTTAATCCACCACATAAAAGCAAAAGTTCGGCTAGTTTTAATGATAGATATGCTATGTTAGTGGAAGAATTTAAGGATAACAAAAAGATTAAAGTTGAGCGCATTGAAGAAGAAATGGGTTTAGAATATAGTTATACTTATGTTGTACTTGATATTTTAAAATCTTTTTATGGTGATGATCTTTATTATATTATTGGTGCTGATAGTATGATTGATTTTTCAACATGGAAATTTCCACAAATTGTCGCATCACAAGCAACACTTGTAGTCATAAAAAGAGCGGGATATTTTAATCTTGATGAAGCAATAATGTTTGCCAAGTCCCAATATAATTCAAATGTAATTGAACTTGATATAAAAACTGATGATATTTCAAGTAGTGTTTTAAGAGGTCAATTGGAGCTTTTTGAGCCAGATGCAAAAAAGTTTATACCTAAAGAAGCATATAGATATATAATAAATAACAATTTATATTCAAATTATAAAGAAATTATAGATAAATTAAAGTCAAATCTGTCTCAAAAAACGTTTGAGCATAGTAAAAGAACTACATTATTTGCATTACAATATATTACAAAATTAAAAATTCCATTTCATAAAGCCTTTTTAGCGTCATTACTTCACGATTGTGCTAAAGGTATTGAAGGCTCTATTGAAGATATAGAGAAATTAAATACAACTAAAGAAGTTTATCACCAATTTTTAGGGGCCACACTTGCTAAGGAGATATATGAAATTGATGATGAAGATATATTAAATGCAATAAAATATCATACAACTGGTAGAGAAAATATGTCTTCATTAGAAAAATTAGTATATATAGCAGATAAACTTGAGCCAGGACGTCAATATGAAGGATTAGACGCAATAAGGCAAAGGCTTAATGAGAATTTTAATTTTGCGTTTAATATGCTTCTCAAGTTTAATTTAGAATATTTAAAGTCGAATAAGGAAAATATCGATAGTAGAACAATATCTACATATCTATGGTATAATCAATAAATAAAGGAGTTTAATATGGATCCAAATGTTTTAAAAGATGAAATAGTAAAAATATTAGAAAATAAAAATGGTGGCGATATTTCTGTTATTGATTTAGCAAATAAAAGTGGAATTGCAGATTTTTTCGTTATTGCAACGGGCAAAAATCCTTCGCATGTAAAAGCATTAGCAGAAGCAATTGAAGATAAATTAGCAGAATTGAACATTGATTTGATACGGTCGGAAGGCAAAAATGATGCAAGATGGATCGTTCTAGATTACAGTTATGTTATCGTACATATTTTTAATGCAGAAACAAGAGATTTTTATTGTTTAGAAACATTATGGAAAGAGAGATAATACGCAAAATTTCAGAAAATGAGGCAGATACCATTAATTTTGGATTAGAATTTGCTAAAATTTTAACTCAAGGCGATATTGTAATTTTAAATGGTGACCTAGGTGCAGGGAAAACTACTTTTGTTAAAGGTTTAGCAAAAGGCTTAGGCGTTGATTCACATATTAAAAGTCCCACCTTTGTTTTAATAAAAGAATATCAAGGCTCCACAAGGCTGATACATGTGGACACATATAGGCTTGATGAGGTCGATGTTGAAGAAATTGGCTTAGAAGACTATATTGATGGGAAAAATATTATTATTATAGAGTGGAATAAGTTTAATTTATTTAATGAAAACGCAAATTATAAAATTGACATTAAATATATTTCCGAAAATAAAAGAGAAATTATAGTATACAAAAAATAAAACATATTAAATAGGAAAAAGAAATGAATACGCTGTTTATTGATACTTCTAGTGATAATTTGCTATTAGCAGTCTCAAATGGAGAGGCTGTTTTTGAGAAAAAAATAAATAATGTAAAAAGACACTCTAAAATCATTTTAAATAAAATAGAAGAACTTTTATCTAGCAATTTTATGAAAATCACTGATATTAATCTAATTTTAGTGGTCGTAGGCCCTGGTTCTTTTACAGGAATAAGGATAGGTGTTTCAACTGCAAATGCAATCGCAAAAGCACTTAATATAAAAATAATAGGCCTTACCTCATTAGAACTTATGATGGTTAATGAACCATTTGGAGTTGCATTAAAAGATTGCAAAAATAACAATTATTATTTCTATAACAAAGAAAATAACAAATACGGTGTAATTAATATCGAAAATTTTGATTTGTACAAGCAAAATCAAAAAGTTTTTTTAGAATATAAGCCAATTAAAGATATTTTTTCATATGTTTTTGAAAATAAAGATATTTTTGATTTAAAAAACACAGTAACACCATTTTATATAAAAACATCTTCTGCAAAAAAAAGACAATCATAAAGGTTTTATGAATATAATAAAATTAAACATCAATCATATCGATTTTCTGTTAGATTTAGAAAATAAGTGTTTTCATATAGATTCATGGAATTTTAAAATGCTAGAAACTGAATTATTGAATGAAAAAAATATTAATATTGGATATTTGGAAAATGGGAAACTAGTAGGGTATTTGATAACATTGAATTTAGGAGATGAAGTTGAAGTTTTAAGAATTGGAGTTCATCCAAATTTTCGGAACAGGGGTATTGCAAAAAATTTATTTAACTCATTTTTTGATATTTTAAAAACACAACAAATTAAAAAAGTTTTTTTAGAGGTTTCTGAAAATAATAAATTTGCTAAATTTTTATATGAATCTTTGGGATTTAAAAAATTATATACTAGAAAAAATTATTATGAAAACGGACTTTCTGCCGATATATACGGTTTAGAAATATAAGCGTATTTTTATTTAATTAGTAGATTTATCTCTTTTTAATAGGGGGTTTATTTCTTCTTTATTATTGGTTTTTATCTATTTTTGATGTTTTTTCAAGATTTTAATTTTTTAGCATTAAATTTATTACAAATTAATGTTAAAAATATAATATAAGTGAATAAATGCGATTATATGCGGTAATTTCAAGAAAAAATTTTTATTGTTATACTCGATTTTTTATTAAAGCATGTGATAGTTACAAAAAACGCTATAAAATAGAAGTAAATTAAGAGTGTTTTAAATAATTAATTTAGCAATCTGAAAAAATGCAACCCTCTATATTTTTTAATTTTTGCTTATATTTTATTAATGTTTTTTTAATAAAAAATAATGAACTTTGTTGTCTTTTTTTGATTTAATATATCAATTAATCAACTTAAAAATTCTCAGTTAATCAATTTAAAAATTCATAAATTTATTTATAATTGTAAATGTTACATAGACAGATATTGCAAAAAGTTATCTTTAGTTCTTAATTGATTTTTCTTATATTAATTATTTTATTTTGTTTTTAATTTATGTCTATATTTATACATTTATATTTGTTAATTCATGTTTAATATGTTAGTATGAGTTAGATAAATTAATGGAGGTAATATTTTTTATGGAATATTCTATTCAAAAATTAGAAAAATCAGTTATCGAAATTGCAATTAAAGCTGATAAAGATGATTGGAATGAATGTATTATGGAAGCGTATAAAAAAACAAAGTCACGCTATAAAGTTCAAGGATTTAGACCTGGCAAAGTGCCTTTTGATGTAATTGTTAATAGATATGGAATTGAAGCATTTTATGAAGATGCTTTAGATCATGGAATTAATAAGTATTATCGTGAAATTGTTGATAAAGATAAATTAGATGTTGTCTCTTCTCCAGAAGTAGAGGTGCAAAATGTTGATGAGGAAGGCTTTAATGTTGTAATTAAAGTGGAAGTTTATCCTAGCATTGAAGTTAAAGGATATAAAGGACTAACTTTCAAAAAAATAAAACCTAATTATAGCAAAAAAATATTGGATGAAGAGTTAAAGAGAATTCAAGAAAGCAACATAATTTGGAAAGATGTTGATAGAGCAGCAAAGGATGGCGATAAATTAACTTTAGATTACAGTGGTGAGATAGATGGAGTTAAATTTGATGGTGGTACTGCCGAAAATCAACAATTAGAACTTGGTAGCAACACATTTATACCAGGCTTTGAAGAACAATTGATTGGTGTAAAGAAAGATGAAGAAAAAGATGTAAAAGTTACTTTCCCAGAAGAATATCATGCAAAAGAATTAGCAGGGAAGGAGGCAGTTTTTAAATGTAAAGTTCATGTAGTTGCAGAAAAAATAATTCCTGAATTAAACGATGAATTTGTAAAAGATCTTGGTGAATTTAAAACTTTAGATGAATACAAAAAGCACTTAGAGAAAGAATTAAAAGCACATGCCACAGAAGAAGCAAAATATAAAGAAGAAGACGAAATGATAAAAGAAATTGTTAATAATAATGAATTTGATATACCACAAGGCTTAATTGATGAAGAAAGCGATAGATATATCAACGATATTGCTGCAAGATATAAAGCAATGGGTATTAGTTTAGACGATTTTCTAAAATATACAGGCAAAACAATGGAAGACTTTTATAATGATTTTGCTGAACAATCTAAAAATACAGTTAAAACGAGAATTGTTTTAGAGGCAATTATTGCAAAAGAAAATTTAACTGTTGAAAAAGAAGATTTTGATAAAGAATTAGAAGAAATAGCAAAACAATCGCAAAAAGATATTGAAGAATTAAAAAAGAATGTAAGTAGCGAAGTTTTTGCAAGCATTATGAACAAAGTCTTAATTGATAAATTGATGGCATTTTTAAGGAAAGAAAACACATTTGAGTAAAATAAAATTTTAATAATAAATTTATTGTGTGTTTTTGATAAATTTAAAATGTAAAAAAGGCATTATTTTTGTAAATTTTGCTTTTTATGCTATAATTATAGTAGGATTTATTGAAATAAATTAAACTATTATTTGAAATTGTAACCTTGTTTCAAAGGTTAAATATTTGCGACAAAGAGGATAATATGGAAAATAAAAATTATATGCCAATACCAACAATTATTGAACAAACTAATAGAGGTGCAACTGCGTATGACCTCTATTCTAGACTACTAGAAGATAGAATAGTTTTTATAACTGGGGAAATTGATATCAATACAGCTAATTTAGTAATTGGTCAGTTACTCTATCTTGAGACAAAAGATCCTAACAAAGATATATATTTGTATATAAACAGTCCTGGTGGATTAGTTTCCGCAGGGCTTGCTATATATGACACTATTAATTATATAAAATGTGATGTATGCACTATTTGTGTAGGTCTTGCTGCATCTATGGGGGCATTTTTATTGGCTGCTGGAACAAAAGGTAAAAGATTTGCTCTTCCCAATAGTGAAATAATGATTCATCAACCTTTAGGTGGAACACAAGGGCAAGCAAGCGACATAGCAATACATGCAGAGCATATTTTAAAGTTAAAAGCAAAGCTAAATAAAATTCTCAGTGAGGTAACAGGGCAAAAGTTATCAACAATTGAAAAAGACACTGATAGAGATAATTATTTATCTGCGGAAGAGGCTTTGAAATATGGCATAATTGATAAGGTATATGTTACAAGGAAAGAAAATAAGGATAACAAAGAGACAAAATAGAAATTTTATTTTGGAATTTGTTTATTTGAGGATAAAAAATGAGTGATAAAAAAGATGATAATTTAGATAATCTTAAAAAAGATGTTAGATGTTCTTTTTGTGGCACAGAAGAAAATAGTTTTTTAACTTTAATTGGAAGTGTCAATACAGATGCTTTTATTTGTTCAGATTGTGTTATTAAAATGAATAAGCGTTTACAGCTTGCAAGAGAAAGTGAGCAAAATGCTGATACAAGCATAAATCTTTTATGCCCACAAGAAATAAAAGAAGAACTTGATAATTATGTAATTGGTCAAGATGAGGCAAAAAAAGTTCTTTCAGTGGCTGTCTACAATCACTATAAGAGAATTGTTAATAAAATTGATGATGAAAGCAAATATGCAGATGTTACATTGGAAAAATCAAACATTTTAATGCTTGGGCCAACAGGTTCTGGCAAGACATTACTTGCAAAAACATTAGCAAAGATTTTAAATGTTCCAATAGCAATTGCTGATGCAACAACATTAACAGAGGCAGGTTATGTAGGTGAAGATGTCGAAAATATTTTACTTAAATTGATCCAAGTTGCAGATGGAGATATAAAGAGAGCAGAAAAAGGTATTATTTATATTGATGAAATAGATAAAATTTGCAGAAAAACAGAAAATGTAAGTGTTACTAGAGATGTATCTGGTGAAGGTGTTCAACAAGCACTTCTAAAAATATTAGAAGGAACATTAGCAAATGTTCCACCTCAAGGGGGAAGAAAACATCCATCTGAACAAATGCTTCAAATAGATACGACAAATATTTTATTTATTGTAGGTGGAGCTTTTGTGGGGCTTGAAAAAATTGTTAGCTCTAGAGTTGATACATCAACAATTGGTTTTAGTTCCAAGTTACATGATTCTGAAAAAAATTATACTGAAGTTATTAAAGATTTACGGCCAGATGATTTAATTAAATATGGTTTAATTCCAGAATTTGTTGGAAGAGTTCCAGTAGTAACTGTATTAGATCCATTATATGAAGACGATTTAGTTAGAATTATGAAAGAACCTAAAAATGCTTTAGTTGAACAGTACAAAAAATTGTTTTATATAGATGATGTGGAGTTAGAATTTGAAGAAGATGCTATTTTAGAGATAGCAAAACAAACCATTGCATTAAAAACAGGAGCAAGAGGTCTTAGAACGATAATGGAAAATGCTATTATTGGCTTGATGTATGATATTCCTAGTGATAAAACAATTAAAAAAGTCATTGTAACTAAAGACGTTATATCTAATAAAAAGGAGCCTATTATATTAAAACAGGCGGTATAATTAAAACATGAGATATATTCAGTAAATATTAACTGCATTTGTTACTTATAATGCAGTTTTTAATTTATTAAACGATAAAAGGGAGAACAAATGAAAATTACCAATGCTAAATTTGAAACTTCAGCAGGTAACATTTCTCAAATTAAGCAAACAAACATTCCAGAGATTGCTTTTGTTGGCAAATCTAATGTTGGCAAATCAACATTAATTAATTATATTGTAAATCAAAAAAACTTGGCTAAAACATCAAAAGAGCCAGGCAAAACGAGATTAGTAAATTATTTTGAATTAAATAATGGTCAGTTTTATTTTGTAGATTTACCAGGTTATGGTTTTGCAAAGGTTTCATTAAAAGAAAAAGAAAAGTGGTCATATTTAATAGAATCATATTTTGAAAAAACACTCTCTTTAGTAATGGTTTTTGTTTTGATTGATTCAAGAAGAACTCCCTCCGAAGAAGATATTATGATGGTTGACTACCTATATGCTCACAATATTCCTTTTTCTGTTATTGCAACCAAAGCTGATAAAATAACTCGCTCACAAATGAACACAAGTAAAAAAACAATTGCTGCAGCACTTGGCGTAGGTGTTGAAGATGTTATATTAGTATCGTCGTTTAAAAAAACTGGAAAAGAAGAAGTTTTAAGCATTATAAAAAGGGCTGTCCAAATATAAAAATTTTTGATAATAAACAAAAAAGTGATGTTTTAAATTACAAAAAGCGATATTTTGAATTAAAATAAACACAGGGATTAGAAGAAATTATTGCTTTTTATAATGAAGGAAAAATTATGAGAGTATTTGCCATAAGTGATTTACATATATCATCAAATCAAGAAAAGCCAATGGATATATTTGGTGATAATTGGAAAGATCATTTGTTGAAAATAGAAAAAAATTGGCTATCAAAGATTTTGCCTGATGATGTTGTTTTAATTCCAGGCGATATATCTTGGGCTAAAAGCTTAGAGGATGCAAAAATTGATTTAATGTTTTTTGATAAATTGCCAGGAAAAAAAATAATTATTAAAGGCAATCACGACTATTGGTGGAATTCTTATGCAAAAGTTAAGTCTATTTTGCCTAGCGGGATGTTTGCTATTCAAAACAATGCAATTAAAATTGAAAATAAAATTTTTTGCGGAACTAGGGGATGGCAGGTTCCCGAGGTAGGTGAAAAATTATCTGAAAACGATGAGAAAATATTAAAAAGAGAAGAAATAAGACTAGAATTAAGTTTATCAAAAGCTGCAAAACTGCGTGAACAAGAAGAAAAAATTTTTGTATTAATGCATTATCCACCATTCAATTCTATACGCCAGTCATCTAAATTTACATCATTATTGAAAAAATATGAAGTTTATGCAGTGGTTTATGGCCATTTGCATGGTACTGTTAGTTTAACAAATCAAGTAATAAAAAAAGATGAAATATCATATTTTTTAGTTTCAACTGATATGATAAATCATGATCCAGTTTTGATTGATAATTGTTTATTGTAGGGATTTCTAACCACAGATATTTTTAATTGTTTTATATTTTAAGATGTTTTCATATTAGTTCAATTTAAGTAAGTTTATTGTCTCATTAACATAAAGAACATTTGTTTTTTTGAAATTAAATATTTTTTAATTTTGTTTTTTTTTGTTTTTTAAATAATTTTTTTTATATTTTAAATGCCTAAAATTGTTTTAGTGGTTGAAAGTGGAAAATTTTTATAGTAGAATAGGATTATAAATATGGGAGGAATGAATAGTGATATTTTTTGGGGAGTATTATATTCAATTAGATGACAAGAATAGAATGCGAATTCCATCTAAACTTCGTTCACTTATTGGTGAAAAATTTTACATTTCAAATGGAAGCGATGGCTGTTTATTTGTCATGGATAAAGAAAGTTTTGAACATTATGCTCGAAAACTTGAAGCAACGACAAAAATATCTAATTCTGCCCAGCAAAAGGCCGTTCGTCAAATTATGGCATCTGTTGATGAACCAACTGAAGATTCTCAAGGGCGATTTGTTCTTGCACCAAAATTAAGAAAACACGCTGGTATTACAAAAAAAATGGTTTTCATTGGAGTAAACAAGAGAATGGAAATTTGGTCAGAAGAAAATTATAAAGCTATGATGGAAAACGAAAGCAATAATTTCGATGACGCTTTTTCAACTTTAGAAGAGATATAGAGGCATAAAATGTCAAGTTATCATACTCCTGTTTTGCTAAATGAAGTTATTTCTGGCTTAAATATAAAAAGTAATGGGATTTATGTTGATGGCACAGTAGGTGGTGGTGGACATAGTCGAGAAATATTTAAACTTTTAGATAAAAATGGCTTGTTGATTTGCAATGATATTGATATTGAAGCCATAGAAGAAGCGAAAAGAGAAATACCAAGCAGTAAAAATATTATCTATATAAATGATAATTATAAAAACCTTGTATCTAACTTACATAACTTAAATATTGAAAAAGTAGATGGCGTATTGTTAGATCTTGGAGTGTCTTCTCATCAAATTGATGATGCAGCAAGAGGTTTTAGTTACATGATAGATGCACCTTTGGATATGAGAATGTCCAAAGATACTGATATAACAGCCTATGATGTTGTCAATGGTTATTCATATGAAGAATTAGTTGAAATACTTTTTTCTTATGGAGAGGAAAAATATTCAAGATTTATAGCAAAGCAAATAATAAAAAGCAGAGAAATAAATCCAATAAAAACAACCACTGAATTAGCAGATATTACAAAAAAAGCATATCAAATAAAAAACAATTATGGTTCTGGTCATCCTGCTAAAAAGACATTTCAAGCTATAAGAATTGAAGTTAATAAAGAGTTAGAAAAACTATCCGAATGTATTGTGAGTTTGACAAGATTATTAAAAAGGGGAGGACGGATATGCATTATTTCTTTCCACTCACTAGAAGATAGAATAGTTAAACAAACATTTGTTGAATTAGAAAAAAGTTGTATATGTGATAAGATGAGTCCAATTTGCACTTGCAACAAAAAAAGTGAAATAGAAATTTTAACAAAAAAACCACTTACTGCAAGTGCGAAAGAAATAGAAAACAACAGTAGATCAAAAAGCGCAAAATTAAGAATTGCACAAAAAAAATAAAGGAGAAAAAAATGGTTACATTACGAAGAGATATTGCTGCATCTCAAACAAACAGCATATTTGATGTCGGATTTAATGATGACTTAACAGGATATGATCTTTTTATGCAAGAAAAAAGAAAACATGAACAAAATGCTATCTCTAATTATTGTGCAGAAGAAAGTGTTTCAGATACAGATAATTTTATTGTAGACAATGAAACAGTAAATAATAATGATGATTTGCATTATCAAAATTATGAAGAATACATGAATGCTCAAATACATAGAAAAGAACCTGGAAAGCTTTTGTCAGAAGAAGAATTTTATGGCAAAAAACAAACCATTATTAACACAAATACGCCAAAAATTAAAAAGAATATTAAAGCAAAAACAAAGGTCAATGCAGCCAAAAAACTTACAAATCAAGGTAAAATTTTTGTTGCAATCTATTTAATTGTAGTGGCAATAATATCTTGTATTATATTATCTGTAAATACACAAAGAAATGATGTTATGGCAAATGCTTTAGACAATCATGAAGATGTAACTCCTATGGCAATAGTTAAAGAAGATAAATCTAATAAGGATAATGTTTTCGATAAATTGTTAGATTCAATAACAAATAAATAGTAGTTTCATGAAAAAGAAAATAGCCGTTTTGTTTATATGTATATTATTAGTTGCACTAGTTAGCGTACTAGGTGGAATTTTTAATGTTAAATCAATTAAAGTCTTGTTGATTGGGAAACAAGAAGAAGTTTCCCCAGCAGACATAATTGCAGATTCTGAATTGCAACTTGGAGAAAGTATATTAAACATCAATGAAACGACTATTAAAACAAAAGTAAATAGGGCAAATTCTGATCGTTCTATTGAAATTTATGATATTGAACGAGTTTTTCCTAATAAAATTATTTTAAAAGTGCAGGTACGTAACCCTTTGTTTTTGATAGAATCAGAAAAAGGAAAAAAATATCTTGCAGATGTTGATTTTCAATTAAATAAAGAAGATAAAGGTGAATCTTTTCAAAAAACATTGATACCGATTACAGACTATAAATTAAAAAACAATGTTAACTTTGACAATAAAGTTAACTTTGACAATAAAGAATTAATGACAGTAAAATATGTTACTTTGTCTATGTTAAAGGTTTGGGATATTGATGCAATAAGAGCAATATTTAATAAAATAGAAATTAAGGATCAAGAAATAACTTTTTTTACTCAATCTGGAGATTCGTTTAAAGTATATGTTTTTCAATCTAAAGACCCAACGGACAAAGAAAAGGAAAATATTGATACGAAGTTTAATGATTTTTACAATGCTTACATAGAAAAATATTACAGTTAATATTACAAAAAGTATGCAAGCATTATAAAAGTATTTAGCTTAAGAAAAATTGAAAATGTGCAGAGTTTGTGGTTTTATTGACTGCATTACACTATATATAGTATAATTTTAATATTATAAAGGATGTCATATGTCAAAAAAAATATCGATTATTGATGTTTCATCAGGGCAAATTCGATTAGCTCTTATTGATACGAAATATAGCAATGCATATCTATATCATAAGGCTTTACCATATGAAGGTTATCAAGATGGTGAATTTTTTGATGTACAGGAGCTTTTTTCAAAAATAAGTTCTCTCATTAAAGAATGCGAAGAGACAACATTTATATCATTGGATGAAATTTTAATTGGCGTACCTGGTGAATTTACTAGTGTAGTCTGTCAACATGTTGACTATGATTTAGGCGTACGCAGAAAAGTAAATGATAAAGATGTGGCTTTTTTGTTTGAAACAGGTAGAGATAGTCTTAATGAAGAAAATCAAATCGCAATCAGCACAGCACCTATATATTATTTGTTAGATGATAAAGAAAAAGTAATTAATCCTATTGGCAAAAATGTGAATAAACTTTCTGGATTGATTTCTTATGTGCTTTGTGAAAAAAGTTTCATTAAATTATTTGATTCAATTGCACAAAGTAATGGAGTAAAATTTAATTACACTTCCTCTATTTTAGCGGAAGTTATGTTTTTAATTCCTGAAAATGTAAGAGATCAAGGTGTTATTTTTGTTGATTATGGTTATATTTCAACAACAGTTAACTATGTTCAAGGAGATGGAATAGTTTATTCGATATCTTTTTCACTTGGTAGTGGAAATATTGCAGCGGATTTAACAATTGTTAATGAAATTCCATTTGAACATTCATTAGAATTACTGAAAAAAGTAAACTTAAATATTAAACCTATAACAGAAGATGAGTATGTTATTTTCATAAAAAAAGACAATTATGCATATAACATGCGAATTGTTAATGAAATAGTTTTAGCACGATTAGAAGATATCGCTGCCATAATGGAAAAAGCCATTAATATGTGTCCAAGTAATATCCCTCAAAGTGTTCCTGTAATAATTACTGGGGCAGGACTTGGAACAATGATAGGAATAAAAGAGGTCTTTTCAAAAATATTAAATCGTCAAATTTCTTTTGTTGCACCTTCCATTCCACAACTAAATAAATATTCAGACTCATCTCTTGCTGCACTCATATTGTTAATTGACAAAGGATATCAAAAACCTTCTTTTTCTTTCAAGAAATTAATAAATAAAATCAAAAATAAGTTTAGACAAAAGTCTAGATAGGAGGAAAACATATGGCAAATGGCTATGGAATTGCAAATATCAAAGTAATTGGTGTTGGAGGTTGTGGTAACAATGCTGTAAATAGAATGATTTTTGCAAAAGTTAATTCAGCAGAATTTATAAATGCAAATACAGATTTACAAGCATTAAATGCATCAAAAGCGAGTTTAAATATTCAACTTGGGCCTACAGTAACGAAAGGTTTGGGAGCAGGTTCAGATCCAGAAATTGGAGCAAGAGCAGCTGAAGAAAGTAAAGAAGAAATTAAAGATGCAATCAAAGATGCAGACATGCTTTTTATTACAGCAGGAATGGGTGGAGGCACGGGCACAGGTGCTGTTCCAATTATAGCTCAAATGGCACAAGAAATGGGAATTTTAACCGTGGCTGTAGTCACTAAGCCTTTTGCGAAAATGGAAGGTGAAAGAAGAATGGAAAATGCAAATAAAGGCATAGAAAAATTAAAGCCATATGTTGACACTTTGCTTGTAATACCAAATGAAAGATTACAAGATTTTGTTCCTAAAGGAACTCAATTTATAAAAGCTTTTCAAGTTGCAGATGATGTGCTTCGCCAAGCGATACAAGGAGTTACAGATATCATTGCAACTCCATCTTTAATTAACTTGGATTTTGCTGATATTAAAACAATCATGAAATCCCAAGGTTATGCACATATAGGTATTGGACATGGATCTGGTGAAAATAGAACACTAGATGCAGTTCGACAAGCTGTTCAAAGTCCTCTTCTTGAGACAAATATCCAAGGTGCTACTGGAATTATAGTTCATGTTACTGGTGGTATGGATTTAACAATGGAAGAAGTAAATGATAGTGTTAGCTTAATTAGGGAAGTTGTTGATAGTAAAGCTAATATTATTTTTGGAATGGGAATTGATGATACCTTAGATGAATCAGTTGTTATTACAGTTGTTGCTACAGGGTTTGATGTTAAAGCAGATGGAACCAGTAAATATAAAACAATTCAAAAGCCGATTTTTGATAAAGAACAAGCTGATAAAAAAATGGAAAAAATTTATGGATTTGATTCAGGATCTGATGAAAAGGAGGAAGATTCAAAACAAAATAATATCAATACAGATTCTAACTTACCGCCTTCACGTATGAATCTTGGCGAAGATAAATCCATACCTTCATTTGTAAAACGAATGAAAAATAAACGATAATACAAATTTTATAAAATTATGTTTGGTTTTATAAAAATATTGATGGAAATGTTCTAACCATATTTTGAATTTGTATAATTTTGTAATTGTAATAGGAGATTGTTTATGAAATGTCCATATTGTGATAGTTTAGAAAGCAAAGTAGTTGATAGTAGAGTAAGCGAAGATTGTAGTGCTATTCGTAGACGTCGTGAGTGTTTAAATTGCAATAAAAGATATACAACTTATGAGAGAATAGAAATTATATCTATTCGTGTTATAAAAAATAATCAAGAAAGACAAACTTTTGATATTTCCAAGGTAAAAAATGGAATATTAAAAGCTTGTGAAAAAAGACCTGTGTCTACAGAAAGTATAAATGAAGCAGTGGATAGAATAGAAAAAAAGATATATGCAAATGCTTCAGATGAAATTTCTAGCAAATTAATTGGCGAATATGTTATGGAAGAATTAAAAAAATTGGATAATGTTGCATATGTAAGATTTGCTTCTGTTCATAAACAATTTAAAGATATTAGTACTTTTTACGACGAATTAGGTAAAATTATGTACGAAGAAGATAAAAAATAATATTTTATCTTAAATTTTTTA
>DUUO01000014.1 GCA_012841525.1 Clostridiales bacterium
TCACCTGTCTCATCTGACAAGGTGCTTTCAGATTCTTCTTTCTTTTCACCTGTCTCATCTAATAATGCACTTTCAGGCTTCCCATTTTCGCTATTTATGGCATCTGATGATATATTTTTTGATTTCTCCTCATTTTCATCTGTCGATGTTTTCTGAGAAATTTCTGGATTTTTATTTCCAAAAATCTCATTATCTTGAATATTGTTTTCCACAATGTTGCTCCTTTTTTGGTCTATTTCATAAAAAAATAGCATCACTTACTGCAATGCTATTGTATTACATTTTTTATGTTTTTTCTAGAGGCAAATTTTATATATTTTATAATATTGCGTTTTGAATACTGCGTTTTGTGAAATAAATTTTTAACAAGCGTATTTTGAATAATTAATGTTTTTTGTTTAATTTAATAAATTATGATATTACATAAGATATAAAATTTTTTTATTCCTCTACCCTTGTTAAGCCACAGTTTTTGATGATAACAAAATATTTATGTTCATCACTAACACCAAGTCTATATTTATCATCGTCAGATTTATTTGTTGGTCTATTGATTGAGGCAATATCTATTAATTCATAAATTGGAGTATTGCTTTTAACATTGTAATTTATATATTGCTTATATTGCGTTACAGCATTAACAGAACCTAAATAAACGGATAATCTTAAATCGTATGAGTTATTATTTGTTCCAGTTTGTAAATATTTTTCACCTAAATGTATTTTATAAAATCCATTTTCATCCGTTCTAGTTGTGAAAATCTCTGGTTTTGTGCTTTGATCTGAGATGCTAATTTCTAATCTTACTTCTGCATTTGCAATTTTTCCATTTTGTGCAAGATTTACAAAATCTGTATCATCAAAAGTTTCATAGACATATCCTGCGACAAAAAAACCACCGTCTTTCAAATCAAAATCAGATGATTGCTTAATATTTGAACTAAATTCTTGCATTGTAAATGGTAAATATTTTGAAGGTGTATCTCCATAACCTATTTCATATCTTTCCATTTTATATACATGCCCTTGCATAACTTTTAAGTATACAGTTGATGTCCATGCACTCATTCCATATTTTATTGAAGTTGTGTGGTTATAACTAGAATAGTCTGGTGTATCAAATGTTGGCCACTCTCCATTTGGAAGTTTATAAGAATTATTTAGTGCATCTGAACCTTGAACTGAATATAAATACCAATCTAAAATAACTCTATCGTATCTATCATAAAAGCCTGAAGTTTCTGTTCCAAAAAAGCTTTTAGTAATAGACTCTCTAAATTCCATATATGCCACTGTTTTTTTAATTAGATCATAAGCATTTGTATCAGTCCCCTCTTTCCAGTTATATGTCCATTGACCACCATTTTCTTTTTCTTCAACGCCATGATAAATTTCATCATATGATTTAAAGTGGGTACTGTTTGCTTGGTACACTTCAAAAACAACGCCTTTTTTTGATAAATTTGGAATGACTAATTTATTATATGTCAAAAGACTTGTTAGTCTTGAGGGAATATCATATTCATTCTTTTCTTTAATGTAATCGATATTTACATCTGTTACTAAGGTGTTTGACCAATATGGATTTAATAGTGCTAATCTATTTGGCAAATATCTATCAATTTTTTCATTTTCAGGTAAAGAATCGTTTAAGTTATATAGATAATCTGCAGCGGCTGTAGCAAAATTTGCTCCACCTTTATGGCCAATAAACCTAACTTCAAAAGGTCTTTTTCCTCCTAAATATGTAGAAAGTGATTTTGTTGAAATTCTAGGTTCAATAACATGCTTATTATATGCTGTTACAAAAGCTTCTAATAAATTAAAAGATGCAGTCTTTATTCCATCTTTTGTTTTATATTCATTTTTAGTTCTATCAAAAATTTTATAACTAAAATCTAAAACCTTACCTTTGCTATCTACCATATCAGCAAAACGTTCATAGTGAAAAATTCCTACAGAAAATCCTTCATCTTCCCAAAATCTTGTTAAAGATATGGAATCTTCTTCATCTTTTAACAACTCTACATTAAGTTTTTGTTTTGCATTTTCATGTAGTATTTGTTTTCCTTCTTGAATATATGCTTTTCTATCTAAGGCTAATTTTTCTTTTTTATCATATTCTTTATATCCATTAAAGATTATTACAATTGGTCTATCAGGTTTTAATTCAGTAACCCATTCAATATCCAATTCATAATCTGCAAAATCTTGAGGTTTTTCTACAGTATTTAATACATTAATCCAATGCTCTTTTTCTGCTGGCTCTTTTTTGCAACTAGCCAAAAAAATAGAAGTCATTAAAACTACGATTAATAAAAGCATTATTAAAATTGAATTTCTTTTTTTCATTCTATTCCTATATTTTCAATGCCGCATTTGCTTTTTTATTCTCTATTTATTTACAAATTAAAATAATAAAATTTTATTTATTACACTTAACTATGGCATTTACATATCTAATATAATAATAAAAGTATGATATATAATCTACTATATTACACCATACTTTTTACTATTTCAGTTGTTTTTCAATTTAGTTTAGTTAAATTTACATATTTATGTCTTATCAAAATATACTTTGATGTTTTAGGTTTATCTAACTTATGCGTTGATTAAAATTCATAACAGTTCATTAAAAATACCGTGATATCTTAGGTTCATCTGCCATATGCATTGATTAAAAATCTATAGTAATCTATATCAACATCATCTAAAGCAGATAAAGTGCAGCGATATTCCCAATTGCCCTTTGCAACACCTGGAACATTTATTCTTGTATCGCTACCATACGCACATAAATCTTGAACTGGCATAATTACTAAATTTGCAGAACTTTCAAATAACATTCTTGCAATTGCATGAACACCTGTACTATATCTACCACCTGCACCCCAACTCTCAGATTCACTAACACCAATATACTCTAAAACATTTTTTCTGGTTAAATAATCTAACTTTTGAAGCCAACCTAAAGTTGTATCATTATCATGAGTTCCTGTATATGCTACGCAATTTTTAATATAGTTATATGGGAGATGAGGATTAGTTTTTGTGCCATCAAAACCAAATTGCCAAACTCTCATTCCTGGAAAACCAGAATCACATAAAAATTGTTCAACTTTTCCATCTATTAAACCTAAATCTTCTGCAACAATTTTAGGATCTTTTACTTTCTTTCTTAATGCTTTCCATAAATCTAAGCCAGGACCTTTTTTCCACTCTCCTTCTTTTGCAGTTAAAGCAGTAGTAGGAACTGACCAGTATTCACATAAACCTCTAAAATGATCAATCCTCAATATGTCATAAAATTTAAAATTATGTAAAATACGATTAATAAACCAATCATAATCTCTATGTTTTAATTTTTGATAATTATATAAAGGATTGCCCCAGAGTTGACCATCTTTAGCAAAATAATCTGGTGGAACTCCTGCAACTTCTGTAGGATTACCATCAGAATCTAGCATAAAAATATCTCTATGTGCCCAGACATCACTTGAATTTAGGGAAACATAAATTGGCATATCACCAAAAATTTCTACACCTTGATCATTTGCATATTCTTTTAATTCAAGCCATTGTTTGAAAAATACATATTGTTCAAAATAGTAGTATTCCACTAGTCTACTATTTTCTTTATAAAATTTATCTAAAGCATCTTTTTTTCTATCTCTAAGCGGTGCATCCCAAGTTTGCCATTCAACATTTACACCTTCTTTATTTTCTAAACTTTCTAGTTTTTTATCACGAATAGACATATACATTGCATAGTCATATAGCCATGATGTTTCTTTTTCTGCAAATGCTAAAACATTTTTTCTATATTCATCATCTATTCTAGAATATGCTAACTCTAAAACTTTTCGCTTATTCATTCTTGCAAAATGATATTCTACTTTGTGAGGTGCAATGACAACAAATTGAGATAATTCTTCACGTGTTACTAAATTATCGCCAAGAGCTGTAATATCAATAAGCATATAGTTTCCAGCAAATGCAGAAACTGCACTATATGGTGAATTACCTGCTCCTATTGTAGTTATTGGCAAAACTTGCCACACCTTAAATCCAATTTCTGTAATATAGTCTACAAAAAATCTAGCATTTTCTCCAAAATCCCCTATACCATATTCACTCATCAATGCACTAACAGGTAGCAAAACCCCTGCTTTTCTTTTACCCATTACAAAACCTCCGTGAAATGTTTTCTAAAAAATAATAACTAAATCTCTTTGTCTACTAAATCTCTTTGTCTACTAAATCTCTTTGTCTACTAAATCTCTTTGTCTACTAAATCTCTTTGTCTTCACTACTGTCTTCAACTTCAAAAACTACTTCATCACTTTCTTCAACACTTTCATTTGTTTTATGTTCTACATGTTTAGTGCGAATAACTGAATCAGTAATAATGACACTTTTTTTATGCTTCTTGTTATCTTGTGGTATATCTATGCAAACACCCATTTGATCATCACCTTCAGCATTTGACTCTTCACATAAAGATATATGTGAACGATATAGCCAAGCTTTTTTAAATGTCATAAGTGAGCCTATAAAAAAGGCTAAAATCAATATCATAGCAAAAAAGAGTAGGAAAAATATTTGTGCTAAAGCATTGCCGTCTTTAACTGCAACTCTCATTACCATCCCTAAGATATATAATGCAGCACCTATGGTTGCACATATACCAAAACTAGGCCTTGCCATTTCAAAAATTATTAAAGCAACACCAAGTATCAACAGTAAAACAACTTCCAATGTTAAACCTTTAAGCAATATTACAAATTCGTTTGCAAATCCCATTAAATCCTCTCTTCA
>DUUO01000082.1 GCA_012841525.1 Clostridiales bacterium
AAAAAAAGCCACTCCGTTAAAAGTATCTTGTGTGTTGATTTATCCATAAAAAAGCCGCTTTATTAAAAGCAACTTGTATATTAATTTATCCATAAAAAAAGCCACTTTTTTACAAGTGACTCAACTGTTTGTTTTTCTTAGATTTTTGTACTAAAAGATTACAAGTTATGCTATTGATTTTTATCTTTCTTTAGCAATGATATATCTTTATCTAATGTCTCTTTAAACTTTTCTTTGTTTTTCTTTTTTAATTCCTTTTGATGATTATGCATGTGTGTCTTTTCTGCCCTTGCGTTTGCATAAACATATGTTTCAATGCCAAGTTCTTTTAGCATATCTACAACAGCAAGTTCAAGTTTTGGATAGACTAATTTTCTTGTAAAATTAATGGTTAATGTGTTGCCAAAAGATATTATTCCAACATTTATTGGCACTTTATTTGATACGTTTGGATGAACTGATACCTTTTCTACTTTTTCATAAAGCATTGGGGGTGCTTTTTTTAACCCTATGTTTGTAACTATCATTGTTTGTTTTGTTCCAACAGCGAAAAACTTTGGTAATTTAACAAAAAGGTTTTTAACAAATAGTGGTAATATTTTAACTAAAGGATTTTTTGATAAAAGTGCAGATAAAGATAGTTGTGCTTGTAGTGCATCTTTGTCTTTAATAGCTGCCCTTAACTCTTTTTTGATTGCATTGGAATATGAAATTATATCAGGATTTACTTTTGAAGGCTCTATTTTACATCTAACCATAGTTGTGAAATTTTGCATTGTATTAGAGTCAAAATGTTTTCTCAAATCTACTGGAATCATCGCAACTAAAGTCTTGTTCTTAGGATTATCAAATACATTATTTACGCCCAGTAAAATTATTCCTGCTAAAAGTTCTGTTACTGTAAGATCGTGCAAACGGGCTACATCTAGAACGCTTTTAGCGTCCATTTTTACCTGAGTTAAGGCATAGCCTGGTGATTTAAATTTTTTATCTTTAATACCATAACAGTTTTTACCAATCATTCTTTTTACGACTGGATCATTTAATTTGAACTTCTTAAAATATTTATGAACATCATCAGCATGTTCGCTTTTATCAGCTTTTTCTTCTGCATTTTTGACATCAACGGGTTCACCTACATTTTCACCTAGCATTTCATAATATGTGTAAAGGATGGTTTTTAAAAATTCAACTGCACCAGTGGCATCTGCAAGCCCATGGAAAAAATCCATTGACATAACATTTTTATATACTTTAATTCTGAATAAAAATCTTTTGTTTTTCAAAAAATCAATCGGTTCAAACTCTACTCCGTTATCATTCCATATTTTTGGAGTTGAGTTATTCTTTTCAAGATAATATCTAAAAACACCCCTTCTAAGTTGGACTCTAAATGCTGGAAATCTATTTAATGCTTTATCTACTGCTTTTTCTAAAACTTCTTCATCAATATTATCGACAAGTTCAGCAGATACTATATAGTTGCTTTGTGCAGTCCTAGTTATACTCATAGGATAAATATCTGCAGATCTGTCTAATCTAAACCATTTAGTTATTTTAGGAAACTTTTTACTCATTTTTTCTAATGCTTTTTTATCTTTTAGTAAATGTTGCCTTTCGTTACAACATTAAATCTTTTATTTATTTTTCAACTCTATTTTACTTACAATATTGAATCTATTTTTTATACTGTTTTTCAATGTTTTAATAATTGTATTTGCTACTTATTTTTCAACATTTAATAATTGCATTTTTTATTTGCTCTTCAATCTTTCAACAATTGATTTTGCTGCCCTTCTGCCTGCACCCATTGCTTGAATAACTGTAGCAGAACCACTAGTTGCATCGCCACCAGCGAAAACATTTTTTATGGAAGTTTCTAAGTTTTCATCGACTATTAAAACTCCATTTCTACCAGTTTTTAATTCTGGACAAGAATTTACAATTAAAGGATTTGGACTTGCTCCAAGTGCCATAATTACTTGATCGCATTCGATGAAATAATTGCTGCCTTCTATTGGAATTGGCCTTCTTCTTCCTTTTTCATCTTCTTCGCCAAGGTCCATTTTAACAACTTCCATACCTTCAACATGACTTTTGCCTAAAATCTTAACTGGATTTGTTAAAAGAATAAATTCGATACCTTCTTCTTCTGCATGTTCAATTTCTTCATGCCTAGCAGGCATTTCTTTTCTAGATCTTCTGTATACTATCATTACTTTTTCTGCTCCAAGTCTCAATGCAGTTCTTGCACTATCCATTGCAACGTTTCCTGCACCAACGACTGCAACTACTTTACCCTTAACTAAAGGTGTAGCAGAATCTTTTTTGTATGCACCCATTAAATTAACTCTTGTTAAATATTCATTTGCACTATATACACCTGGAAGATTTTCTCCTTCCATTTCTAAAAAAATTGGAAGTCCTGCACCAGAACCTAAAAAGATTGCATCATATTCTTCTAAAAGTTCTTCTATGAAAATCGTTTTTCCAATGACAACATTTAACTCTATGTCAACGCCAATTTCTTTTAGAGATTGTATTTCACTTTTAACAATATTAATTGGAAGTCTAAATTCAGGGATGCCATAAGTTAAAACACCACCAGGTTCATGTAATGATTCAAAAATGGTGACATCAAGTCCATTTGCTCTACAATCTGCTGCACAAGTTAACCCCGCAGGACCAGATCCTACAATTGCAACCTTTCCTTTTGCAACATTTTTTATTTCCTTAGGCTTTGCATTTTTAATGGCATAATCACCAATAAATCTTTCAAGAGATCCTATTGCTACGCTTTCGCCCTTTCTTCCTAAAATACATTTTGATTCACATTGAGTTTCTTGAGGACAAACTCTACCACAAACAGCAGGTAGCATATTAGTTTCTTTTAATATTTTTGAGGCTTCGTCAAAATTTTTTGTTCTAAGCTGTAAAATGAAACCAGGAATATTTACACTAACAGGACAACCTTCCATGCAAAAAGGTTTTTTGCATTGAATACATCTATTTGCTTCTAATATTGCAGTTTCTTCATCAAAACCCAAACTGACTTCATTAAAGTTTTTACCTCTTTCAATTGGATCTTGCAATCTTGGTTTATTTCTATTTTTCATGATTATACCTGTTTTTCTTTGTTTTTATACATTGTGAGTATGCTTTTTAGCAATAATCTATTGATTCAATGTTTTTTAACTTTGTTTTTTTCTATATTGTAAACATGCTTTTTTATATCTTTTGTTTTTACTTTTCTACATTTTGAGCATGCTTTTAGCAATAATGATCTTGATGCAATGTTTTTCTTAATTTGCAATATGCTTCTTGTTCTTGTTCTTTGTAGTATGCACCCCTTTCTCTTTGTTCTAGAAAATCAACCTTATGTCCATCAAATTCTGGGCCATCTACACAAGCATATTTTGTTTTTCCATCTACTGTTACTCTACAACAACCACACATTCCAGTACCGTCGACCATGATGCTATTCATAGATATGATTGTTTTTATGTTCGCTTTTTTGGTAATGTCGCAAACTGCTTTCATCATCATAACTGGGCCTACTGTCATTACAACATCGTATGTTTTTGTTTTTAACAGCTCTTCAAGTTTTGCAGTAACAAAACCTTTTTCACCATATGAACCATCATCTGTCATCATATATAGATTTTTTGATGCTTTTGCAATTGGTTCATCATACATTAAAAGCTCTCTTGTTCTTGCCCCTATTATTACATCTACTTTTTTGCCAATGGAATGTAAAAATGAAACTTGAGGATAAATTACAGCAATGCCAATACCACCACCAATTAACAAAATGTTTTCATATTTTGTAAGATCTGTTGGTATTCCTAAAGGACCTACAAAATCTTCTAAAGCATCACCTTCTTCTTTCAAAGAAAGTTTTAATGTTGAATATCCTAAAGTTTGCACTAAAATTTTAATGGTGCCTCTTTTTTTATCATAACCACAAATGGTAAAAGGAATTCGTTCTCCATCTTTATCTACACGTAAAATGATAAATTGACCAGGTCTTGCATTTTTTGCAACAAGTGGTGCATAAATTTCATATTCGTGAACATTGTCATAAAGTTTGTTCTTTTTTAATATTTCATATTTTTTCATCTGCTAACCTAATTTATCTTTGATTTTTCACTTTAGGAATTAGGTTTATTATACAACAAATGGAGCACTTTTACGACTTTTTTTAAGGATAAAGGGGAATATATTGCAATATTTTCATAATGTTAGTAATAAAACAAAAAACATATCAAAAAACTCATATGAGTCCATAAGAAATGCATTAAAAACCTTAAATATGTTAAACATCAAAAAACTAATATATCTTTACTAAAAATGCTTTTAATGCCTTAAATATTTTGAACATCAAAAAACTAATATATCTTTATTAAAACGCCCTATTTATCCTCAACTTTTCTCTTAAAAACTTTTCAATGTTGAACCCAATTTTTAGAATATTTTTTCATTTTTTAATTGTTTCACAAGATAAAAAAGCGATAATTTATTGAAGTTAGTCGCTTACACTGCTTTTTATTGCTCTTTTGACATATCTATGATATGCTAATTTTGTGATTGTTTCACAGACTAAAATTTAAATATATTACAAATAAAAAAATATGCTAGAGAGTTTAATTAAAAAATATTTTGATAAATACAAGATTGAATATGAATCAAATAAAATTGAATCTTTTGTTGAATATGCAAAATATTTAAAGGAATCAAATAAAAGGATTAACTTAACAAGCATAGTAGAAGATGAAGATATTGTAATAAAACACTTTTTAGACAGTGTCATCGCATACAGAAAGTTTCCGTTAAATTCAAAGGTTATAGATATTGGTTCTGGTGCTGGGTTTCCTGCAATACCTCTAAAAATATTAAGACCTGACCTTGATTTTTTAATGGTTGAAGCGACAAGAAAAAAGGTAAACTTTTTAAATTCCACTATTGAACTTCTTTCACTAGATAATATTGAAGCAATTCATGAAAGAGCAGAAAATATTGGAAGATATGAAAAATATAGAGAAAAATATGATATCTGCACTGCTAGAGCTTTTGCACCACTGAGAGAACTTGTAGAATATCTTGCCCCTTTTGTCAGTGTTAATGGAAAGATAATTGCATACAAAGGCCCTGAAGTTGACAAAGAAATTAAAGAAGCAGAGTCTGCCCTTGAAAAATTAAACTTGAAAATATTAGATGTTGAAAGACTAGATCTTGAAGATAACAAACGAAATATTATATATATACAAAAGACAAATACACTAGATGCAAAATATCCAAGATCACATAAAAAAATAACTACAAATCCATTGTGATAAAAACAATACTTGATATCAATAAAAGAAACATAAAAGTGACACTTGATATAAGTTAGAAAAACACTTGTTATCAAATTAAAAAAGCAATAATTGATTTCACAAAAACAAAAAACAATAGTTGATTTCAATTAAAAACAAATATATTAAATATCAACACTTGGTATCACTTAAAAACAAATATACTAAATATCGTATAGCACCTTTTATAAGGAAGAAATATAAATAAAGGAGATTTATCTTATGGTTAAAAAATATGGTAAGGGTTTAACCCAGTTGTTAGAAAACATTAAAGATGCATCTGTTTCTGTTGCGCCAAAAGAAGTTTTAGAAGGTACAAGAGTTTATGATCTTGAAATTGAAAAGATTTTCCCAAACAAAAACCAACCAAGAAAATATTTTGGTGAAGAAGAACAAAAAGAACTAGAAGCATCGATAAAAGTTCATGGTATTTTGCAACCTCTTATCTTAGTCAAAAAAGATGAAGATAAATATATGATTGTTGCTGGTGAAAGAAGATACAGAGCTGCAAGAGCTCAAAACTTTAAAACAGTTCCTGCAATCATAAAAGAAGGTCTTGGCGATGACATGATTCGTGAAATTTCTCTTATAGAAAATTTGCAAAGAGAAAACTTAAATGCAATTGAAGAAGCAGAGGCTTTACAAGATTTAGCAACATTAAATGGATACACTCAAGAACAACTTGCAGCAAGAATTGGTAAAGCAAGAAGTAGTGTTGCAAACACTTTAAGGTTACTACAATTAAACGAAGAAGTTAAAAGTTTAGTTACACAAGATAGACTATCTGCTGGACATGCAAGAGCCCTAATTCCAATAACAAATGAAGAAGATCAAATAGATTTTGCATATGAGGCTGCTGATGGACAAATGACAGTTAGGGAGCTTGAACATAAGGTAAGAGTATACCTAAATCCACCACCTGAAAAACCTCAAATGTCTAAAGAGAAAAAAGTAAAACTGACTTTAGAGCTAAAAAATCTTGTAAATGATATGAAACATGTCTTTATGACAAAGGTTAAAGTTGTTGGTAATGACAACAAAGGTAGAATTGTTATTGACTATTTTTCAAGAGATGATTTAGATAGAATTGCAGAAATTATTGAGTCCTTAAAAAACAAACCTGAATAAGAAAATATACAAATAAAACATACACATTAAAGCCACTAGTTTCTAGTGGTTTTGTATGTAAAAAGATGGAAATATATAGGAGTAATTAACATGGAAGTTAGAACACGTTTTGCACCAAGCCCAACAGGATTTATGCATATAGGAAATTTAAGAACAGCTCTATATGCTTATCTATTTGCTAGACATAATAATGGTAAATTTATTTTAAGAATTGAAGACACAGATCAAGAAAGAGAAGTTGAAGGCGCAGTTGATGTTATATACAAAACTTTAGAAACGGCAAATATGACTGTAGATGAATCTCCATTAGTTGGTGGTGCATATGGTCCATATATTCAAAGTGAAAGAAAACAAATATATCTTGACTATGCTAAAAAGCTAGTTGAACTGGGTGGCGCATATTATTGTTTTTGCTCTAAAGAAAGACTAGAAAGTCTAAAAGATGAAAACGGCATTGGTAAATATGATAAACACTGTCTTTCTTTATCAAAAGAAGAAGTAGAACAGAAAATTACAAATGGTGAACCATATGTAATCAGACAAAATATACCTAAAAAGGGATTAACTTCATATGAAGATTTAGTTTTTGGAACAATTGAAGTAGATTGTGCTGATTTAGAAGATAATATTTTATTAAAATCTGATGGTATGCCTACATACAATTTTGCAAATGTAATTGATGATCACTTGATGAAAATATCACATGTAATACGAGGAAGCGAATATCTTTCTTCTACTCCTAAATACAATTTGATATATGAGGCTTTTGGCTGGGAAATTCCAAAATATATGCATCTTGCACCTATTATGAAAGATGCAACAAGAAAATTATCAAAGCGTTATGGCGATGCAAACTTTGAAGATTTTATTAAAAAAGGGTATCTTCCACATGCAATAATAAATTATATCGCCCTACTTGGCTGGAATCCTAAAAATGGTCAAGAAAAAATGACAATGGATGAATTGATTTCACTTTTTTCTGTTGAAGGTATTAACAAGTCCTCAAGTATTTTTGATGAACCTAAAATGCGCTGGTTAAACGGATTATATATAAATGAACTACCATTTGATGAGTTTTTAACTCTTGCAAAACCATATTTTGATATGTCTGTAATAAAAGATAAATATGACTATGAAAAATTTGGTGCAGTACTACAATCTCGTATAGATATCTTTTCAGATATTCCAACAATGGTTGAATTTATTGAAGACTTTAAAGCTTACGATCTTTCTTTATTTGAACATAAAAAAATGAAGATTGATAAAGATGTTGCCCTAAAAGCTGTTGATATTGCAATAGACTGTTTACAAAAACATGATGACTTTTCTAACTCTTCTTTATATGAAGTGTTGTCACAAGCAGCAATAGATAATGGTCTCAAAAAAGGTCAACTTCTTTGGTGTGTACGTGTTGCGATAACAGGATATGAACAAACTCCAGGCGGCGCCACAGAACTTGCCTCAATACTAGGAAAAGAAGAAACTTTAAGACGTCTAGAGTTTAGCAAAAGTTTATTTTAACCCAACAAAATTAAGCTAAATAGAAAAAATTAAGGCTTGCTTTTAATTAAAAAAGTAAGCCTTTTCCCAAATTTCTTTATGCAACTCCACCACATCTTCTAATTCTTTCGCTTGTATCTGGGTGAGATGCAAGAGCTCTATCTACAATTGATACATTACCTTGATTTGGAGCACCATGACTTATTGTTGCAAGAGCTGTTGCTAATTCTTTTCCATACCCAAGCTCGCATGCAAATTCATCTGCCTTATATTCTGCGGCTCTACCTGAAAGATTTTTTAATGCAATGCCAATTAAAAGCCATACTCCAACAACTAAATCTATTAAAAATCTTGCCATTCTAGTTAATAAATATCCAGAAAACCTATCGCCAAAAGAATTATTTCTTCCACCACCTAGTAAAATAAACAATCCTAAAATGCTAAAAAACAATTTGAGCATCATTGCAATTGCGTTGATAAAAATATTGCCAACCAAAATTAGCAAAAGGATTACAGTGTCTCCGTTATATAAATGAGCAAGTTCATGAGCTATTATTCCTTTTAGTTGATCTGGTGGCAAGGCTAAAATCCCTTGTGTCAAAAAGATTGTTTTTCTTCCAACTGCTGCTGCATTTTGTACACTAGAATTTTTAATATATAGTTTTACTCCCTTTGGAATTCCAGGATGTTCTGCTTGTGCTTTTTCATAAACTTCATTAAATGCTGCTTGAACGTGAGCAAGACCTTGATAGTCTTCTACTCTTTTCAAGCCATTAGTAAATCTAAAAAAGCCTTCACCTATCGGGGATAAAAAGATTACTACACCACCGAAATATATTCCAAGTCCTACAAGTCCGTTATATAGTTGTTGTTGTTCAAGCGTTAAATTTTGTCCAAATGTAAACAAGTTTAAAAAGTACATTATTACAAAACTTAAAGCAACATTTGCTAAGAAATATAGAAGTACTGGAATATTTTTTGGCTTAAATATATTTGTTATCAGTTGTATAAAGTACATATTTTTTCCTCTCTATTTTTTCGATCTATTTCATTATACCATTATTTTATATTTTTCTTTTATTTTTTTATATGTTATCAAAAAAACAAGGTTAGATTTGTCTGCTCTTTCAAACTCAGGTAAAACTGAAAAAAGATTTGATTTTGTAATATTTACAGAAAAAAGCGTTTATGCATGTGAATGTAATTTCTATGCTTCAAGTGGTTCAAAATTAAATGAAACTGCAAGAAGTTACAAAGCTCTTGCTCTTGCTTCAAAAAATATTAAAGGCTTTAAGTTTGTATGGTTTACAGATGGCTTGGGCTGGCTTTCTGCAAAAAACAACTTAAAAGAAACTTTTGATGTTTTAGATGATATATATTGCATTAAAGAATTGGAAGAAAACATCTTAAAGACATTTTAATAAAGTGCTTTAATTTAGACGCTTACAAATCAATTTAAAGTTGTTTTTTCGTTGTAGATCCAAAACCACCGTCTCTTTTAGCAGTAACTTCAGTTTCAGCGGCAAGACCAAAAGGTAAAAAGATTCCTTGTGCAATGCCTTCACCCTTTTTTATTTCAATTGTTTTTTGTGTTTTAGCATCACAAGTAATTTTAATAAATATATGACCTTCATTAGAAGATTCATAATAATCTGAATCAATAATACCAACAGTATTATCTAGTTGTAATCTATACTTAAATCCCAGTCCACTTCTTGGGAATATACTCAAAAACCAACCATCTTCTATTTTTACTCTAACTCCAGTAGGAACTAAACAAGTTTCACCTGAACTTAATTTGATATCTTCATTTGCAAAAAAATCATATCCTGCAGATCCTTTAGTTGCTCTTTTTGGCAAAACAATTTCATCATAAACTGTTTTTACATCAAGCAAACCTTTGTAATCTTTTTCAAATTGTTCAAAAGAAACCTTTTCAAATTGTGCTACTACTTTCATTTTTATTCCACCTTTTTTTGATTAGTTTTATTCTTCTTTGAGTGTTTTATATATATGTTTATTTTGATTAATTTTGTTGTTTTTGAATGTTTTTTGTGTTCTGGGTTATTTTATTATATATTTATTCTTGGTATCAGAATTTATATGTTTAGTTAACTAAAATGGATTGTTGCCCTTTTTTTAACTAGTCTTTTTTTGCGTTGTTTTCTGCTTGTCTTTTTCTAAAGTGAAGCATTAAAACTGTAATATCTGCTGGGGTTACACCACTGATTCTAGCAGCTTGTGCTAATGTTAGAGGCTTAACTTTATTTAGTTTTTGTCTTGCTTCAATTCTAAGGTTATCAACTTTCATGTAGTCAATATCTTGTGGTAACTTTAGTGCTTCAAGTCTTGATGCCTCTTTGATTGCTTGGGCTTGTTTTTCTAAATAACCTTTGTATTTAATTTCAGTTTCTACATACTTTAAGTTTTTTATATTATACTTATTAAACTCAGGATCTATTTTAATAAGGTGTGAAAGATTTAATTGACTGCGCCTTAAAACTTCTTCACCGCTAATTGAATTTTTAGGCAAACTTGCATCTGCTTCATTAAACACTTTTTCAACTTCTGCGATTTTGTATCTTTTCTTTAGTGCTTCAAAAATTTCTTGAACTTCTCTTTTTCTCTCTTTAAAAATTTCATAGCGTGCATCATCTACAAGACCTAATTCTCTACCTTTTTCTAAAAGTCTAAAATCAGCATTATCTTGTCTTAATGCCATTCTATGTTCTGCTCTTGATGTCATCATTCTATATGGTTCATTTGTTCCCTTTGTTACAAGATCATCAATTAAAACTCCAATATATGAAGTTGATCTTGTTGGAATATATGGTTCAAGATTATCTATTTTTCTACTTGCGTTTAATCCTGCAATTAATCCTTGTGCTGCAGCTTCTTCATAACCACTAGTTCCATTTATTTGTCCAGCAGCAAACAAGCCTTCATATTTTTTAATTTCTAGACTTGGTAAAAGTTCTAAAGGATTTATGCAATCATATTCTATTGCATATCCGTATCTTGTAATTTTTGCATTTTCTAAACCTTTGACAGTTTTTATCATCTTTTCTTGAATATCATAAGGTAGTGAAGTTGATAGTCCTTGAATATATACTTCATCTGTATCTGCACCTTCAGGTTCAACAAAAATTTGATGTCTTTTTTTGTCTTTAAAACGCATTACTTTATCTTCAATTGAAGGACAATATCTTGCTCCAGTTCCACATATTTCGCCGTTGTACATGGGGGCACGACTGAGATTGTCTATTATGAGTTTATGAGTATCTAAATTTGTATATGTTAAATAGCAAACTGCATCATTTCTAACTTCATCTTTTGTCAGCATGCTAAAGGTTGGCATATCCAAATCACCATATTGAGGTTCCATTTTCTCAATATCAATGGAGCTTTTTAAAACTCTCATTGGTGTTCCAGTCTTAAATCTTCTAATATCTAAATCTAAGTCCAAAAGATTTTGAGTAAGCCCCTCGCTTCTCTTAAATCCAGCAGGACCAGTACATCTAACATTTTCACCAGTTATTATCTTTGCTTGAAGATATACGCCAGTTGAAATTATAACTGTTTTAGCCTCATATATTGCACCCATATCAGTTACTACACCGACAACTTTTCCTATTGTATCTGAGCCTTCTTTTTTGCAAACTTTTTCTACTAATATTTCTTTTGCTTCGCCTTCTAATATGTCAATATTTGAAGTTCTTTCCATTTCAAGTTTCATTTTACGGTGATATAAGTTTTTATCAACTTGTGCTCTTAGACTATGAACTGCAGGTCCATTCGATAAATTTAACATTCTGGTTTGAATTGTTGCTTCATCTGCAACCAAACCCATAATTCCACCAAGTGCATCTATTTCACATACAAGATGCCCTTTGCTTGTTCCACCAATATTTGGATTACATGCCATAAAAGCAACAGCTTCTAAAGATAAAGACAAAAGCAATGTCTTTTTCCCAAGTTTAGATAGAGCATACGCTGCTTCACAACCAGCATGCCCTGCTCCAATTACTATGCAATCATATTTTTTAACATCTGTTTTCATATTGGTTTATTTGTTTTTTATGTTTATTTTATCTGTCCTTTTTTCTACACAATATTAGTTTTTTTGCTTTTTTATGCAACCATATTTTACATCTTTTTTAATATTTTCTATATTAGTTTTGTTTTTTGGTGTTCTTTGCAAAGTCTTAGTTTTTATGTTTTTTCTTTATTTCCCGACGCAAAACTTTGAAAAGACTTTATCTACAATAGATTCATCTACATCTTCACCAGTGATGTCTGCAAGACGTCTTAGTGCACCTTTTAAGTCAATTAATATGCAATCAATGGTAGTTTTATCATATACCGCTATTGCATTGTCTAAAAACTCTATTGCTTTTTGTATTGCAAATATGTGGCGTTCACGAGTCAATGTACCTTTTGAAGTTATGTTTTTAACATTTATCTTTTCTAAAATGAGATCCATTAATTTTTCTATATTCTTTCCAGTTTCCGCTTCTATTAAAATGTCTGCATTTCTTGGAAACTTTAATATGTCTCCCTTGTTTGCAACTCTTATTGTTTTTTGTTTATCTAAGGTGTTGTATAGGGCTTTTTCTTCGTCCGTTTCTTCAATTGAAGTGTCCATTACAAACAATATTACATCTGCC
Source organism: Clostridiales bacterium (assembly GCA_012841525.1). Classification (GTDB taxonomy): domain Bacteria; phylum Bacillota; class Clostridia; order Christensenellales; family DTU072; genus JAAZJD01. Next base: position 12,650 of record DUUO01000082.1, read on the forward strand.
CCTTTTATTGCTTCTTTTGCCTTTTTTATTCCTATTTGTTCAATATTATCACTACTTTCTCTAATGCCAGCAGTATCAACTAAATTGACCTTTATTCCATCTATCATGAAAGTTTCTTTTAATACATCTCTTGTTGTTCCTGCAACATCTGTCACTATTGCTCTATCATCGTTTAATATTGCATTCATCAATGATGATTTTCCAACATTTGTTAATCCACATAAAGAAATGTTAATTCCATCTGTAATATATCTTCTGTTTTTAGAACTAGCATATGTTTTTTCTAAGTCTTTTTTAACTTCCTTTATGAGTAAAAGAGATTCTGGTCTTGTATCTTCTTCAAGTTCTTCAGGATAATCAAGACTTGCTTCAAGTCCTGCTACTGCTTCTGTTAATTTTTCAATTGAGGCAGTAATTGTTTTAGACAATTCACCTTGCATTAATCTATATGCTTGCATTATTTCTGCTTCAGAATCAGCAGAGATCATATCACATATACCTTCAGCACTTGCTAAGTCTACTTTACCATTTAAGTATGCTCTTTTTGTAAATTCCCCAGGTTCTGCTGGTCTTGCACCTTTGGAAACAAGCTCTCTAAATATTCCATCTAATAGGGTTTTTCCGCCATGTGCTTGGAACTCTATTACATCTTCACCAGTATATGAATGAGGCGCTTTGTAATATACACAAAACGCCTTGTCTTTAAAGTTTTTTGTGGAAACTTGGCCAAGATACATCCTTCTTGCTTCAATATCTCCCTTTATTTCTTTGCTGGTAAATATTTCTTTTGCAAGACTAAGTGCATTTTGTCCAGAGATTCTAATTATCCCTATTGCAGCCATAGCATCTGCCGTGGCTTTTGCTACAATTGTGTCTTTTGTTGACATTTTGCCTCAAGGATATAATGTTGAGCAAATTTAACCAATGGTTAGCAACATTATTTATACTTTATTAATTATGTTTTTAGTTAAATATTAAAGTAAATGTTTTTTATTATGTTATCAGTTAAATATTATAATGAGTGTTTTTATATATTAATTAATTATATTACTAGCTAAATATTACAACGAGTGTTTTTATATATTAATTAATTATGTTACTAGCTAAATATTACAACGAGTGTTTTTATATATAAATTAATTATGTTACTAGCTAAATATTACAACGAGTGTTTTATATGTTTATGGTTTTAGTTGTGTTAAATTTTTTGCAAGAGGCTTTATTTTCTAAAGCCCCTTTTTAAATGTTTCTATGTTAAAATCTTCTTCTTTTATTTCCAAAACTTCTAAAACCTTTTGTTCCATTTTTTGAAAAATCTGAAGATGGTCCATATGTTATTTCTTCACTAACTTCAACATTTCCATCTTTTTCTTTTCTTTTGTATTTTACAACTATTTCTTTAAGAGGTCCTTCCCCTATAGATTCTGTTTCAACTTTTTCATTGGATTGCAAAGTTATATGGATTATTCTTCTTTCATATGAATTCATTGCCTCTATTTTTTGAGGTCTTTTAGTTCTTTCACATCTTCTTGCCATATTATTTGCAAGACGAACTAAACTTTCAGTTCTTTTTTCTCTATAGTTTCCTGCATCAATTTGGACTCTTACAAAACCTTCTGTTTCTAGATTTGCAATGCTTGAAGCAAGATGTTGTAAAGAATCTAATGTTTCTCCTCTGTATCCAATAACTTTTGCAAGATTTTCGCCATCAATAACAACCTTTATTGCATCATATCCTTTTTCAAGTGTAACGGTATATGATTCATCTATTAAACTGATTGCCTTTTCAATAAATTCTTTTGCTTTATCAAAAGCTTTATCCATATCTTCTTTACTTGGTGGATTTTTTAATATTATTTCTTCATCTTCACTATCTTCTTCTAAAGCGTTTTCTTCTTCTAAAACTTCTTCTTTTTCGCTTTCTTTTACTTCTTCTTTTTGTTTTTTTTCTTTTTCTTTTTTCTCTTTTTTAGGTTCTTCTTTTAAGGCATCTTCGTTTATATTTAGTGTTACTCCATCAAGTGGTGTAATTTCAACACAAGCTTTTTTGAATAATCCGCCTACTGTTTTAATTTTTATTTCAACATCAGATCTTTTAACACCTAAATACTTCAATCCTTTTTCTGTTGCAAGTTCAACAGATGAGTCTTTAAATTCGTAACTTTCCTTTTTCATCTTCTTTTATCTTTATATGATATTGTTTGAATTTAACCTAAAGGTTATCAATATCACCCTTCTTCCTTTTTAATTTGTGGTGCTATATTTGAATTTCTTAATGTATTCAATAGCAATATATCGTCAGGTTTTTTCATCTTACAATGCTATCTGTGAATTTCTTTAATGTGTTCAACAGCAATATATCGTCAAGTTTTTTCATTTTACAATGCTATCCGTGAATTTCTTTTATATATATCTAAACAATTTAGCATCACATTTTTGTTTTTTTGTAACACTATATTTTATGATGTGTTTTGCATGTCTAAAAAAATGTAGCATTACAATTTTTTGCTTTTTCAAAATTTTGCAAAGCAGACCTAAATCAATTTTTACATCTTTCGGGGATACTATAAATATTTTACTTTATGACTACGCTTATACCTTGTTCTTTTCTTTTTTTATCGCTAATTTTAAAACCAAGATTAAAGCTTAGGTTTAATATTAATGTAAGTGTGGCACTTACAATCATGTATAAAGTAAAAGCAGCACTATATAAAAGTGCAAATATTCCCATCATTATAGGCATCATGAATTGCATCATCTTCGCTTGAGATTTTTGCGTTTTCTGTTGCTCTGCTGTTTGTCCAGCCATTGTTGGTTGCTCTGGTGGTTTAATTAATATTGAGGATAGAAAGTTTAATAATATTGAAATTATTGGCAATATTAAATATCCATTCCATTGTTTTTTACCTTTTTCATTTATGTTGTATGTTTCTATAATAGGTTTCATAACTCTATTATATTCATCTTTGTCAACATCAGTAATTCCAATTTTTCCAAGTCCAGTTCCTGCATAAGTATATACATCTGGAACTGGTGGTTTCCATGTATCTGGCATAAATATGTTTTTAGTTAGAATAAAGTTTTCAGGTTTATATGATGCGATAACTGCTTTTTCTGCTGCAATAACTGCTGTTTTATCTTTTTCTACAAATGCTTTATCTGGATTTTTTTTGTTTTCTTCATCTAAGGTTTTTTCATATGTTGTGTTATATGTGTCTCTTAATTTTTCAAAAAGCACTACATTGTGATATCTTACTGAGCTTGAAAAACCAGACAAAACAATAAAGAATATTATCATCGTCACTATTGTAGGCAAGCATGCTGCAAAAGTTTTATATTTATATTTTTTATACAAGGCTCTTTGTGCATGCATTAAACCTTCTCTATCGCTGCCATATTGCGCTTGAATTTTATCAAGCTCTGGCTTCATTATTTCCATTTTCAATTGATTTTTTCTTGTTAAAACTTTTTGCCAAACATCTAATGGTAGTAAAATAAGTTTTAAGAAAATGGTAAAAAGTATAACTGTGATGGCAAAATAGCTAATCCAACTAGGTTCTACTGCTATCCATTGTTGAACCTTGCCATATAGTCCGTTATATATTATCTTTCCTATCCAGTTAAGAGATGCGGCTATAGATCCCATTTCTTTTTTCTCCTAATTTTCTTTTTTACAAATGTAATTTTTTCATTTGTCTTAACTATCTTTTTTTATCAAACTTAATCTTTTATTCTTTACAACAAATGAGAGTGTTTTCTCAAGTTTTCTTTTACAGGGTCAAATCCACCTTTGTTAAATGGATTGCAACGCAACAATCTCCATATTCCCATAAAGAAACCTCTAAAGGCACCATATTCTTCAACTGCATCATACATATACATTGAACATGTGGGAGTAAAAATACAATCGTTGCCTATCACTTTAGATAGAGTCTTTTTGTATATTATTAAGAAAAATTGTATTATCTTGCGAAACATCTTTTTTGTTTTTATGAAACTTAATCTTCTTCTAAATGTCCAAGCTTTACAAGTATTTCTTTTATATCTTTTTCAATATCTTGATATGTTGCTTCGTTTATTGCTTTTCCAACAACTACTACATAGTTATGATTTTCCTTTAATAAAGGGAAAAACTTTGCAAAAGCATAATATATTCTACGTTTTGTTAAGTTTCTAAAGACAGCTTTGCCTACTTTTTTGTTTATACTTACCCCTACTTTATTGTTATATGCAGGGACATAGTATATTAGCATATATTTTCCACCTTGCTTTTTTCCGTTTTTGTATATGTATGAAAAGCTGGCGTTATGTTTTAATCTATATGCTTGTTGCACAACTACACTATTGAGCTAGTCTTGCTCTTCCTTTCCTTCTACGTCTTGAAATAACAGCTCTACCGCTTCTGGTTCTCATTCTTTCTCTAAATCCATGAACTTTATTTCTTTTTCTTTTCTTTGGTTGATATGTTCTTTTCATAGTACCTCACTCCTTTAATTTTTCTATTTAGGATATACTTTCTACATTGTTTTTGTATAAACTTCTATCTTTATTTTTTTGCTTGTCCGTCTTTTTTTGCTTTTTATTATATATATTTATATTATTAACAAGCTCTCAAATTATATACAACTTTATTAAATACTGTCAAACATTATATACAGGAGTGAATTTCAAAAAGCCACTCTTTTAAGCTTTCCCTAAGAGTGGCTTATGTTATTTTTTCAAAAAATCCTTTTTTCAAGAGCTTTTCCTTCTGTTTTTTTTGCTGTTTTTACTAATTTGTGTTTTCTTAATAAACTCTTCTCTATTAATCAGTAATTTCTTTTGGTTCTCTATGTTTTTCTTTGGTTTAATTTTTCTACATTTTAAAGTATTATATTTTTTATAAAATTTTTTAGACAAGTCGCTTTTTAATTTTACATATCTTTTTAGCCATTCTTTTAGTATGTGGTAAAATGCTTATACCTTACTTACATATTATTTTTGAAGGATTTTCTTGCTTTATGCCAAGTTTATCGTCAGAGCAGGAACAATTCCTCTAGCTTTAAAAGTAATATTACTGGTGGATTTTGCTCCAGTAACACTTATAAGAATAGTATTAACATTATTGTTATCTGGAGAGCGTAGCCATATACTACCATAGCCATTTTCTTCACATGCTTTTAATGCTTTTGTATAATCAGTTATTTTTCTTTCAACATTACTATTAAAACATCCATCTTGGAATGCCTCTTTGTAGCTTAGTAAAAATGTTTTATCACTCGTATCTTCACATATGTATGGATTGTTAGCAATGCCTGTGCTTTCTGCACTATTGTCCACTAATGTTTCTGGAATAAAGTTCTTTTGTGCCGAATTAAAAGCTGTTTCTATAAATTGATCATTTAACCAAGCCCTTATTTCGCTATTTTCATAGTTGTTATTACGAGTATCATATGCCCTCACAGTTATTGCTTTATCACATACAATGAATGCTTTTCTAGTCTTCTGTGTTTAATATGATTTCTTTGTTTTCGTGCTTTTGTTTTAGAACTTCTTCTTTTTGTTTTTGAAGTTCAAGTACAGCTTTTTTCGTTAGCGGATTCCAAAATGCCAGCATTAATGCTTGTGCTAAAAATAGTGCGGCTGGAATGATTGTTGCTAAAATATACATTGTAGAGAGTGTTTCTGGAGTTTGAACTGCACCTTTAAATGTTTTATATTTCATTCCAAGTAATGCTCCGTTTATTGCGATTGCAGCTATCATTTGACCAATTTTTCTAAAGAACATAAATGATGCATATGCTATTCCACTTTCCTTAACTCCTGTTTTAACTTCAACATCATCTATTGCCGTTGCTATTAATGACCATACTTGTATTGTTATAAAGGCTTGTCCAACTCCGTTTAAAAAACTTAATATAACAAAAAGCCACCAAGCGTTAGGCATTAAAGGTTTACACAAAAACATTACAAGGCATGCTGCCGCTGAAGCAAACATACCTACTGTAGAAACTTCGCTTTTTCCAAATTTGTTTACTAAAGGTTGAACAAAAAACATTATCACTACAATTGGAAGATATGTTGCAATTACATTTATAAGGTTCAGCCAGCCATAACCAAAAAAGTCTGCAAAAAGATATAGATTATAGCTTGATGTAAACATTTGAGCTGATAAAAAGAGCATTGAAACCACACTTATTGCCATAAAAGCTCTGTTTCCAAGATAGGCCTTTAATATCTTTGACATTTCTCCCTTTTTCCTTTTTGGTGGAGTTGCAGGTATTATTCTTTCCCTTGTAAGTTTGTATGATAAAAAATATGAAATTAACATTCCAACAGCAAGTACGGCTGCCCCTATTATTATTGGTAAATATTGCATTTCTTGAATAGCTTTTCCGTTTTCTCCAATGATTTTAACTCCGTTTGCATCAACCATATCTTTATAGCAAAAAGATGCAATTATCATAACAGGCATGCTTCCAATTCCTGCACCAATTGATCTAAATGTGGAAAGTTTGTTTCTTTCTTTTTCATCACTTACCATAACATTTGCTAAACTTCCATATGGAATTTGAGCCATTGTGTATGACATTCCAAACATAATATATGTTGCTGTTGCATATACCATTGTTCCTACATCATCTGGCTTGTCTCCAATTCCTGGCCATTTTGCAAACATTAAAACACTAGAAATAGCAAGTGGCATTCCTGCCCACAGCATCCAACGTCTATATTTTCCACTTTTCCCAGGTTTTGTCCTATCAGCAATTGCTCCCATAATTGGATCGTTTATTGCATCCCATAAACGGGCTACAATCATCATCACCATAATAAACACTGCATTCAATTGGAAAATATCTGTGTAGAATTTTTGTAGTAGCGAGGTTACAAGTCCAAAAACTAAACAGCAACCAACATCACCTAAAGCATATCCAATATATTCAGGTAGCTTTAAGCCACTTGTCTTTTCAATGTAGGACTTTTCGTGTGCAGCTTCTACGCTTGCTGTACCGCAACTTTGTTCTGCATTAACTTTTTCTTCATACATAAATTCACCAACTTTTTAATTTTTTTGCTAAATTTTAGCATCTATCTTTTTCCCAATATTTCAAAATAAAAATTGCTTCCATTTTAAGATTTTTTCATTTTTCAGTGTTTAGTTTTTCTTAAAATGTTTTTTGCATTACTTTTATATTTTAGCAATATTTAATATTCGTGTATATACCGAAATTAAAATGCTTTTTTATCTTTTACAAAACCAGTTACATTTAAAAACTTTCTTTTTCTACATAATCTAATTGCATTTAACTTTAGAAAATTTGTATCACTTGCAAATCTGATTTTGCTTAGTTTAGAACTTTTTCATCAATGTTAATTGCACTTAATTTTAGAGGTTTTACTTAATTTTAGAACTTTTTCATCAATGTTCAATTGCACTTAATTTTAGAGGTTTTACTTAATTTTAGAACTTTTTCATCAATGTTAATTGCACTTAATTTTAGAGTTTTTATATCTCTTGCACTTACCTTTAGAATTTTCAAAAATCAATTTCATCAAAGAGTTTTTGATGTTTGCCTCCCACCAAATAAAAAGCACAAGGATTGCCAAGCTCGGTTTCTAATTTGACTTTTCCAGAATATTTTTTCTTATCAGAAAACCTTATCCATTCACCCTTTGGTAAAAGCACGTTTCTTTCCGTTGCGCCCTTTATAATTGTTGGAGCAACATATATTTCATCACCTAGAAAATATGAATACAAATCTTTATGATTCTTGAAATCTCCAGAGTTGTAAAAGTCTGGTCTCATTGCAGGAATGCCATTTTTTGTTTCTTCAATACATTCTTTAATATACTGTTTTAGTTTACTATATACATTAGTTAGGGTTACGGTATGCTTGATAACTTCTTTATCGTCATATTGAATATTTACATCAGGTCTAATGGTTTCATGCGTTCTCATTAAAGGAGAAAAAGCATTCATTTCCATCCAGCGAACAAAAAGTTCTTTGTCTCTAAATAAAGAAGCAAAGGAAATATATCCACCTGTATCACTATGTAATAGAGGGAGACCAGAAAAGCCTAAATTGAATGTTGCTGGCATAACACAAGGCATGCCATAATCTTTATAAAAACAAGTATGTTGATCACCATTCCACATAATTGGAGAATATGATTGAGCTCCGTTATATCCAGATCTTGTAAAGAAAAATACTTCATCTTTTCTAGGATGGGAATCAATTGCTTCTCTGTTTATTTTTGCCCATAAAGTTGGCCACTCATTATGCAGTAGCGTTGCATCTCCATTTGCTAAAACTGCATCTGTTGGAAGATATTCTCCAAAGTCTGCCATGTATCCTGATATACCAAGATCTAACATATTTTTCTTTATTATCACTTCTTTTAAATATTCAACTGCACCAGGATTTGTTAAGTCTATCATGCCTGCTTTAAATGTTGTAGATTTAACTAAATATTCTTTTCCATTTTGTTTTTTTACTAAAAATCCCTTTTCTTTAAACAGATTGAACATTGGCCCATCTTTAACAAGATATGGATTAATATATGCTAAAAAGTGAACACCTTTTTTATTAAGTTTTTCTATGTGTTCCTTTAGATTTCCATATCTTTCTTCATCAACAACCCAATTCCAATATACTTGTGAACCTGCAAGTGTTACTTTTTTACCACACCAATCTTGACACCAAACACCAGAAACTTTTGCTCCTGCTTTTAGCATTTTATCTGCTTTTGCCATCGCTCTATCAATTCCGCCTTGAACACCAAGAATCATTCCATTTAAACACCAGTCTGGAATATATTGATTAGATTTTATGTCTTTATTTAATTTTTCATTGATGTTTTTAAAGTTTTCACCTACTGCAAAAACAAAGTTTTTAGGACAATCTGCATATGTAAAAATTAAAAAAGCATCATTTGTAAAATCTTGTATACCAAATCCACTTACCTTAAAACGATATGCTTTTTTTGTTGATGTTACAAAAGTTGACATTGGAGCATATGTATCAATTTCACTATGTGATCTTTCTCTGTATTTTTTGAATTTCTTAAATATTGTTTGCTCTACTATTGGTGGAACTACAATATGTTCTGAAACAAAGTTAGTAACAATTTCACCTTTTAGATTTAATTGTCTATATTGTTCTCCGCCACCAAAAATTGCTTCATCTTTTGTAGAATTAAAAACAAATTCCCATGCTCCATCATGTCCTATACTGTCAAAATCACATGAAACATATCCGTTTACAACATTACAGCTTGCAGTTAAAGATATTTTTCCATTTGAAAACTTAATTACAACGCTTTCATCTGTTTCTTTTACAATTTCATATTTTACTAGTGGAATTACATATTCTTTTTTGTGTTTTACAGTAAAGTTTCCATGACTTGTTTTATATTTTAAATTCCATCCAACTGCAAAAACAAAAGGTTTTTCCTCAAGATGAGAAAAAACCTCAATTCCATTAAAGGTTAAACTTATTCCATTTTCTTTTTTGTTTATTGCTAGACTCATAGCATTTCCCCTTATATTTTTCTAGGCTTTTTATTCTTCTATATTTTTAGTAATGCACCTATATGTCCGATATTTTTATGTTTGTCTATACTTTCTAATGTTATATTTTTAGTAATGCACCTACATATCCGATGTTTTTATGTTTTTCTATGCTTTCTAATGTTATATTTTTAGTAATGCTCCTACATATCCGATGTTTTTGTATCTTCCTTTTTTACAATCTTTTTCTGTATGTTTAGTAATCTTTTACTATTCCTGTTTTTGTAAGTCTTGCAAAAATTTCAAAAACTCTTGTTTTATCTCCATAAATTAAAGAAACATGATGAGCAATTCCAGAATAGACAACTTTGTCTAAAACTTTTTTCATACCACGATCAAAAATACATTTTGCATATGTACCTGTTAATTCTTTTTCCATTGGAACTGCTTTTCCTTTTTCTAAGAAGATGCGATATTGTCCGTTGATACTATCTAATCTTGCAATACTTATTTCACCGCTTTTCATGACAAAGCCTGCTGTTACGCCTTTTCCGCCTGCAAAATATGTATCAAGTGTTGCAGTACATTTTCCATCTTGTAATGAACAAGGAGCAACTCCACAATGCCACATTAAAGCAAAGTTTTCTTCTATATTTATTTGTGAAAGGTCTGCCATAAATGGAGTTTTTGCACCAGCCGCTTTATGACAAAGCATTGTCAGAGCACAATCTATATCACCTTCACAAGATAAAATTAAACCTTCATCTTGTAATAAAGACATTGCACCACATGGAGCAACTCCATATCCTTTTGCAAATTCTGGCCAACATCTTATTGCCATTACTGAAATGCCAGCATCTTCCATAAATTTTTCGATTTTAGCAGCAAGAGTGGCAGTTAATAAAACTTGTTTATCAGTTACTCCAGAAACACAAAAGTTTTTTCTTAATTTATTTTCAAAATATTGAACTCTTTGTTTATCTTCTTTATACGAAAAGATATCATCTAGTTCATAATGATTAATTATGACTCCATATTTTTTATATAGAGAAAGTTCGCTTACTCCTACATTGAAAAATCCATCTGCCCTATATCCTAAAAGTCCAACTCTTGCATTTTTTAATGCAACAATCATTCTAACTGCATCAATCCAGTTTTCATCAATTGTATTTGAGACAATATATTCAAAATCTGTATATCCGCTTTTTGTCAAATTAGAAGCATTTAAGTTTACTCCACAGACAGAGTTAAGTCTTATCTTTCCTCCATCATATGGAAGTTCAGGAATTCCCCATAAAAGTAAAGGTTTATCACATTTTGCCTTTATTTCAAGGGCAAGATGACCTAAGTGAAAAGTTCCAGATATGATGGCAATTGCATCAACTTCTTCTTTTCCAAAATAGCTTCCTGCTTCTTGTGCTTCATGCGGGAATTCAATTGCTTCTTTAACTGCTTTAATTTCTACATTTTCAAGATTATCTAAATCTTTTAATATACCTTTATATATTTTTTTTGCTGCATTGAAATCAAAGGTATTTCTTATTAAACAAACTACACCTAATTTAATTTTTTGTTTCATTTTATTTTCTCTTTTTTTTATATTTTTTATTTGTTTTTTGTATAAACCTTATGAATAAATGATGTGTTTTTTCACCCTCTATTTTTTTAGATTTTTAGTATATTGTATATTACTTTAATCTTATATTTTCTTTCTATTTACCTATATTTTTTAAGACTAAATACGATTTGTTTATCTTTTCTTTTTACTTTAATTCCTCAAAAAGTTTTGCAAGTTCATCTACTGAATGTTTTACTGGATTGTTATTGTATAGTGGATGATCTAGACATTCTTTTGCTAGTTTTTTACTATCTTTACAACCAAGCTCTTTTAGTGATGATTTTAAGTTAAATTTCTTTTTGAAATATCTAATTTTTTCTGCCATTTCTTCAACACTTGAAAAACCAACTTCTTTTGCAAGCACATCCATTCTTTTGTCAACTTTGGCATTTTCTAAAACAAATAGATCTAAAGTAAAAGCACAAGCCTCACCATGATCTAAACCAAAGTTTCCAGATAGCGGATAACTACATCCATGAACCGCTGCAGTTCTTGTTTGGGAAAAGGCTATTCCTGCATACAATGAACCTTTTGACATTTCTCTTCTTGCCCTTACATTTTCGCCTTTAGCGTCCAAGTATGCATCTTCAAGGTTCTCAAATATTGCTTTTATGGCTGCTGTAGCAAATAGATCTGATATTTCTCTATGTGGAGTTCCCCAGTATGCTTCTAGTGCATGAGCAAGAGCATCCATACCAGTTATTGCAGTTGTATATGCTGGAACTGATAAAGTTAAAAGTGGATCTACAATGGCAATATGTGGAAAGAAATTTTTGTCATTAACTGGAGCTTTTATTAAAGTTTCATCATCTGTACAAGCAGATACTGATGTAACTTCAGAACCAGTTCCTGATGTTGTTGGAATTGCAATTAATGGTAGATGTCCATTTAGTTTTTTCCTTCCAAAAAAGTAGTCTTGTATTTTTCCATCAACCTTTACATATGCACTTGCAAATTTTGCTAAGTCAATACAGGTTCCTCCGCCTAAAGCAATGACACAATCTGCATCAATTTCTTTTAGTTTGTTTGCAGCATTTTCAATTTCAGATAAGGTTGGACTTGGTGTAAAGTCTGAAAAAACATCTACTATGATATCGTTTTCTTTTTTTATCTTTTCTGCCATCCCATTTCTCACAAAGAAGGGGGTGCTAATCAAAAGTGCTTTATTAAAATTCTCTTCTTTTAATATGTCTTTTAAGGAATCTATTATTCCATCTTCAAAATATATTTTTGTTGGTAGGCTAAACAACTTATTTTTATACATGTCTTCCTCCTAGTTTAATTTTTAATCCTTTATGTTTTTGCGTTTCAATCTATTATTCTTTTTAGTCTTTTATGTTTTGGTTTATCTTTTTTCTTTAATTATGTTTTTGCGTTTTAATCTATTATTCTTTTTAGTCTTTTATGTTTTGGTTTATCTTTTTTCTTTAATATGGTTTCAGTCTAGTTTAATTTTTAGTCTTTTATGTTTTGGTTTTCAATCTTTGATACTTCTTTATCAGCATTAGATAACCACTTTATTCTCCAACCTTCACAATCTTCAAATCTTTTGGCTGAAAGAAAGGCTTTAACCATTTGAACTCCAACTTCAGGAGTAACTATCCAGCCGCCCATACATAAGCAGTTTGCACCGTTTATTATCGTTGCCATTCTTGCTGAATATATGCTTTCTGAAGCAACTGCATAAACACCTTTAAATGTATTTGCAACAATTGAAACACCTGCTCCAGTTCCACAAATTAAAACACCTTTATCAAAGGCTTTTTCTTGTAAACCTTTTGAAACATTTACTGCACCTACATAATATGGTTTAACATCGTTTACGTCAGTTGTACCAACGTCAAAAACTTCATGACCTTCTTTTTCTAAATATTTTTTAATTTCTTCTTTTAACAAAAAGCCTGATTTGTCTGAACCAATTCCTATTTTCATTCTTCCCTCTTAAATATAATGTAGTTAGATTTCAACCAAAAAAATGGTTAATAACATTAAATTGTTTTAATCTTTAAAATCTTGTTTTCTAAAAAAACAAGATACTTTATTTTATCACGAAACAAAGATTGCTGTAAACAGCAACCCATTTTTGAGATTTTCAAAAATTTCTATTTTTTCAAATACTCAGAGTTTTTTAGGACAAAATATTTCAAGTTGCAAAAAACACTTGATTAAAAATTTTTTATTGTTGTAAAAAACACTTGATTAAAAATTTTATTGTTACAAAAAATCTTATTTAAATTAAATGATCAACATTTTATTTTCTAAATATTTTTTCAGAAGACTTTCTCCATTTTTCAAAGCTTTTAGCATCATAAGTTTTTGGAATATTAAACCATAGTTTTTGTGCTTTTGATTGTTTGGATAAAACTTTTGCAAGCTTTAGCATAAGTCCAGGTTTTGAAATGCCACGAAAGCCTCTTGTTAAAAGATCTTTTGTTTTTATTTCTATCGTTTTCCCTTCAGCCGCTGCTTGCATATCTTCTTTTAATACAACTTCACGGTTTATGAAAAAGGCAATTGCTTCTGGTTTTTCTTCTAAAAGCCATCTTTTAAGCACATCAATTGCTGCATGTATTGAACCAAACCTTTTTGCTACTCTAACTTGATAAGGATACAAAGTTTCTTCTGTATAAACACCATTTGCCTCTAATATTACACTTGCTAAGATTTTACCTGCTCGCATACTAGATGCAATTCCAGAACCTAGCATTGGAATTGTCATACATGCACTATCGCCTAAAGCAACATATCCATTTGCAAACATTTTTTCAAGTGGTCTTCTTACAGGAATTCTACAAACTGCAGATTCAATTAAATCACTTGATAAAGTCTTATTTGTTTCTAGTAGATGTTCAAAAGATACATCAAGAGCAGATTTTGTAAACTTTCCAGCATTTCCAATTAAGACATCGATATGATCTTCTTTATCTAGAGCCCAAGATATGCCCTTTCTTCCTAAATGTCTAAGATATGCCTTATTTGTAAACTCTTCTTTTTCTGCATCTGTTCTTTTGTAAAATCCTCTATATACATTAAAAATATCATCTTCATCAATTTCTTTTGTTATACCAAATTCATCTGGCAAACTTTTTCTAATAAAGGAATCCACTCCGCAACAATCTACAATTAAATCACCAAAAACATCCCCTTTGTTAGTTTTAATACCTATGACTTTCCCATCTTTGCAAATTGCTTCTTTTGCTGCATTTCCTTCATCTATTGTTGTTTCTTTTAATCTTTCCATTAAAAAAGTTGAAAGATCTCTTCTATGAATTGATATGTCTTTTTTCTCATCTGGAACTGAAAGAGCAATAATCTTTTCTACTTCTGGGAAAATAAAGGCCCAGTCTTGTTTTAAGAAATGTCGTATTTTACTTAAATCAATTTTAAACTCATCGATAACACTGTTTTCAACATCATCATACCAATCATATGACAATCCCTTTTTGGTGTTTTTTTCTAATATGGTGACCTCATGGCCTTTTCCCTCAAGTTCATACGCTAAGATTAAACCGCCTACGCCTGCACCTACTATGACTATTTTGCTCATATGTCCCCCTAAAAAGAAATATTGTATATATATAAATTTTAACACTTTAACACCTTGTGTCAAAGATACATTTTTAAAAATTTTATATAACAACAAAAAAACACTTTCATAAAAAAGTGTTTGCCTGCCCCTAAAAAAGTTTTATTTTATTTAATGTTCCGTGAACCTTTTAATCGTCAAAAAAGAGATTGTTTCCACCTTAAAAAGTGTTTACATGCTTTAATATTATGTAGAGTTTTTAATCGTCAAAAAAGAGATTGTTTTCCACCTTAAAAAGTATTTATATGCTTTGACATTATGTAGAGTTTTTAATCGTCAAAAAAGGTGTTAGAGTGAACTTTATTAAACACCCTCCCATCTAAATCAAATCCTAAAATGCTTAATATCTTTTTGTTTATTTTATCTCTGTCTTCTTTAGGAAATTTTATGTTTTCTTGCACCCTTCCTGCGTTTAATTTTGTAATAATATATTGATCTTCTTTTGCTTGAAGTTTTTTTGACATTTCTTCAAAAAATGCATCATCTTCTTTTGTTAATAGGTTTAGTGGTATTGGTATAGATTTTAAGATATTAATCGGATAATTTATTCCTCCGTCATAAACTCTCCACCACCAATATGCAAAACTAGAATTTATTAAACAATATATAAAATTAAAATCTCTTTCGTTTTTGAAATACAATGAAAACTGACCACTTCTATTTAATTTCCTTTTGCTTGCTGTTGTAAAGTATCTACAAGTATTTGGCATTGAGATTAAATATTTGGTTTCATCTTTTGATAAAAGATCTTTTAGTAAATATTTTGACTTATCTTTCCATGCCTTAAAAACGCCAACTAAATCTTTTTCAATCTTTTCAAATTTTGTTTGTTTTTCGCTTACTACTTGATAATCCAAAGGTAAAGTTGTTTCTAGTTCATAGGCGTTTAACAATCTTTTTCTTTCTTCAGTTTTGAATCTAATTAATGGAGAAATCTTAAAACCTTTTTTAGTATCAGATTTAGAAAAAACAGTTACTGCTGCCCTTACAGCATTTGAAGTGTTAGAGTTAAAAATTCCATGTTTTTTGCCATAGAAAATATTGCCTGGAACATTGTCAAAAGAGACTATAAAACCTTTTCCTAAATTAGACATTTTTTCTCTAAGGGAATAAAATCTATTTGCTGAAATGAAACTATATGGAGTGATTATTACTGCTGATTTAGCACCTTCAAATATTTTTTCCATAAACGCTGAATAGTATTCGTTGGTATCCAAAACAACATCTGTTTGTTTCCAATTTTTAGATATTTCAGACATTTTAGCATATGGAGGATTTGCAATAACCTTGCAATCATTTGGTAAATTAATATTAGAATCTAAAAAATCGCCATGTATTATATTAATAGATTTTATTATGTCCAATCCATATATTTTTGCTATGGTTGTTTTACATATTAAAAGAGCAGTTTTATCAAAATCATATAGATATATTTTACCATCAGAAATTAGTTTTCTTGCTTTGTCAAAACCTATTAAATCAAGATATGTAAGTATTAATTGTCCTGTACCGCAAGCAACATCACAAACACTGCTTCCTTCACTTTTTTGAAGCCA
>DUUO01000015.1 GCA_012841525.1 Clostridiales bacterium
AAAATATTGTCTAATAATACATCTGCTAATTCTGTTTTAAGCATTTTTTCTAAAGGAGTGATATCACCCTTTTTATTGATTAATGTCACAATATTAGTATCTACATTAAAGCCCGCACCTTCTTTTAAAACATCATTTGAAACAACTAAATCAGCATTTTTAGATTTTAGTTTTTCTTTTGCGTTTTTTAACAAGTCTGATGTTTCTGCTGCAAAAATAACCAATTTTTTATTGCCTTTTTTATTGCCTACTTCTTTTGCAATATCAACATTTTTTTCAAGCTCAAGAGTAATATTTTTTTCTTTAAGTTTTTCTTTGCTAAAATTCTTCACTTTGTAATCAGATGGAGCAGCTGCTTTTATTACTATATCGCATTTGTCTAAGTTTTTCATAACTTCAACATACATATCTTCTGTCGATTTTACATAAATATTTTCACTAGAAGCTGGAAGTTCTTCACTTACTCTACCATGAATCAATATTACTTTTGCACCTCTTTCTAAAGCAGCTTTTGCAATTGCAATTCCCATTTTACCTGATGAATGATTTGAAATAAATCTTACACTGTCTATTGCCTCTTCAGTTGCTCCTGCTGTGACTAAGACAGTTTTCCCTCTGTAGTCTGGATTTGGAGTTAATAGTTTATCCACTTCTTTTACAATTTCTTTAGGCTCTGCTAAACGACCCTTTCCTGTATCGCCACAAGCAAGAAGTCCACTTTCTGGCTCAACAATTAAATAACCAAGATTTTGAAGTTTTTTGAGATTTTGTTGAAATAATGGATTTTCATACATTGCTGTGTTCATTGCTGGACAGATGACCTTTTGTGCTTTCGTTGCCATTATTGTTGTGGTCAACATATCATCTGCAATTCCATCTGCAATTTTAGAAATCACATTTGCAGTTGCTGGTGCGATTAAAAAAACATCTGCTAACTTTGCATAACTAATATGTTCTACATTAAATTCTCTGTCTTTTTCAAAAGTAGAAACGACAACTTTATTGTTAGACAATGTTTCAAAAGTTAATGGAGACACAAATTCAGTTGCATTTTGAGTCATAATTACCCTTACATCGTAACCGAGTTTTTTTAAAGATGAAACAATTTCACACGCTTTGTAGGCTGCAATACAACCAGTTACACCAAGTATTACTGTTTTTTTCATACTAACCTCCAAAATAAATCAAAACTTATTTTTGAAAATTTTCAAACATTTGTTTTACAGACAAATATAATATAAATTTGTCATTGTAAAACATTCAAATAAAGCCTGAAATATATGCTTAAAGAATTACTTTAACTTCGTCGTTGTATATTTCTCTAGCAACATATGAAACTGGTTTTAGTCCAGATTCTAAATATGCAACAGGCTCAGTTTCAATAATATAATTTGTCCTTTTTGTTAAAGCAACAACTAAAGCATATCTGCATGGTGCCTTTTTGATCAACTTATCAATTGGTGGATCGATCATCATAATGTTTTTCCTCCTGAATATATTATGTTTAGTCAGCAAAAACTGACTGATTTTTGTTAAATTTGGTTAAAATGTTCAACGATGTCTAAATTGCGAAAACGCTTTGCACGTTCTGCTCTAATTATTGAACATACTAGATTTACACATTGATCTAAATCATCATTTATAGCAATGTAATCGTATCTCTTCATTGATTTATATTCTTTTTTAGCAATTTTTAGTCTTAAATTTCTAACCTTTTCGCTTTCTGTTCCTCTATATAAAAGTCTACGTTCAAGTTCTTCAAAACTAGATGGAGTGACAAAAATCATAACTGCATCAGGAAACATTTTTCTAACATTTCTTGCACCTATTGTTTCAATTTCTAGCAAAACATCTTTTCCTTCCTTTAGTAATGATTCAACTTGTGCTTTTGGTGTTCCATAATAATTTTGGAATTTTGCTACATATTCGATAAACTCGTTGTTTTCTATCATCTTAGTAAATTCTTCTTTAGTCTTAAAATGATAATGCAAGCCATCAATTTCCCCAGGTCTTGGCGCTCTAGTTGTAGCAGAAACAGAAAAAGTTAAACCAATTTCTTTTTCCATAACTTTACCCCTAATTGTTCCTTTACCTGCACCACTAGGTCCTGAAATAATAAATAAAATTCCTGACTTAGACATATGTTTCTCCATATATTTTATTTTTGATTTTTTAATATATTATTCTAAATTTTGAACTTGTTCTCGTATTTCTTCAAGAATGTTTTTTACTGTCAAAGCGATTCTTGTTATTTTAATATCTACACTTTTACTAGCAATAGTATTTATTTCCCTATGTGTTTCCTGCGTTAGAAAATCAAGCTTTTTCCCAATGGGTCCTGTCAAGTTAAAGGTTTCTACATATTGTTCTAAATGACTTTTTAATCTAGTAATTTCTTCATCAATACTTGTTTTATCAACAAATAAAGTAATTTCCGCTTCTATCCTACTAGCACTTATTGCTTCTTCTTTCAAAGCATCTGCAAGTTTATTCGATAATGATTTTTTATATTCATCGCTAATAACGCTCGCAAATTCATCAATTTTATTAACAAGTTTTTTTAGAGTCATGACTTTATAAAACAAATCCTTAACTAAACTTGTTCCTTCTTTCAATCTCATCTCTTGCAAACTTTTAACAGCTTGAGAGGTAGCGTCTAATATCATTGCTTCAAGTAATTTTTCATCTTCATCAATACATGCAGGCCTTAAGATTTCAGGCATTCTAAGTAATGTAGATACACTCATATCTTGACTGTAACCTAAAACTTCTAACTCTTTACTTACTCTCAAATATTCTTTTGCAAGGTTTTTATCTAATAATAAAGTTGAATTGCTATCTCTATTGTCATCAACATTGACAAAAACATCAAAATGTCCCCTAAATGTATGCTCTTTAATTTTGTTTCTAATTATATCTTCTGCGAACATATAATTTTTTGGAGTTCTAATATTAATGTCCAAAAATCTGTGATTTACTGATTTCATTTCAACAGTAATTTTAAGGCCATTGTCTTCACAACTTCCTCTTCCATAACCTGTCATACTATAATGTTTTACTGTATTATCTAGCATATATCCTCATTAAATTAATATAATTTTAATCGATTTATTAAAAAATGCAATTCCTTGACTTTCTTTAACTATATTTTAAAAAGTTCGTCTGGAGTAACACTTAATTGTTCTTTGGTACCATCAGGATAAATTGCATAAGGTAATTTACCTTTTATTTCTCCTATTTCGGTAGCTTTTATATTTTCCTTTTCAAGCAAAGAAATAAGCTCTTTAGGTTTTGATGTCGTAACTAAAAGTGAACCACTAGATAGCAACCTATAAATATCTACTCCAACTTTGCTTGCCACTTTTTTTGAAAGCTCGGTTACTGGGATTTTATCTACATACAAATGTGCTCCAACGCCAGCACCTTCACATATTTCACTTACTGCACCAAACACGCCACCCTCAGTGATATCATGCATAGAACTAACTTTAAAATCTCTACAAATTCTACCTTCCTTAAGTACACTAAGATTATTTGAATAATTTTTTGCTTCCAATATTTCTTCATTAGATAAATCTAATTTGTCTGATAAGTTTTCTACAATAATATTAATTCCTTCAAGACCTACATCTTTAGTCACTATGATACTATCACCAATATTAGGGTTTGTAGCAGTAATATGTTTATCTGTTTTTCCAATAACAGTACAACTTACAACCATCCTATTTACTGAATCTGAAAATTCGGTATGTCCACCTGCAATTTCTAAATTAATTGTTTTAGCTTCCTTTTCAGCATCTTCCATAATCAATTTTATATCATCGGCTGTTGCAGATACTGGCGCTATTATTGTAATCATTGCTAAAAACGGCTCACCGCCAGAAGCGATAACATCATTTGAGGCTACTTTTATAGCAAGAGAACCAATAGATGCAGTATTGCCAGTAATTGGATCAGTTGAAATTAAAAACTTTCCATTCCCAACAAACTCGGCACAATCTTCACCAAGAGCAGCTCCAGAAATCACTTCAGAACGTCTATGCTTGATTACGTCTATAACATTCTTTTTTAATTCAATACTACTTAATTTTCCTTGTCTCATTTTTAAAAACCATATTTTAATATATAATATATTAAGTGTATCTACATATTAACATACTTATCAAATACATTTAATAAAAATATTTGAGTTATCCCCAATTTGTTAAAATTTTATTAAAATTAAGGTTGGATTTTCTATTTGCATGTCAAAAACATCAAAATTAACTTTAAATATTATTTTATAATGACCAAATTAAAAAGATAAATTATTTTATTAAATATCATCGAAAAAACTTAATTGTGAAAACTCATCTTTATTGTTTTTTTGAATACTTTCATTATTAATATTTTCATTTTGATTTTTAGTTTTTGAATCATCAATTAAACTTAGAAAACTTGTTTCATCCATAAGCTCTATTTCAAGCTTTTTTGCCTTATCAAGTTTACTTCCTGCACTTTCACCATAAACTACTAAGTTTACATTTTTGGATACAGTTGTAGCAACTTCAGCACCCAAAGATTTAGCAATCTTGGTTGCTTCACCCCGTGACAAGCTTTCCATTGAACCAGTAAAAACAATGACTTTTCCAGAAAGTTTTCCGCTTTTTATCTCTGTATTTTGAATGGCAATATTATGTTTCAATAATGATGAAATCATGTCTTTATTTTCTTCATCACTGAAAAAGGAAACTACAGATTTTGCCATAATTTCTCCAAAATCTGGTATAGTTTGAATTTCTTCTTCTGTTGCTGCTGCTAAATTATCTAAAGTCTTAAAAGCCTTTTCAAGTTCACCAGATGATTTTAATCCTATATTAGGTATTCCCAGTGCATAAATAAATCTTGATAAAGTTGTATTTTTTGACTTTTCAATTGCATCTATTAAATTTTGTGCTTTTTTATCTTTAAAGCCTTCAAGTGTTAAAAGATTTTCTTTTTTAAGTTCATAAATCTTATCTACTCTATTTATTTTAAAATCATTAAATAATTGTTCAGCAGTTTTTTCTGATAAACCTTCAATATCCATTCCTTCTTTTGAGGCAAAATGAACAATTCTATCTATGATAATTGGTGCACATTCTAGTTTATTATCACAAAAATAAAATGCACCTTCTTGTCTTACGGGTGTGCCACATGCAGGACATGTTTTTGGTGGTTCTATTTCTTTACTATCATTGTTGTGGCTATAAACTCCTAATATTTCTGGAATAACGTCATTACTTCTACGTAATAAAACACTACTTCCAATTTTTATTTCTTTTTTACGAATATCATCCATGTTGTTTAATGTTGCTCTTTGAATAGTAGCACCTGCAAGTTCAACTGGCTCTAAAATAGCAAGTGGGTTTATTTTACCAGTCCTTGATACTTGCCATACAACATCTTTCAATATAGTAACTGCTTCTTCTGCTTTAAATTTATATGCAATAGCCCATTTAGGAAATTTTTGAGTATAACCTAATTTTTCTCTTAAATCTAAATCATTAATTTTAAAAACTGCCCCATCAATTAAAAAATCTAAACTATCTTTTGTTAAATCAATTCTATCTAATATCTCTTCTGCAGTTTCTATATCATCTACCAATGAAAATTCTTTTCCAACTAAAAAACCTTCTTTTATAAGAAAATTTCTCATATCTTCTTGAGTCTTAAATTCTATACCTTCATGATAACCAATATTGTATGCAAAAAAATCCAATTTTCTTTTTGCAGTTTCTTTAGGATCTAAATTTCTAATTGCTCCAGCTGCAGCATTTCTAGCATTTTTTAATGGTACATCATAAGTTTCATTATATGATTTAAGCGAAGATAGTTTCATCATTCCTTCGCCTTGTATTTCTATAACACCTTTAAAGTTAATAGATAATGGTATTGTTTTAATCGTTTTAATTTGCTCAGTTACATCTTCACCTATTTGCCCATTGCCTCTTGTTGCCCCAGTAACTAAAATACCGTTTATATATGTTAATGAAATTGTTAATCCATCATATTTATGCTCTAGAGTAAATCTTGGTAAAAAACCTAATTCTTTAGTTACTCTTGCAAAAAATGCTTCAAGTTCATCAAGAGTTTGTGCTTTATCTAAAGAATACAATTTTAATCTATGTTTATGTTGCTTAAATTTTGAGAGTGGTTTGCCACCTACTCTTTTTGTTGGTGAATTATCTAATACAATATTAGTTTGCTTTTCTAGCAAAACCAATTCGTCATAAAGTCTATCAAACTCTGCATCAGAAACACTAGGGGCATCTAATACATAATATTCATATGCATATTTATTTAGAATTTTAACTAATTCTTCCATTCTGTTCATAGTTCACCTTCGAAACATAAAAAATAAAACAATCAATTAATAAATACTTTTAAACTATATCAAGTTTTGCAAGCAAGGCTTCAAATTTTTTGATTCCTAATTCGCCAAAATCAATAGTTAAAAGAGGGTTTGATTCTGGCCCAGTTATTAAAATTATTTCACCCACACCATATAATCTATGTTTAACTTTAACCCCTTTTTTATATTTTTTTAATTTATCATTATCTGCAATTTGTGATGCGGATTTAACTGTAGCAATAATTTGTTTTGCTCTATTTTCGCTTGATACTAAAATGGATTCAGGTTTTTCTTCACTTGGAGCAAAATGACTTTCAATTATAACTTTATTTTGCGCTTCTAAAACGAATCTAGAAGGGGTAGCCCTTTCTATTCCTTGAAAATCCCAACGAGAGCCAGCCCAGGTAATTAATAGATGCTCTTTTGCCCTTGTGGTTGCAACATACATCAATCTTCTTTCTTCTTCTAAACGGCCTTCTTCCACACTAAGTGCTGAAGGGAAAATATTTGTTTCGCAAGCGACTATGAAAACTACTTTAAATTCTAGGCCTTTTACTGCATGAACTGTAGCTATAGTTACTTGATCTAAATCTGTAAGCTCATCTTTGTTTTCAGGAACTAGGCTAAGCCTTTCTATTAAATCTTCTAAAGTAACAATTGTTCCGTTAAGCATTAATTCTCTAACTAAAACTATAAACTCTTGAATATTTTCCCATCTCGATATATCTTCTTCAGCCGATGATGATAATAATGCCTCTTTAAATTTTGCACGTTTTACAACAAAATCCACGATTTCATCTACTCCTACATCCTTTTCAAGCATTTTATCTTGCATATCCATAAGCATTTTCTTAAATTCTAAAATTTTTCCTGTAACTCTAGATGTTACGGCTTTGCTATGTTCATTATCGATACCAAAAATCACATCATGTAAAGAAATGTTAGTATTGTTTGCTTTATTATACTTATCTGCATAATCTAACATTTTATTTATTGTTACTTCACCTATTCCTTTACTTGGAGTTCTTAAAGCTCTAATTAAAGATTGTCCATCTTGAGGATTGTGTAATACATTTAAGTAACTTGATACGTCTTTTATTTCAGCTCTATCAAGAAATCTAGTTCCACCCATTAATTTGTAGGGCATTGTATATTGATTTAGTGCATCCTCAAAATTTCTAGACAAGCTACTTTTTCTAACTAATATAGCAAAATCACTATTCCTATATCCATGCATAAATTTTAAATTTGAAATTCTATCAACAACCCAACGTGCTTCTTCTTTATCACTAAACAATCCATTAAAAATAACTTTAGGACCACCTTCTTTTTCAGTAAATAAGGTCTTTTCTTTTCGATACACGTTGTTTTTAATAATATTGTTAGCAACTTCGATAATTGGTTTTGTGGATCTATAATTTTGTTCCAATTTATAAACTTTCACATTTTCAAAATGCTTATCAAAATCTAAAATATTATCTATTTCTGCGCCACGCCAACCATAGATACCTTGATCATCATCTCCTACGACAAAAAGATTTTTGTGTTTCTTTTGCAATAATTCAACAATTCTAAATTGAACTGGATTTGTGTCTTGAAATTCATCAACATGAATATATCTAAACCAATCTTGATATTTTTCCAAAATGTCTGGAAAGTTTTCAAATAGGGTTTTAGTTTTTAATAATAAATCATCAAAATCCAGACAATTATCATTAATCAATTGAAGTTCATATGCACTATAAATTTTGTAAATTTTTTCTGCATTTTTATTCTCACCTTTAATAAATAAGAAATATTGATCGGGGGTAAGACCCATTTGTTTTGCAGTGCCAATTTCTCTTAAAGCTTGCTTTTCTGTAATGTCGCCATCGTAACCTAAAGTAGTTAAAACTCTTTTAATAACTCTTTTTTGATCGGTTTCATCGTATATAGTAAAAGTATTTCTAGCATAGCCTAAAGAAGTAATGTCATTTCGCAAAATATATGCACAAAGTGAATGAAATGTTGAAACAAAAACTTGATGATTCGGTCCCAAAATATTATTTAATCTTGTTTTCATTTCATTTGTTGCCTTATTTGTAAATGTTATCGCCAAAATATTATATGAAGGGACTAATTTTTCTTTTACTAAATATGCAACCCTATATGTAAGCACTCTAGTTTTTCCAGAACCTGCACCTGCTAAAACTAAGAAAACTCCCTCAGTGTCTTTTATAATTTCTTGTTGAACATCATTTAACTCTTTATTAATTTCCATACTTCTCCAAAATCTCTTTATTTATTAATATTGCTTTTATAATTAAAACTTGTAATCATATTTTAACTATTATCAATTACTCGATCTCATTTTTTTTTGATAATAACACTTGTATATTAAATATTATCAATTTCTTAATTCATTTATTATTTTGATAATAACACTTGTGTATTAAAGATTATCAACTTCTTAACTCATTTATTGTTTTGATAATAACACTTGTGTATTAAAGATTATCAACTTCTTAATTCATTTATTGTTTTGATAATAACACTTGTATATTAAATATTATCAATTTCTTAATTCATTTATTATTTTGATAATAACACTTGTGTATTAAAGATTATCAACTTCTTAATTCATTTATTGTTTTGATAATAACACTTGTATATTAAATATTATCAATTCCTTGATCCCATTTTTGAGGAATAAAATATTTTTCAAACATCCTAATAGCGTAATTATCAGACATTTGAGCGATATAATCTGTTATATATATTTGTGGATCATTTGAATTTTTTTTGTAAACTGAAGGCACTTCTAAATCATTTTCCTTGTAAAAGTTAAATAAAGATCTGATTAATCTTTCAGCTCTTTGCTCTTCAATTTTTGCACTTTGTGCACCATACACTCTATCAAACATAAACATTCTAAGTTTTTGCATTGCTTCACTGCAAACTTCAGACATAATAATCTCATTTTTACCAAGTGAATTTTTAATAATATCTTTTACAATAGTATTTATTTTTACACCTTTGCCTTTGCCCAAAACTTCTTCAATATCTTGAGAAATGTCTGATTCTTTAATTAAACCTGCTGCTATGGCATCATCAACATCATGATTCAAATATGCAATCCTATCTGAAATTCTAACTACCATACCTTCTAAAGTTCGTGGTAGCTCTGGACCTGAGTGTCTTGCTATTCCATCTCTAACTTCCCATGTTAAATTTAAGCCACGACCATCATCTTCTAATAATTCAACCACTCTAAGACTTTGTTCATTATGTCTAAAATGCTTAGTAATATCATCCAAGACACGTTCTCCTATATGTCCAAAAGGAGTGTGCCCAAGATCGTGTCCTAGCGCTATTGCTTCTGTTAAATCTTCATTTAAAGACAAACATCTGCTTATTGTTCTTGCGATTTGCGTAACCTCTAAAGTATGAGTTAATCTAGTTCTAAAATGGTCTGATGAAGGAGAAATGAAAACCTGTGTCTTATGCTTTAACCTTCTAAAAGCCTTAGAATGTATTATCCTATCACGATCTCTTTGAAACTCTGTTCGCATAGGACATTCCGCTATTTTAATAAGTCTACCTTTTGATTCATAACTTTTTTGGGCATACGGACTCAAAAAAGTTTTTTCATATTCTAAATATTTTTGTTTCATATTCCTCCAAAATAGTATTATAAAAAATGATTCACCTTATATTATATTTTAACATATTTATACATATTTCTAAAATATCATTTATAAAGAAAACAAAGTGATTCTTATGAACCACTTTGTTAATTTAGTTTTTTGCTCGAAGGTTAAAAACTATTATTTTTTCTTTGCATTTTTTGCATTTATTGATGCATGTGCTGCTGCTAATATTGCAATTGGAACTCTGTATGGTGAACAAGAAACATAATCTAAGCCAGCATTGTAGCAAAAATCTATAGTTGCTGGGTCGCCACCGTGTTCTCCACAAATACCAAGTTTTATATCTTTACGTGTTGATTTTCCTTTTTCAACTGCTATTTTAACAAGTTCGCCAACACCTGCTAAATCTAATCCTTCAAATGGATCTCTTCCAAAAATTTGTTTATCATAATATGTTGGTAAGAATTTATTTGCATCATCTCTACTAAATCCAAATGTTGTTTGTGTTAAATCATTTGTACCAAATGAGAAGAATTCTGCTTCTCTAGCAATTGCATCTGCTGTTATAGCAGCTCTTGGAAGTTCAATCATAGTACCGACTTGATATTTAACTCTTTTACCTTTTTCTTCAAAAACTTTTTCTGCAGTCTCAACAACAATTTTTTTAACATATTGAAGTTCTTTAACATCTGATACAAGTGGAATCATAATTTCTGCTTCAATATTTTCGCCTTCTTCACTTACTGCTATAGCGGCCTCAAGAACTGCTCTTGTTTGCATTGCATAAATTTCTGGATAAGTTATAGCAAGACGGCAACCACGATGACCTAACATAGGATTTAGTTCTTTCAATTCTGAAACAGCATTTTTAAGTTCATCAACTGTAATTTTTAATTTGTCTGCTATTGCTTTAAATTCATTTTCTGGAACTGACAAGAATTCGTGTAATGGTGGATCTAAAAATCTAATTGTAACAGGATTCCCATGTAAAGCTCTATATATTCCTTTGAAATCTTCTCTTTGCATTGGAAGTAATTTTGCTAATGCCTCTTTTCTTTCCTCAGCTGTCTTTGACAAAATCATTTGACGCATATCATTTATTCTGCTTGGATCGAAAAACATATGTTCAGTTCTACATAGGCCAATTCCTTCTGCACCATATTCATATGCTACGCTTGCATCTTTTGGATTATCTGCATTTGCTCTTACTTTTAATGTGCGGTATTTATTAGCCCATTCCATAATAGTTGCAAAATTTCCAGTGATTTCTGGTTCTTGAGTTTCGATAGCACCAGCATAAACAAATCCAGTGCTTCCGTCTATAGATAAAACATCATCAACACCATATACTTTTCCATCTACGGTAAGAGTTTCTTTTTCTTCATCTATAACTAGTGATGAAACTCCAGATACACAACATTTACCCATACCACGTGCAACGACTGCTGCGTGTGATGTTAGTCCGCCTCTACCAGTTAAAATACCTTGCGCTGCATGCATTCCTTCAATATCTTCAGGAGATGTTTCAAGTCTAACTAATATAACTTTTTCGCCTGATTGCACTCTCTTTTTTACATCATCTGCAGAGAATGAAATTTTACCAAATGCTCCACCAGGTGATGCAGGTAAACCAGATGCAATTGGCTTTGCATTTGCAAGAGCAGATGGAACGAAAGTTGGATGCAATAAATCATCTAATTGCTTTGGTTCAACTTTTAATAATGCCTCTTCTTCTGTTAAAAGACCTTCATTAACTAAATCAATTGCAATGTTTATTGCTGCAGTAGCGGTTCTTTTACCATTTCTAGTTTGTAGCATATATAGTTTGCCACGCTCAATTGTAAATTCAAGATCTTGCATGTCTCTAAAGTGGTTTTCCAATCTTTCAGAGATATCCACAAATTGATTGTAAATTGCTTCATCAGTTTCTTTTAAGTGAGAAATTGGGAATGGTGTTCTAATACCAGCAACAACGTCTTCACCTTGTGCATTCATTAAATATTCACCATAAAGTTTATTTTCACCAGTTGATGGATTTCTAGTAAATGCAACACCTGTTCCAGATGTTTCTCCCATATTTCCAAATACCATCGTTTGAACATTAACTGCGGTACCCCATTCTGCTGGGATATTATTCATTCTTCTATAAGCAATTGCTCTAGCATTATTCCAACTACGGAAAACAGCTTCAACTGAACCAATTAATTGTTCTCTTGGATCTTGTGGAAAATCATAACCTTTTTCTGTTTTGAAATATGCCTTAAATTTTTGAACCATTTTTTGCATATCTTCTGCATTTAGTTGATCATCTCTTTTGACATTTCTAGCCACTTTCATTTGATCAATAATTTTTTCAAAGCCATCTCTGTTTACGTCACAAACAACATCTGAATACATTTGGATAAATCTACGATAACTGTCATATGCAAAACGAGGATTGTCTGTTAATTTAGCAAGCCCTTCAACAGTTTCGTCATTAAGTCCTAAGTTTAAGATAGTATCCATCATTCCTGGCATTGATGCTCTTGCACCACTACGAACAGAAACTAAAAATGGATTTTCTATACTTCCAAAACTTTTTCCTTGTTGTTTTTCTAGTTTTTCTAATGCTTCGAAAATTTCTTTTATAATATCATCATTAATTTTTTCACCATCAACATAATATTGTGTACAGGCTTCAGTAGTGATGATAAAACCTTGTGGAACTGGCAAACCTAATTTTGTCATTTCAGCAAGATTTGCACCTTTGCCACCAAATTTTGCTCTGTCTTTGCTGTCTGCTTCTTTAAAAAGATATACAAATTTTTTCGTCATAACTTTCTCCTTATTATTTTATTTTTATTTATTTAAATTAATTTATATTATCTAACTACGCTTATTATATTTTAAAACCACCATTTTTAGCAAGCAAATTCAATCCTACTATGTTGCTTTTTGCCTTTAAAGTTAAAATATCTATAAATATATTACATTTATTCGCTCTATTTATATATTTTTTGTAAAAGTTCTTTATTCTAAACTTTATCAATTTAACAATTAAAACTTTGTGAATTTAATATTGTTAATTTTTCACTATTGCATTTTCAATCTTTATCAATATCTTTATTTTCATCACTTAACTCATCGCTTTCATTTGTGGGCACATTTTTATTTTTCAACATTTCCCTTGCGATTTGCATTTCAAATGCTTTTGCTTTATTTAGTGAACCAAATGAAACTAGCTTTATATCTAAAGCATTATTAATTATCATTGATAAAATATTTAACATATTGCCTAAATTTTCTTTTGGAATGTCAACGGCATCAATTGTAGCTGCATCCATGTCTTGCATAGCTTCAAACAAACCTTTTGTTTTTTTGTTAATTTCATAATCTGAAAAATCAATACCAACACAAGTAAATATTTTCAAAATAAACCATATGACAAAAATCAACGGTTCAGTTGAAGTATAGTTCATAAGACTTATAGCACTAAGAGCAAAGCGCAATTCTCTATCAACATTTTGACCATCATAACTAACTTTATCTAATAACTCTAAAATAATTTGTGATGCAGAATATTTCTCAAAATCGTTCCAACAGTTAAAAAAATTTTCCTCAGTTAAAGCAGAAATAACTTTATTCATTTTTCCTTTAGAATATATTGTGTATTCACCATAGGCTAAAGGCATTGCACTCATTTTTAATTTAGATTTTGGACTTTTAATTCCAGATATTGAACAAACAACCTTGCCACTTCCAAATGAAATTATAGTTAATATTTTACCAGTTTCGCCATAATCATTTGCTTTAACACATAAACCTTTAATATTTGTTTGCACATTTTCTCCTTATTTTAATATGCTAAAATATCATATTTGAGTACCTAAACTTTATAAATCCTTTGAGTTATAACCAAAGTCTCTTAAAAAGTTTCTTGAATCTCTCCAATCTTCTCTAACTTTTACAAAAAGTTTTAAAAACACTTTTTGCCCTAATATTTCTTCTAAATCTTGTCTTGCATATGTTCCAATTTTTTTAATTGTTTCACCATTTTTTCCTAAAACAATTCCTTTATGACTGTCTTTTTGAACTACGATATCAGCATCTATATGAATTATATTTTTTGTTTCTTTAAATGAATTTATTATCACTGCTATGCCATATGGAATTTCTTTTTCTAAAACTCTAAAAGCTTTTTCCCTAATAATTTCTGATGCCAAAAATCTAATTGATTGGTCGGTATAATAATCTTCATCAAAATGCCTTTCTCCAACTGGCAAAATCTTTAAAATCTCATCAAATACCATATCAATGTTTTTTCCTTTAATTGCAGCAATTGGAATAACAGCTTGAATCTTTGGAAATTTTTCACCTAAATATTTAATTTTTTCTGCAATTTTTTCCGCATCAACTCTATCTATTTTATTTAACAAAACGATGGCAGGTGCTTCTTTTAATACTCTTTCAATCATTTTTTCATCTTCTAAAACAATAGGTTTTTCTGCATCAATAACATATAAAATTCCATCAATTCCTGAAATCGCAGAATTTACTGCCTTTTGCATATATTTGCCTAATTGGTTTTTAGGTTGATGTATTCCAGGCGTATCAATTAAAATTATCTGTGCATTTTCTCTATTTACAATGCCTAATAGCCTATTTCTAGTTGTTTGTGGTTTCCAAGTTACAATAGATACCTTTTGCCCAACCATATTATTAATTAATGTAGATTTTCCTACATTTGGCCTTCCAATAATTGATATATATCCACATTTAAATTCCATTGTTTCTCGCATAATAATGTTGTAAATTTAACTTATTATAGTTAGAACATTATTTTTTATTAATTCTATTAAATTGCATTTCAAATTTTAAATTGACAATTATAACTTATTGCATTTCTAATTTTTTATATTTATATTTTGTATTTATTTATAAAAATTTATATTTCACAACTTCATTAAAATTATAACTTATAAACCTATGGCATTCATTATTTCTTTTTGTAATGAAAACATTTCATTTTCTGCTTCTTCGTTATTATGATCAAAGCCTAATAAATGTAATACTCCGTGAACTGTTAAAAAAGATAATTCTCGTTCGATACTATGTTCATATATCAGAGCTTGTTTTTTTGCAACATCAAAACATATGTATATTTCACCTAGAATTAAAGCATTGTTTTCTGGATTAATAGAAGCAAAAGGTTCATTTTTAATTTTAGAAACATCAAAAATTTTATTGTCTCTTTTACCCTCAATACTATCATTATCTATGTTTTGGATTTCATCATTATTTATTAAAAATTCATTGTTATTATTAAATTCTATTGCTGGAAAAGATAAAACATCAGTGACTTCATTTACACCTCTTGATGCAAAATTTAATTGTTGCATGTCTTCATTTTCTAAAAACCCTATCTCAATATCCACATCTTTTTCATCAATAAAATAATGCAAAAGCACACAGTTTACTGCATGCCTTATTAGTTTTTCATATTTTTCATCAACAAACAAATTTATCATAAATTTTTATTCTTCTTCTATTTCATCATCAGATTTTTCTTCATTTTGAATATAATCTTGTCTTTTTTCAACAATTTTCGATTCTTTATCCTCTCCATCTCCAGGTTTAACATATTTAATTCTTACATGGAACATTGAAGGAATTGCTTCAACTAAAACATCTTCAATTATCCTTAAATCATTGAATGTTAAATCGCACTCACTAAATTGATCTTGGTCTACTTTTTCTTTAATTAATTGATGTGTAAACTTTCTAAATTCACTAGTATTATGAAAAGAGCCAGCCATTGCACGACTTGCAGCCTCTACTGTATCAACTATCATAATTATTGCTGCAACTTTTGTGGATGGTTTGGGACCTGGATATCTAAATTCTGTAGAATCTACATGATCTTCTGTATAGCCTTGTGCTTTATATAAAAAATAATTTACTGGTGTAGTACCATGATGTTCTCTTGTAACGTCTACAATAACTTGTGGCATTTTTGCTTCTTTCAAAATTTCATATCCAGCAGTTGTATGGTTTATTATCATAGAAACACTAACTTCAGGAATAACATCATCGTGAGGATTATATCCCTTTTGGTTTTCACCATAATAATCTGGATTTTCCATTTTTCCTATGTCATGATAATATGCGGCTGCTTTTGCAAGCTGTGTATCTTCACCAATAGCATCAGCACAAAGTTCTACAAGACTTCCTACAACTAAACTGTGATTGAATGTTCCAGGTGCTTCTTTTGATAATTTTTTCAATAGTGGATTTGCTAAAGATGTTAATTCTGCCATTCTAGAAGTTGTACTAATCTTAAAAATTCTTTCAAGAATTGGAAGAGTTAAAGTATATAAAGCAACAGATAATACTACAGAAAGAAATGACCACACGCCACCCATGACAATTTCTTTACTAAGTTGATTACCGCCAAGATATGCTATTAAATTAATCAACATTGGTATAAACATAATAGCGACACCTACAAGTAAAGAATTGACAATATAATTAAATCTTGTCTTTGCCTTGTCTAAAGTTATGACCAAGAAAATTGATGTAACCATTGCAGTTAATAAAGCAACTACGCCATGAATAACATTTTCTTGTCCTACCATCAATAAATAAATAAAAAAGAAAGTTTGAGAAGTTAAAACTCCAACAACAATACCATTTTTTTTATCTAACAATGTAGCTATTAGCATTGCTACAAGTGCAATTGGTGCCATGTAAACATTTATTAGTAAGCTTAGTAATATAGACATTAAAAAAGCAAAACTTACACATAAAACTAATATCCATAAATTTTTAAATGAGTCTTTTTCTTTTTGACTAAATTTAGTATATGAATATAGAGTGGAAAACATAATTATCAATATTGCAGTTGAATTTAAAACATAAATTACTGTTTTTAAATTGAAAAAGTCTTCTATATTGCTATAAAGACCCCTTGATAATGCTATTTGAAGCAATAAAATTAACACTGCCATTATAAAAGATGAAAAAATAATAATTGCAGATTTTAGAAAAAAGGACTTAGCAGTAACGTTTTTAAATAGCCCTTTTAGTTTATCTTTGAAAGTAACTTTATATTTTGTTTGCTTTACTTCTTTTATTTGATAATTTTTGTTCATATAATTACCTAAGATCTAATAATTATAACATTAACACATTGAAGTTTTATAAGTTTTGTTCATATTATTACCTAAGATCTATAACATTATAGCATTAACGCATTAAGGTTTTATTAGTTTTGTTCGTGTAATTACCTAAGATCTATAACATTATAGCATTAACGCATTAAGGTTTTATTAGTTTTGTTCGTGTAATTACCTAAGATCTATAACATTATAACATTAACGCATTAAGGTTTTATTAGTTTTGTTCATGTAATTACATAAGATCTAATACACTACAATATTAACACATTAAACAATCTAATATAGTGTTTTTTGTTTAATATCCTAAACTATCATCGTTTTCTTTATTTTCATTTTTAACTTCATTATCGATTTTATTTTCATCTTCGCTATCGGATTCTTCTTTCTTTCTGTACTTTCCTTTACCTTTCACTTCACCACTTTCTGTATCATAAACTCTTTGTTGTTCAACTGGTGCTTCTTTAAATGTAACAGTGCTACCATACCAATTATATACAATTGCATTTCTTTCACCATGTCGATTTTTTTCAATATTCAAGTTTATAGTTGCAGGCAGCCCTTTTTCTGAATCTGCTTTTCTACCATAACTTAGAAAAAATACAACGTCAGCGTCTTGCTCAATTGCTCCAGATTCTCTTAAATCAGAAAGTTTTGGCGTTTTATCCTTCCTAGCAAGCGAGTCAATACTTCTGGACATTTGAGATAGCGCAATTACTGGAACATTTAACTTCATTGCAAGCATTTTAATTCCTCTACTTATTCGTGTAACATCTTGAGTCATGTTGCCTGAACCTGCTCCACTTTCATTTAGAGAAAGTAATTGCAAATAATCAATAACAACTAAATCTAACCTTCCGCCATTATCTATTTTTATTTTTTGACATCTTGCTAATATTTCACCTGGCGATATAGAGGCTGTAGTATCTAAATATAAATTATTATTTTGCAATAATTGAGATACCTCTGCAAATTTAAATAATTCGTCATTACTTACTTCAGCTTTTCTTATTTTTCTAAGTGGAATGTTAGAAAGAGTACTCATCAATCTATGAATCAAGTCATCATTAGACATTTCTAAGCAAAAAAATGCGATTACGCTTTTATCTTTTAATGGAATGTTTTTTTGAGCTTCTCGTTGAATTATATTTGCAACTATATTCAAAGCAAATGCAGTTTTCCCAACACCTGGTCTTGCAGCAAGAATATGCACAGCACTTTTTAACAAGCCATTAGTATATTCATCAAAAATATTAAATCCAGTAGATAATCCCTTAAATGCATTTTTATCATTTAATGCCTTATGATAGTTATCAATATATTTTAAAACTAATTTATCAATTTGTTGTATCCCTTCATCAGAAGATTCTACATCAGAAATTTCTATAAAGACATCAGAAACTCTTTCTGAGGCTTCATCTATTGATTTTGCACTTCGCCCAATTTCAATGAGTGCAGAGCCCGCATTAATAATTTGTTGTAACTTAGCGTTATACATTAAAATATCAACATAACTTTCCCATTTTGTAATATCTATTGGCGCTTTAGTTGTTAGCTCAACTAAATAATTAAATACATCTGGAAAATCAGTTCTATCATTAATCATTTGGGTTTGGGCTGTAACCACATCAATGTCTTTGCCCTCTTCGTATAACTTTTGGCATGCGGTAAAAATTGACTTGTGATTATTGTCATAAAACATATCAGCAGTCAATTTTGGAATAGCGTTATCTGCAACATCTTTATTTTTTAATATACAGCCTAAAATAGCTTTTTCTGTTGCGATGTTAACTGGCTCCACTCCTTTAATTTTTTTCTTATTTGCCATTTATACTCTCCATTACTTAAATGTTTGTTTTGTGTTATATAACATTGATGTTATTTAATTATAGAGTGAAAAAGTCTACAAGTCAAAAATAGATTTAAAATAAAATAACATAATATTTATTTCAAAAATTATTAATGCTCATTGTAAGATTTCTACTGCACAAATTTTTCATTTTATTATTAAATATTTTTATGTGTATTATACTGATTTCATCATATTTGAATAATTATAAACATTACCTCATTTTTATATTTTATACAATACACAATCCAAATATATTTGCTATTACCATTAAAACGTCAGTATTTAATTTTTAATTTTTCTCCATATTTTTTTCTTTTGTGATAACAACAAGATTACAACTGATAAAATTAAAACTATAATGCCAATTCCTATCGACAATCCATACCAAAATGCAGGGTTTGGAGTTGTTTGAGTAAAAACTATATCTTTATTTTTTATTTGACCGCCATTTGTATAATACTTATGCACATAAAGATTTGTAGTTTTATCTTTATATGATATGTCAGCATTTGTCGTTAATCTCTTGAAACTATATGGGTAGATATATGTTTCAGTATATAAAAATCTATCTTTATTTGAATCAACACCTTTATCTTGATTTGAATCAATATCTTTAAATATTTCAATACACCTTGCTATTTTTTCACTTTCTATATTTGCAAAAAATGAAGATGAATGAGATACTATTTTATCATAAACTACTCCATTTATTTTTTCATATGTGTAATTTGGCTTATCTAAATCAGTAATTCCATTTCTAATATGCATTTCTTCATAATTAGTATATCGACTCAAGACAATTTCCACTTTGCTTCTTGGAGTTATTGGTTCCTTTTTTATTTGTGTTTCAGAAAACTCTTTTTTAATTTTTGCAATTGCCTCATATGATTGTGATAAAAAATCTTCAAGTTTTAACATATAATCAGTTTTATGATTTTCATATGAGTCTTCATCAATTTTAAAAATTAAAACAGTCTCAATTTCACCGTTTTTGCTAACTGTTTTTTTAATTTCTACAAAAGCATAGTAATCATCTATATTTATTTCATCATTTACTTTTTCACTTGCTAATGCGAAAAAAGATGTAGCATTAAAAATGCTAAATATTATTACAAAAACAACAAAAACGATTATAAAATATTTGCCTTTTTTCATAGCGATGCAAATTCTTTAAGTGTACTTTCAAATTCATTTAAAGCAGTAATAAATGGAGTTTCTGTCTCTAAATCAACACCTACATTTTTTAACAATTCAACAGGATAATCAGAACCACCAGAAGATAAAAAATCTTTATATTTTTTTACATATGTCGAATCCGAAAGCAAGTTGCAAGCAATAGTTATTGCACTTGTTAATCCTGTAGCATATTTATATACATAAAAAGCGGAATAAAAATGTGGAACTCTTGCCCATTCATACGCAATTTCTTTGTTGTGCTTTACTCCTTTACCATAGTACTTTTTATTTAATTTTAAATACTCTTTATTTAACATTTCTCCAGTTAAAGGTATCCCATTTTCATATTTTTTGTGGGCTAAATATTCAAATTCAGCAAACATTGTTTGTCTAAATAATGTAGTTCTAAACATTTCCAAATAATAATTTAAAAGATATTTTTTTTGCTCTCCTTTTGCATTTTGTAGCATATACTTTAAGACTAAAACTTCATTTACCGTACTTGCAACTTCTGCCACAAAAATAGAATATCCAGCTTTTTCATAGCATTGTGTAGAATCAGAATAATATGAATGCATAGAATGACCTAATTCATGAGCAAGAGTAAATACATCATTTAAAGTGTTAGAATAATTAAGTAGTAAATATGGTGGTGAAGTATAACAACCCCATGAATAAGCACCACTTCTTTTCCCTCGTAAAGGATATACATCTATCCAGCCTTCACTAAATGCTTTATCTAATAAATTTTGATAATCTTTCCCTAATGGAAGCAAGCCTTTTTTAACAATTTCAATCGCATCTTCATAGGAATAATCTTTTGACTCTGCTTGAATAAGTGGAACATACATATCCCACATATTCATTTCATCTAAGCCTAAAAATTTCTTTCTAAGGTTTACATAATCGTGCAATGTCGGAAGATATTTATTAACACTATTTAATAGGTTTTCATAAACGCAAGATTTTACATTGTCAGAATATAAAGATTTACTCAAAGCATTTTCAAATTTTCTAATTTTTGCTATACTGCAATCTTTTTTAACGGAAGCAATGTATGTGCTTGAAATTGTGTTTTTATATGCGATGTAGCCTTTATAATATTTTTTAAAAGCTCTTTCTCTAAGTACCCTATCAAAACTTTTTAAATGTCTAGAATAAATTGCATGGTCTAATTTATGACTATTTCCTTTCGAGTCTTTTATGTTTGAGTATTTTAAGTCTGCATTATCAAACATTTGAAATATTTTTTTGAAATCTGTAGTAAACGCCGAAATTTGTGATAAAAGTTCCTCCATATCTTTGCTTAATATATGTTTTTTATTTCTCAAAATTTCTTTTAAATAAAAATCATAATTTTCATATCTTTTGTCAGATATCATTTTTTCTAAATCTTGAGATGAAAAAGCAGCAATTTCTGGATTAATAAAAGCAGTTGCAGTAGAAAAATCAGTTAATAATTTTTCCACAATTTCAGTTTCTGCTTGATATTTTGGATTTCCCAAATCTAAGTCCCTATTTAAACTTGCGTAAACGTATACGGCTTCGATAGATTTAGAAATTTCACTTTCTTTTTCTAAACATAAATATGCATTTTCTGGATTTAATTTAGACTTAAATTTTTCAAATAAATTAATTTGAGAATAAATTTCATTTAATTTATCCTTATATTCCTTTTCAGTTTCAAAAATTTTTGTTAAGTCCCAAGTGGTTGATTTTTTACTCATTTTCTCTCTTTTAGAATGTTGGTTATATTTAACTTTTATAAAGTCAGCAACATTTATAAAGTCAGCAACATTTTTTAATGTGCTTACACTTGATTAAACTTTAATAACATCTAAAATTATGTCTATTTTTTAACATGATTACACTTATTTTATTTTAACAAAATCTAATGCTTTCTTTTTTTTAATATACAAACAAAGTTAAACTATATTATTTATTGTGCAATAATTTTTGCTTTAACTCATAAAGTTTTGGAGATAAGTCCACTTTGTATATATGCGGATTTAATCTTCTTGTATATTCACTCCAAATTTCTTTGTTTCTTTCTTTTGAATATTTAACTATTTCATTTATTTTTGGAAGTTCATATACAAGTTTGCCTTTTTCAAAAACTTTCACCATTAAATCACGCATTGAATATTCTTCAAGTGTCATGGTTTTCCATGTTTCTATTGGATGAAATATTGTCAAAGGTTTAGTAGTATCAAATTTTTCTTCTCTAAGTGCTATTAAATCTGCTACAGCCATACCATCTTTGTCATATATACGATATGTTGTTTTAAATCCTGGGTTAGTAGTTTTTTCTTGAGAATCAGAAACTTTTATTTTTGGCACTAAATTTTTGTTTGCATCTTCGATTGCACTTAATTTATACACACCACCAAGTGAAGGATTGTCGTATGATGTAATTAATTTTGTTCCTATACCCCAAGAATCAATTTTTGCACCTTGAGCGTTTAAACTTGCAATAATATTTTCATCGATATCGCCAGAAGCAACTATTTTTGCATTTGGGAAACCTGCTGCATCTAACATTTTACGTGCTTGCTTAGACAAATATGCCAAATCTCCACTATCTAATCTAATACCAAGTGGCTCATAGCCTTGTTTTCTTAATTTTTCAAAAACTTTTATGGCATTAGGAACGCCACTCCTCAAAGTATCATAAGTATCTACTAAAAGAATGCATTTTGTTGGATATAGCTTTGCATAATGCTCAAATGCTTCAAGCTCACTATCAAAGCTCATAATCCAGCTGTGAGAATGAGTTCCACTTACTGGTATATCAAACAATTTTCCTGCTAAAACATTAGAAGTAGATGTACAACCACCTATAATACTTGCTCTGGAGCCATATACCCCAGCACCTGGACCTTGCGCCCTTCTTAAGCCGAACTCAGATACTTCACCTTTTGTTTCTTGCGTAACTTTATATGCCTTTGTTGCAATTAAGGTTTGGTGGTTAATTATTGTTAAAAGTGCAGTTTCAACTAGTTGTGCTTGAGATAAAGGAGCCTTTACAATCAATATAGGTTCTTGAGGAAAAACTATTTCACCTTCTCTTACAGCATAAACATCTCCAGTAAACTTAAAGTCTTTTATTTTTTTAAAAAACTTTTCACTAAATGTATTTAACGATTTCAAATATTCAATATCTGAATCTGTAAAAGTTAAATTTTGCAAATATTCAACGGCTTGTTCAAGCCCTGCAACAACAGCAAAATCTTCGCCCCCTGGCTGTTTTCTGAAAAACAAATCAAATACTACCTCAGTATCTGCAATATTATTTTCAAAATAACCATTCATCATTGTCAATTGATACAAATCTGTCAATAGTGCTTTTTCCATTTTTCATCTCACATGATAATGTTGTTTGAATTTAACTAAAGAAGTTAGCAACACTAATTTATATTTTTTTAATTAATCAAATTTTTATTTTAATATATTTTTTCTATATATGTTTTTATACTAATCTATGTTTTCTCTACATGTTTTTGGCTTCTTCTTCGGTAATATTGTAATTTATCATAATTTTAAGATTTTCAGGCACACCTTTTGGATACCAAATTATTTCGCCATTTTTTTGAGCAGAAATTAATCTATATGCAAAAATTACTGATAGAATAATCGTCGATATTGCAGTAAAAATTAAATTTGCACGTACAACACTGTCTACTGATGGTCCACCATCTCTAGTAAAATCCATTAAAAATCTGATAAAACTATAACCAATTGCATACATTAATATGCCTGAACCTTTTAACCTTAATCTTTTTTGTATTATCAATATAATGGCGAAAAATAATATATCTAAAACCATTTCATAAAAAAACGCTGCTTGATAAAAACCAGATCCTTGCTTTCCAAATGGGATATATACTGCAAGTGGAAACCATTGAGCCTTTGGATTAGTTATAAGTTTTCCATATATTTCTTGATTCATAAAATTGCCCCAACGACCAAGACCTTGTGCCAATAAAACAACTGGTAAAACGATATCAGCTAATGCCCAAAAATCAACTTTTTTCGCTTTACACCATATATAGCCTCCAAGAAAACCAAATGGAACGCCAGTCATTATCGTCAAACCGCCCTCTTTTAAGTTAAATATATCCTTCAAGCCTTCCCAACTTGAAAAATAATAAGGTCTTATTAATACAAATCCAAGTCTAGCACCTATAATAGCAAGTGGTATACAAATAATAAAAAGCTCTACAAAACTCTCTGATGAAAGACCATATTTCTTTCCCCTGTATATACTAACTATTAACGCTATTACCATAGCGCAGGTCAGTATTATTCCATACCAAGCTACTTCAAAACTTTTTGAGCCAATATCAAAACTAAATGCGATTCTATCAAGGTCTGCTGTCCAATGAGTAGTCATAATTACCTCTAAATATCAAGCTTACAGGCTCCAAAATTACGAATTTTTAATGAATATATATTTTCTAAACCAAAAACTTGACTCATCTTTTTTGTAAATTCTTTTTCTTTATCAAGCGTTATAAATACAAGTATTGTACCCGCAAAGCCACCACCATGAACCCTATAAGCACTTGCACCAAATTTTTCACTTAATGCTAATGCAAGTGGTATTGGTTGAGATCTATCATTTGGCGAATGTACATTTTGTAATTTCATATATGAAGATAAACCTGAACTAGTTATTAAACTTAAAAACATCTCTTCATCATTTGTTTTTATAGCATCCATTATTTTTTCAACTCTTTTGTTTTCTTCAAAATAATGAATTGCCCTTAGCAGTGCACGTCCTGCAAATTTTTTCTCTAACATTTGTGGAATGTTTTTATAAAATTCATCTTCATCAACAAAACGCAATTTTTCTTTATTAAAAAAATCTGCAACTTGTTCCATTTCACTTCTAATAAAAGCATAATCATCAATTAAATCAGAATGATCACCGCCACAATTAATTACACAAACATCTAAATTATCAAACTCCCAATTCATTTTAGTAACCAATGGATTTTTAGAATCTTTAAAATCAATGTAACTAATTCCACCAAAAGCAATTGCAGATTGATCCATAAGGCCAGATGGCTTACCAAAATAAACATTTTCAGCATATTGCGAAATTATAGCCTTATCTACATCTTTTATTTTAGATTCGTTATAGTATACATTTAGTATTTCACAAATCAATACTTCAAATGCTGCTGATGAACTCATGCCAGCACCTTTAAATATGTCAGATGTTGTCGTTGCATAAAAACCACCAATTTTAAAGCCTCTATCAATAAACCCTTTCAAAACTCCCCTAACCAAGGCCTCACTTGTCCCATATTCATCTTCTTTTACATCAAGATCATTAATGTCAACTTCTACTAATGGATATCCGACACTATCTACAATAATTTTTCCATTTATTGGATTTACGACAGCTAGCAAATCAACTGAAACAGCGGCACAAATAACTTTTCCATTATTATGGTCAGTATGATTGCCCGCAACTTCAATTCTACCTGGTGAACTGAAAATACTTGTATCTTTATCTGAATTAAATTTTTTAGAATGTATTTCATACAATGAAGCAAGTCTTTTTGCTGCTTGATTTGTTGGAACATTATAAATTTTATTTGAAACTTCTAAAAATTTAGGATTTTTTAACAAATTTTCTAATGAATAAATTGACATTTTCGCACTCTCCAAAAAATGAATATATAATAATAATTATAGCAATTAAGTATATTGTTTTCAATTTAATTTATTTAAAATATTAAATATATAGATTGAAAATACATCTGAAGAGAAACGCCTACAAATTCCAAAAGAGATATAACGCAAAAAAACAAGCACTTTGAATCAAAATTTCATCATAATAAAAGCAAGTTAACTTTTTGTGAGAATGAGAGCATATATATAAAGTTTTTTATCATATTGAAGTTTTCATCATATTGAAGTTTTCATCATATTGAAGTTTTCATCATATTGAAGTTTTCATCATATTGAAGTTTTCATCATATTAAAGTTTTTTCATTATGTTAAAGTTTTTTCATTATGTTACTAATACCAATCTTCAATTAACACAATCACATATATTGAGAAATTATATTTTATTCAATTTTTATATAATAAGGTGCACTTTTTATTGTAAATTTGATATTATTATATTACAAAACAAAATTAATTTTTAAAGGGATAAAAATGAGCAAAGAAACAAAATTAGAAATAAATAAACATATTGCAAATCTTATTGAATATGCAGTTTTAGAAATGGATTTAGATAAATATGATGCTATTTTTGCACATAATACTCTATTGGACTTATTCAAACTAGATACCCCCTCTACCCCTTCAAAAAAACTTCCAGAATTTCAAACTGGAATTATTGATCCAATAGTTGATTATGCAATAAAAAATAATTTATGTGATGAAAACGAAAGAATCATATTTGAAACGAAGGTTATGGGCATAGTTACACCCCCTACTAGTGTAGTAATTAATAACTTTGATTCTATTGCTGCAACCAATGGTATACAAAGTGCAACAGACTATTTACTAAACATTAGTGTTAAAAGCAATTATATAAGAACAGTTGATATTGATAAAAATATTAAATGGGAAGCAAAAGGAAAATATGGTGATTTAGTAGTTACTATAAATCTATCAAAACCAGAAAAAGACAATAAGCAAGTTGCCCTTGCAAGAAGTTTACCACAAACTGGTTATCCTAAATGTGTGATATGTTTAGAAAATTTGGGTTTCCCTGGTAATTTAGCAAAAAATGCAAGACAAACTTTAAGAGTAATACCATTATTACTAAATGATGAAGAATGGTTTTTACAATTTTCACCCTATGTATATTTTGATAATCATTGTTTAGCAATATCAGAAAAACACACCCCAATGGAAATAAATGAAAAAACATTTATTCGTTTATGTGATTTTGTTGAAATGTTTCCACATTATTTTATTGGTAGCAACTCTGATTTACCAATTGTTGGTGGTTCAATTTTATCTCATGAACATTATCAAGGTGGCTCAAAGGTTTTACCAATGTTAAATAGACCTGCAAGAAAGGTTTTTAGTAGCCACAGATACGAAAATGTTAAAATATCAGTACTTGATTGGTATAACTCTGTTATTAAACTATCATCAATGAATAGGACGCAATTACAAAATGCTGCAAATGCAATTTTAATTAATTGGCGCAACTATACTGATAAAAGTGTCGACATTCATGCAAAAACTGGAGACACACCTCATAATACAATTACAACAATTGCCTCTTGGGATGATGAGTTAGGATATGAACTTTACTTAATTTTAAGAAACAACAGAACTGATGAAAAACATCCTTATGGCATTTTTCATCCTACTGAAGACATGCACAATATAAAAAAGGAAGGCATTGGTTTAATTGAAGCAATGGGCGTCTTTATTTTACCAGGCAGATTAGATAAAGAAATGAAGATGATTAAAGATATTTTAACTGGCAAAGAAAAAATCAACTTTGCTGCAATTGCAAAAGATGAACATCCCCTATCAAAGCATTTAGGTATGATTGCTCAATTAACAAATGACTATGGAACTGACCTTGATGAAGAATCTGCAGAAAAACATATTGAAACATACATAAACACAACTTGCGAAAAAATCTTAAATTGCACTGCAGTATTCAAAAATGATGAAAAAGGACAAAAAGCATTTGCCAAATTCTTGGCAACTGTTGGCATTACTGAATAAAAACAAAATAAAATTATAAACAAAAAAACTGACTTAATGCTTTAGCAGTCAGTTTTTTGCTAAAATTGTGAATTTTATTTTAATAATATAATTTGGAAAAAAACTAGGCTATATGTTAAAATTATCACTATGAGACATGTATCATTATATAGAAAATATAGACCAGTAACTTGGGAGCAAATTGTTGGTCAAAATCATATTGTTAGAACTATCAAAAATCAAATTAATTCTAACAATATATCCCATGCTTATTTATTCACTGGCTCTAGAGGAACAGGAAAAACTTCATCAGCAAAAATTTTTGCTAGAGCAATAAATTGTCTAAATCCTGTTAACGGCTCGCCTTGTAATGAATGCAAAAATTGTAAGAGCATATTAAATGAAGCATCTTTTGATGTTGTCGAATTAGATGCAGCAAGCAATAATAGTGTTAATGATATTAGATCTTTGATTGAAAATATCAGCATTCCACCAATGAATGGCAAATACAAGGTCTATATCGTTGATGAAGTTCATATGTTATCACAACAAGCTTTTAATGCATTTTTAAAAACATTAGAAGAACCTCCAGAATATGTAGTTTTTATTTTAGCAACTACAGAAGTTCATAAAATTCCAAATACAATTTTATCAAGATGTATGCAGTTTG
This sequence comes from Clostridiales bacterium, assembly GCA_012841525.1. Lineage (GTDB taxonomy): Bacteria > Bacillota > Clostridia > Christensenellales > DTU072 > JAAZJD01. The sequence goes on from DUUO01000015.1 coordinate 28,550, forward strand.
ATTTTAGGCTAATTCCTGTAAATGAATTAACTGAAATAATTACAAATATTTTTGACAAAGAAAATTATAAATATGAACTAGAAGCATGTAGACAAATAGCAATTCATGGTGAAGGAAGTGCAAGAGATGCTTTATCTATAGCAGATATGTGCATGGCTTATGCACCTGAAAAGCTTACTTATAATGATGTTTTGGAAGTTTTAGGTGGTTCAGATTTTGAAACTTTATATAAAATTGCGGATGCAATATTAAATGAAAATATATCTAGACTGCTAGAGCATATAGATTCTGTTTATCATAAAGGAAAAGGAATATCTACATTAAACAAAGAACTTGCAAACTTTTTTAAGGATTTAATTACTATTAAAAATGTTCCAACATATTCACCATTTTCCAAAGAACAAAATGAAATTGCATTAAAACTTGCTAAAGAGCATGATAATTATAAAATTTCTAGAATTTTAGAAATTATTGCATCAGTTGAAAGCAATTTAAGATTTAGCGCTCAACCAAAAGTTTTATTTGAAGCAAATTTAATTAAAGCGGCAAAATTAATTACATCACCAAACATTGAGGCACTAAATTCTAGAATTAAAACATTAGAATCTAAAATTGAATCATTTTCAAAAGATAATGTTGAATATTTTAAGAAATTTTTAGATAATCATAACCTTATTCCAGACATTTATGAATATTCAAAAAACTCCAAAGTATCTAAAAAAACAGCAAAATTAGAAGATACACAAGCACTTTCAAACAATGTTTCAGTTGATAAAGTTAATAATAATAAAGTTGAAAAAAGTGGCAAAGGCAATAGCACTAAAATCTCTTCTAAAGTTAATGTAATTTCTAATGTTCAAGACAAAATAACCAATGAATTGCCTTTTGAAGATAAAAGTAATGAGCAAACTAATGATTTACCTTTTGAAGATAAAAGTGATGAAATAACTAATGAGTTGCCTTTTAAAGATAATAGCGATGAAGTAACCAATGAGTTGCCTTTTGAAGATAATAGTGATGAGGTAACCAATGAGTTGCCTTTTAAAGATAATAGCGATGAAGTAACCAATGAGTTGCCTTTTGAAGATAATAGTGATGAGGTAACCAATGAGTTGCCTTTTGAAGATAATAGCGATGATTTAAAAGTTAATGAAACTTCTAATGCTCAAGACAAAACAACTAATGAATTACATTTTGAAAATAAAAGTAATGAGATAACTAATGAGTTACCTTTTGAAGATAAAAGCAATGAGACAATTAATGAGTTGCCATTTGAAGATAAAAGTAATGATGTGAAAGTTGATGAAGTTTCCAATGCTCAAAACAAAACAAATGGTGAATTGCATTTTGAAAATAATGAAAAACAATTGAACAACAAAAAAAATAAAGACAAAAGTGATAATATGAAAGAGGCAAAAAAACTTTTTGATGCTTTATTAGAAGCAATGAAAGATCAAGTTTTAACATTAAGCCCATTAAAGCAAGCAGATTCATTTAGATTAGAAAACGGATTTTTAACAATTACATATTTACCTACACATGACTTTGCATATAAAAGAATGATCGGAGGATGTAAAGATAGTTTAATTGAAGCTATGAAAAAAATTGATCCAAAAGTAAAACTTAATTTCGAATTAAAAAAACAAGAAATTGATAGCAAATTAAATCAATTAGAGCTTGAAGAAGTAAGTAAATTTTTTGACTCTAATTTGAAAATTAAAAATTAAAAAATATAGGAGGATTTTATGGCAAAATATAAAGGTCCACAAGGTCGTATGCCTGGAGGCAACATGAATCAATTAATGAAGCAAGCACAAAAAATGCAACAAGATTTGGCAAAAGCACAACAAGAACTTGCTGAAACTGAAGTTGTCGCGACAGCTGGCGGAGAAATGGTCGAAGTTGTAATGACATGTGACAGACAACTTTCTTCTATTAAAATAAAACCAGAAGTAGTAGATCCAGATGATGTAGAAATGCTTGAAGACTTAATTCAAGCTGCTTTTAATGAAGCAAGCAAACTTGTTGAACAAGAGTATGAAAGAATTATGGGGCCATTTTCTGGTGCAATAAATGGACTTGGAGGATTATTTTAATGTATCCTGAAGCAGTTTCAAAACTAGCAGCGATGTTTAGAAAACTCCCATCTGTCGGCACAAAAACGGCTATGAGATATGCATATAAAATCATTGAAATGAGTGATGAAGAAGCAAATGATCTTATTGAAGCAATAAAAGATGTGAAAAAAAATATTCATTTTTGTAAAGAATGTGGCACTTATACCGACAAAGATATTTGCGATCGCTGTATGGTTGCAGATAAAAGCATTATTTGCGTTGTAAAAGAGCCTAAAGATATAGAGGTTTTTGAAAAAATTGGTGCTTTCAATGGAGTTTTTCATGTATTACACGGTACAATAGATTTTCAAAAACAAGTCTTGGTAGATAATATTAGAATTAAGGAATTGATAGACCGTCTTGATGGAGTAAAGGAAGTTATAATAGCAACTAACACTGATGTAAGCGGTGAAATGACTGCTTCATATTTAGCACAACTTATAAAACCTATGAATATAAAAGTAACTAGATTAGCAAGCGGAATCCCTATGGGAACAGAAATTGAATATGCAGATGAGCATACTTTATCTCAAGCTTTAATTGATAGGAAAGAAATTTAAATTTATATTAAAAAATAGATTTATTTTCAAATATGGGGCTATATACCCCATATTTTTTTATGCATTTAATTCTTTATTTATAACTTCAGCTGGATTGTTGTATCCAAAATCTGAAGAACTCAAGCGTTTATTTTCATAATCTTCATTTGGATATAGTGTCAAAAAATTATTTAGACGAATTAATGTATTACATTCAACAATGGTATTTTTATATTGCTCAATAATAGCTTTTTTTAAGTTCCTTGAACTTCCCAAAGAAACGCAAAGTTTTTTAGCCTTAAATGCTATAGTGAAAAAGTATGAATCAGGCCTTGTAATTAAAACATTTGCAGCAGAAAGTAATATATTAAAATCTATATTTTTTTGATTATAAACTTTATAACCGTTTAGTAATGCAACCTTGCTAATTTCTTCGTTATTATTGCTCCAAATTAATATATTATATTTATCTTTGTGGTTAGATAAAACAGAGATTAGTGCATCCATTTTTGCTCCACTTTCATTGTCATCGAAAACAAATAAAAGAGTCTTTTTCTTATCAACTATACCTAGTGTTTTATTGGCTTTTGCTCTTAACATTGGCTTTTCATAACTTTTTGGATAAGCAATTCCTGCTGTTAAAACTTTTGTTAAATCTATATTATCTTCGCTTAATCTAGTAGCAGATATATCATTTGCAACTATGAGTTTATCAACAAATGGATTCAATAACTGCTTATTAAATAACAATTCAGTATCATATAAAAATATTTTAACATTTGACTGCAACTTATTTTTAACACTCGTCGCTTCTTCTAATCCGTCTATCCCTGTTAAAATTACGGCTTTGGGATTATATCTCAGAAAAATATTTTCCATTCTTTTGTATGATATATTGTTTTTAAATGCCAAATCATATTGGCCTAATTTATCTATATTGCTTTCAATTTTCTTTGTTTTTTTAGATTGTTCTATCCTAGAAATATTTAGCTGTATTTTAAATTGTGATGTTAAAAAGTCAGGTAAAACTCTTGTATATAATTCATCAACATCAAAAAGAATTATTAATAAGTCCTTATTTAATTCTAACAGTTGACTTTTTAATGCATCAGTAATATGGGTCTTTTCTTTAGTCGTAAATATTAAAACTACATCTTTTTCTTTTGTCTCTAACATGTTTTTACCTTGCTTTAATTTTAATTTGTTTATATATATTAATTTGTACACATTATAAAAATACAAAATTCTATTAAATATCTTTTTTTACTTATGTGTCACTATAAAATTCAAATTTTTATTAAATATCTCTTTCTTCCATTTGTATCACTGGAATAATAAAGGGAGTTCTTTTCATTGTGTTTCTAAATTTTCTTTTAGCAAATCTTATAATTTCAGATTCAATTTCTTCAGAATTTAATCCTACAACATTGCCATCATCTAAAAATTTATATAGCGATGATGCAACATCTATAATTAAAGAATCGGACAAAACGATACCTTTTGCAACTATCTGTATATCGCTTTTGGGTAACCCAATATTATCAATTGAGGCACTAATTACAACAACTCCTTCTTCAGCAATAAATCTTCTTATTTCTATTTCGTCTGTTTCGCTTTCTTGATCGCCTATCATATATACACTTTTGCAAGGAACTTTTCCTTTATCAATAAATCCTTTTTTTGAAATTTCAAAAGAAGAACCAAGTGTTGGAATTAATATATTTTTCTTAGGCATACCCATTGAAATCGCAATTCGCTCGTGTTGTAACATATGACGAAATTCACCATGAATTGGAACAAAATATGAAGGACTTGTTAAAGCCATCATAAGTTTTAATTCTTCCTGGCAAGCGTGTCCAGAGCAATGAACATTATATAGTGTTTGATAGATTACATCTGCACCTAAACGAGATAAACCATTTATCATTTTATATATTGTTTTTTCATTACCAGGGATAGATCTTGCAGATAATATTATAGTATCCTTTTCACCAATTACTAATGGAGACGAATCTCCAACACTCATTTTGTATAAAGCACTTCTTGGCTCTCCTTGAGAACCTGTAGCAATTATACAAACTTTATTCATCGGCAGTTTCATAGCCTCTGATAATTCTATTATATTTTTAGGTTCGAACTTTAATTCTTTATATTTTTCTGCTAGTTCAACATTGTTTTTTAATGAACGCCCCATTAAAACTACTTTTCTGTTAAACTTAACAGCGCAGTCGTAAATTTGCTGTATTCTATGCACATTTGATGCAAAAGTTGCAACAGTTATTCTATCATCAGACTTATCATTAAATATAGAAGATAGGTTTTTCCCGACTTCTAATTCACTAAGTGAATAACCAGGTTTGTTTGCATTTGTGCTGTCAGACATTAATAGCAATACTCCCTCTTTGCCAATTTCTGCAATTCTTGACAATTCTATAGATCTAGAATCTACAGGAGTATGATCTATTTTAAAGTCCCCTGTATAAAAAACGCCTCCCTTTGGTGTTTTTATCCATAAAGAAAAAGCACCTGGAATAGAATGAGTCACCCTAATAAACTCAACAGTAAAAGGACCTACTTTTATTGGTTTAGAGTGCTCATTAACTTTGTGAAAATTAGAAGTTTTCTTTTTTAGTTTGTTTTTAGTGAGCTTATTTTCTAAAAATCCAAGCGCAATATTAGATCCATATACAGGCACATCAACATGTTTTAATAAAATTGGCATCGCGCCAATATGATCTTCATGTCCATGAGTCAAAAAAATCGCTTTTAATTTATCTATTCTTTCTAAAATATATGAAAAATCTGGGATAATATATTCTACGCCAGGAAGCACTTCATTATCAGGGAAAGACATTCCTACATCAACAATAATCATAGTATCATCATACTCAAATATTGTTAGGTTTTTGCCAATCTCCTCAACTCCTCCAAGCATTATAATTTTCAAGTTTTTTGCCATCTTTCACCTCAAAAAAATTATATAAGTTTTTAGATATATAATCAAGTAAAGGCATATAACACATAGATATTGAAAACAAATGTAAAAACATTTTCAAAAAATGCTAACAACATTCAAATGTTAATTAATAGATTTTGCAGTGAATAAAAAATTAAAATTTATAATTTCCTCTAGCAATAATTGTAAAAAATATCCACAATCTAGAACAACAACTTGCTACTCATCAAACAAAAATTCACACTGGCTGTGCAATTATTTTAGTGTGATATTATTAGACTTAAATTTCGTCAAATAGTATAATATAATCATTAAAATATTAAAAAAGGAAGGTATAATATGAAAGTTTTTAATTTTTCCGCAGGCCCTAGCACATTACCAAAAGAAGTGTTATTAGAAGCGCAAAAAGATTTTGTTGATTACAAAGGAACAGGTATGTCTGTAACAGAAATGAGCCATAGATCAAAGGCTTATGATGAAATACATATTGAGGCAATTGCATTATTAAAAAAATTGTTAAATATTAGTGATGAATATGAAGTTTTATTTGTACAAGGTGGCGCAAGCACTCAATTTTCTGCTGTTCCATTAAACTTATTACACAATAAAGCTGATTATATTTTAACTGGTAACTTTGCTAAAAAAGCATATGAAGAGGCTAAAAGATTTGGTGAAATAAATGTTTGTGCTTCAAGCGAAGATAAAAACTTTACATATATTCCTGAAGGCAAAGAAATTAACATTAGTAAAGATGCAGACTATGTACACATCACTCAAAATAATACAGTATTTGGAACAAGATACATAAATCTTCCACAAACTGATGTCCCTATTGTTTCTGATATGTCTTCAAATATTTTAAGTGAAGTCATTGATGTTAATAAATTTGGTCTTATCTATGCAGGTGCTCAAAAAAATATTGCTCCAGCAGGCGTTACAATTGTCATTGTAAGAAAAGATTTAATTAATCAACCTCAAACAATATGCCCAACAATGCTTATGTATAAAACACATGCAAAGGCTAATAGTCTATATAACACACCACCATGTTTTTCAATATATATGGCTATGCTAGTTTTTAGATGGCTTGATAAATTAGGTGGAATTAAAGAAATGCAAAAGATAAATGAATATAAAGCAAACCTTTTATACGATTATATAGATAATAGTAAAATGTTTAAAAATAATGTTGAAAAGAAGTTTCGTTCAATAATGAATGTAATTTTTAATACAGGCGACCAAGATTTGGATGCAAAGTTTGTAAAAGAAGCGACTGAACACGGCATTATTTCAATCAAAGGATATAAACTACTTGGTGGTATGAGAGCAAGCATATATAATGCTATGCCAGTTGAAGGCGTTGAGTATTTAATTGATTTTATGAAAAAATTTGAAATGGAGAATAAATAACTATGTATGAAATTTTGACACTAAATAAAATTAACAAGAAAATTTTTGAAGTCCTTAATGAGGATTTTGAAGTTTCTGAAAATTTTGAAAATCCTGATGCAATTTTAGTTCGCTCATTTAAAATGCATGATATGCAATTTGGAGAAAACTTATTAGCAATTGCAAGAGCTGGCGCTGGAACAAATAATATTCCAATAACTGCCCTTACTAAAAAAGGTGTCGTTGTTTTTAACACACCAGGAGCAAATTCTAATGCAGTTAAAGAATTAGTTGTATGTGGAATGATAATGGCAGCAAGAAATCTTGTGCCTGCTTGTAAATGGACTGAAACAATAAAAGGATGTGGCACTGATGTTCCAGCTTTAGTTGAAAAAGGCAAAGGTCAATTTGTAGGAACTGAGCTTGCAGGCAAAACATTAGGTGTAATTGGTCTTGGAGCAATTGGAGCAAAAGTGGCAAAAGTAGCAAATGCTCTTGATATGCATGTCATAGGATATGATCCATATATTTGCGAAAGCATGAAAGAAGATGTTTTAAGTTATGCAAGCATAACAGATAACATTGAAGATATTTATAAACAATCTGATTTTATTTCACTACATACTCCGCTACTTGATAATACTAAAGGAATGATTTGTGAAAAAACGATATCTCAAATGAAAGATGGAGTTGTAATAATTAATGCAGCACGAGGCGAGCTTGTAAACAATGAAGATATTTGTAAAGCCTTAAACGATAGAAAAGTTAGGACTTATGTACTTGATATCCCAACTGCTGAAACCTTAAATTGTGATAATATCATTGCAATTCCTCATCTTGGAGCATCAACGGAAGAGTCAGAAGAAAATTGTGCTTTTATGGCTGCTTCTCAAATTAAAGAATATTTAGAAAATGGCAATATAAAAAATAGTGTTAATTTCCCACAATTGTCTTTTGATAGAGAGCCTAATACGACAAGAGTCACTGTTGCTTTTAATAATATTGATGATACAAAAGAAGAAATAATTAAAATCATTGAAAAATCTAAACCTTCTATATACAAAGTAAACACAAATAAAAATATAGGCTATATTATTGCTGAAAGTAAAGATGGATTTGCTGAAAATATTATTGACGATCTTTCTGAAAATGAAAATGTATTGTTGATTAGAATAATATAAATTTTATTATTATGATTATTAAAAAGACCACTCTAATTGAGTGGTTTTTTTATTTTAAATGTATTTATTTTGTTTTTATATATTTATCCCTTTTTTGCTTTTTTATCACTTTGTTTGTTAACAATTACTACAATAACTATCGTTAATGCAATTACAAATAAAACAATACCTATTGTAATACCGATTGTAGATTTTTTATATAATTTACCTCCAATCGATAACATACCAGAATTATCATCAATCTTTTCTTGAACAACTAAATAAAAGTCTCCTCCTCTAACAGCTGTGCCTTTTGCCTTGTCAATTGTAGTACTTAAAATGACTTCTTCTAAAGGATCATTAGGATTTTTCATATCTCTATATAATTTTGCCTCATATATATTTTTATGTAGGAAATCAATTTCAATTTCGATATCTTGGGGATTTTCATATAATGCATCATTAATGTTTAACATTATCGAGAAAGCATAAACTGTTGGATTTTTTATTCCAGAAAAAAATGAAGCCTTTTCTTTAATATTATCAATTCTTTGTTGTGATGCCATTGGATTATCTAAAATAACTTTTATGTCGCTTCCTCTTAGAATATTGTTTGCTTGACTATTTTTTGCAGTTATGGTTGCATTTATTGTTAAATTAGTAGCCGATATTTTGTTTTTTATTTCAAATTTTATTGTTGGTTTTCCCTCAATTGCAACTTTTAGTTCGTTAAAAATCCTCATTAATTCTCCATATTGAAATTTATCAGAAAATAAAGAAGTTTTAAAATCAGCCAATTTTTCGTCTACTAAATTTTTGCCATTTTCAGTATAAAGATCGCTATTAAATTTTCTAAGTTCATTTTTTACATCTTCTAAAATTGTGAAAATATCATCATCTTGTAAAAATTCTATTTGTGTTAATGGCTGCCTATCTTCATTTCCTGCCATATCCAACGCAACCAATATAGCACTTGAATAATCCAAATTCATATTAGGAGTAAATTCAATATCGTATCTATTGTTACTTTCATCACTAATTGATTTTTCAAAAAATGTCTTTTGGTTTTCTACTTCTAGGGAAACATATTTTATTCCATTTTCAATTTCATCACTAACACTTACCGAAATTTTTACAGTTGGAAGTCCAGCCTTTTTTTCAAAAAAATCAATGTCTACCTTTATACTGTTAGTATTTATCGTAGGTTTTGTTTTATCAATATGTGCAGTACGAATTGTTTTTATTGGACTTTCTTCCCCCTCTTTTGTATATGCATAAACTTCGTAATAGCCTTCACTAGTAAATTCAATTACTTTCAAATATTGATATTCTTTATCAGATTGTCCATTTTGTTGATTTGTTACTGAACTAAATCTAGCCCATCTATAAAATATATCCTTTCCCGCAGTGTGAGTAAGTTTTACAGTTACCTTATCCTTTACATATGAATTTGTATCATTTGGAAATATTTCTGCAACTATTTCATCAGCAGCAAACACCCTAATGTTATTATTTGAAATGGTGAACAAAAAAACGAGCAACATAATTGCAAAACAAAAGACAATTAAATATGCTTTTCTTCGAAATGTGTTCATATAAAAATTTTAGCACAAATTACATAATTACCATAGTCAAAAATGCATGTAACACCCAAATTTCATTTACATTAAACATAATCATTTAAAAAAATAATTTTAAAAATTAACATATAAAATTACACTCAAAAAAATTAAAAATTGATTTATTTTAAATAATTTTTATCATTATAATATTTATATATTTGCTGTTAAGAAAGCATAAATGCGAGTTTGGTTATCATTTTATAAAAATTTCATTAAAAATTATATTAAATCATAAAAAAATGATTTAAACTAAAATATTAAAATTCTTGTATAAGGGGTGTTTTTTAAGACAATAATAATTATAGTAAAAATTTTTAATAATTTTTTCATTTTTTGCTATTGACTTAAAAATAATAAAATGATACCATTAAAAATGTACTTTATTTAAACATATTTAAAGTAGTTTTTATCTATATTTATATTTTATTAGGAAATAAATTTATGACAAAAAAAATTAGCATACCACAATTATTAGAAAAAGAAATTTTAGAAGCAAAAATAAGTTCAAAATCTGAAAAAAAAGCTTTTATTAATGGTATGCTTATAGGAAGTGGATATTTATTTAATAGACAAGGTAAAAGAGGAATTATTATTGAAGTTCCAAGTTTAGAACTTGCTAGAAAAGCTGAAAATCTTATTTACAATATAACAAATCATTCCCCTATAATTTATGAAAGTAAAACCAAAAACAATTTAAATGATAAAACAATATATATTGTAGAAATATTAAATGAAAATGCAATCAAATTATTGATGTTTTCTGGTCAATTTAACAATCAAATTAATACTTTTGAAAGCATAAACATCAAAAATTTTAATAGCGATAAAAGCAAAAAGGCATTTTTGCAAGGTTTGTTTGCTACCTCTGGATATATTTATATTCCCCAAAATATGAATAAGCGAAGTGGTGGATATAGTTTAGAAATTATTGTAAAAAATGCAGAAATCGCTAAAGAAATTAAAACTTTATTAAATCATTTTAATATAACTGCAAGAAGCAGAGCAAAAAATAATACTGTAATTATATATATAAAGGATGCAGAAATTATTTTAGATTTTTTAATAGTCATAGGAGCAGTTAATACATATTTTGAATTACAAAATATACTAGCTTTTAGAATGCTAACAAACGATACAAATCGTGAAAGAAATTGCATGGTAGCAAATATATCTAAAACGGCAAATGCCTCTGCAAAGCAATTGTTAGCAATACAAAAACTAATTGATGATGGTAGAATTGATTCTCTCAATCCAAAATTAAAAGCAACAGCCTACGCTAGATTAAATAATCCAGATTTGCCTTTATCTGAACTTGCCAAAGTTTTAGATGATAAACCATCAAAAAGTGGATTAGCTCATAGACTTAATAAAATAATAGATTATGCAAATGATAATATAGAAAATTAATAATAATTTCTGAAAAAATTTAATTGCTAAATTGATAAATGTTCATAGCAAATATATGAAAATGCATAAAACAAAAAATATAAGGAGAATGACATGACAAAAAACAATGGTTATATACATTTGCACACACACACTGAATACAGCCTCCTAGATGGACTTTCACCCATTAAAGATTTGGTCGCTGAAGCAAAAAGACAAAATGCTAAAGCGCTTGCAATAACTGATCACGGAAACCTTTATGGTGCATTAAAATTTTTTAAAGCATGCAAAGAAGCAAAAATTAAGCCTATTATTGGTTGTGAATTTTATGTTACTGATGACATAAAAAGCGAAAATAAAAACAGAGACAATGACCATCTTGTCCTACTTGCAAAAAATGAAGTAGGATATAAAAATTTATGCAAGTTAAATACACTTGCTTTCACTGAAGGTTTTTACTTCAAACCAAGAATTGATTTGAATTTACTAGAAAAACATAGCGAAGGTTTAATTTGTTTAACTGCATGCCTTGCAGGCAGATTACCTAGAATTTTGCTTGATGATTTAATTGCAGATAAATATCAAAAAGCTGTTGAATATGCCTTAAAATTAAAATCGCTATTTGCTGATGGTGATTTTTACATTGAATTGCAAGATCATAATTTAAAAGAGCAAAAACTGACAAATCCACTTTTAGCAAAAATAGCAAAAGAAATTGGTGTAAAATGTGTTGCAACAAATGATATTCATTATTTAAACAAAGCCGATGCAAAATATCATGACATTCTTTTATGCGTCCAGACTCAAAAAACTTTAACTGATGAAAATAGAATGCGTTTTCCAAATGATGAATTTTACTTTAAAACAAAAGAAGAAATGGAAGAAATTTTTAGTTGGTGCCCTGAAGCAACCTCTACTCCAGATGAAATAGCAGAAAAATGTAATTTTACAATAGGTAAAAAAGGATACCAACTTCCAGAATATAAATGTCCAGATAATTTAACAGCAAATGAATATCTAAGAGTACTTACACAGGAAGGTCTCAAAAAAAGATATGAAAAGATAACAGATGAAATTTTGAAAAGAGCAGAGGTTGAACTTGATGTTATTATCAGAATGGGATTTGCTGAATATTATTTAATTGTTTGGGATTTTATTGACTGGGCTAAAAAACATGATGTCCCAGTAGGTCCTGGCAGAGGCAGCGGCGTTGGCAGTATTGTTGCTTATGCTATAGGAATTACTAATATAGATCCACTTAAATATGGTTTAATTTTTGAAAGATTTTTAAATGAAGATAGAATGACAATGCCAGACTTCGATATTGACTTTTGTCAAGAAAGGCGTTCAAAAGTTATTGATTATGTAACCCAAAAATATGGAGAAGATCATATTTCAAAAATTATAACTTTTGGTAGCATGAAGAAAAAACAAGCAATTAGAGATGCTGGTAGAGTTTATGGTGTATCTTTTGATGAAACCACTAAATTAATTAATGCAATATCAGAAAATATATTTAATGACAAAGATTTGAAATTAATTGAATTACTAAATCCTAATAGTCCGAAATATGAAAGTGAATTAGATGATCTTTGCAAAGAAAACCCAGTTTTTAGAGCCGTTATTGAGGCTGCATCAAAAATTGATAATTTATCTAGACAATCAGGAATACATGCTGCAGGAGTTGTAATATACAAAAACCCTGCAATTGACACCCTACCACTTGCAAAAAATAAAGATGATTTAACAACTCAATACGATAAAGATGAAGTCGAAGAAATGGGTTTATTGAAAATGGATTTCCTTGGATTGCAAACATTAACTGATCTCAAGCAAGCTCATGACACAATTTTGCAAACTAAAGGTGTTGATATAACTTTTGATGACAAATATGATGATCCTAAAGTATATGAGTTAATTTCAAGCGGTGATACTGACGCAGTTTTTCAACTTGAAAGTCCTGGTATGAAAAGTTTTATGAAAAGATTAAAACCCACTTCTTTAGAAGACATAATTGCTGGTGTTGCCCTATATAGACCAGGCCCTATGGATAATATTGATACATACATAGAAAGCACACATAACCCACAAAAAATCAAATACCTTGATGATAGATTAAAAGATATTCTAGGTATAACAGCAGGCATAATTGTATATCAAGAACAAGCGATGAGAATTACCCAAGTTCTTGCAGGATATAGCTTAAATAGAGCTGATAATTTTAGACGTATCATAAGCAAAAAGAAAACTGCAGAAATGGAAGAAGAAGGTAAAATTTTCATTTATGGAAAAAGAGATGCAGATGGCAATTTAGTATTAAATGATAAAGGACTACCAGAAGTTCCAGGTTGTATCGAAAATGGCATTAGCGAAGAAGTTGCTACAGAGATTTTCAAACAAATGAAAAACTTTGCAGAATATGCTTTTAATAAATCTCACGCAACTGCATATGCTGTAATTGCTTATATGACCGCATATTATAAAGCATATTATCCTGTAGAATATATGGCCGCTGTCATAAACAGCCGTATCGATAAAGCAGATGAAATGAGAAAATATTTACCTATTATAAAAAAGATGGGAATTGATATTGTAAAACCAGATATTAATGACAGTCAAGGTTTGTTTATGCCAGAAAATAAAAGTATAAGATATGGTTTAGGATGTGTAAAAAATCTTGGTAAGCAAGCAGTAGATGACATTATTAGTGAAAGAGAAAAAAATGGTAAATATAAAAGTTTTTATGACTTTATTTATAGAATACAAAAATTTGAAAGACCAATTGCAAAAGATGCAATAGAAAATTTAATTTACGGAGGAGCCTTGGATTGTCTTGGTGAATTTAGGTCAACAATGATGGTAAATTTACAAAGCATGATAAAAAAAGCAAAAGCAAATTACGAAGCAGAGCATAATCAAAATCCTAGCCTATTAGATTATTTTAAGATTTATATTGAACTTGACACAAGTATTGATGACGTTCAAATCAAAGAATATCCTCATTCCGTATTGCTCGATAATGAAATGAAGGCTTTAAATATGTATATTTCTGGCCATCCTTTAGATGCAATAAATTATGATAAATCTGATTTGAATTTTGATTCAACAATAATTGACATATTAACAAATGAAGAAAATGACGAATCAGAAAATTTTGATGAACTTGAAACTAATACATACGACGCTAAACTTAAAGATGGTGATGAAGTTATTTTCATAGGTATTATAAGAGAAGTTAAAAAACGTGTAAGCAGAAATGGATCGAACTACTATCAAATTCAAGTAGAAGATAACTTTGGAACAATAGATATGATTGCATTTGAATATCTTGCATCGAAAAAAGGAGATTTGTTAGTAAAAGGTAAAATTGTAAAAGTTATAGGATCTTTATCAATCAGAGGAAACAATGTTTCAGTTAGGTGCAATGACCTTTTTGAAATTGAATCAAACTCAAAAAAATTACAAAAGGATGCTAGATATCTTTATGTCTTACTAGATGAAACAAACCATCATAAAAAAGATGCTATTGAGACTATCTTAAAAAACGATCCAGGCTTAAATCCAGTTTATTATCAATATAATGATTTAATATATAAGTTTGACAATCTTGTAGATAATCTTGTAAGAACAGAAGAGGAAATCAAATCACTTTTATGCAACGAACGCAACAAACAAAATAAAGTAATGTTATGTGATGAAATAAGGCACAACCCAGAAAAAGAAGCTGTTTGTGAGCTTGTTAAAGATTTAGAATAAATTTTTTAAGCCTGTTTCGAAAGAGAAACAGGCTTTTATTTTTTGTAAATGCCGTTATTTTTGTCCACCGTACATTTTAAATAATATATAACTTAAAAATCTTTTTGGAACTAATTTTGAAGCAAACCACAATATTTTATAATCAGTGCCAACAACTAAATGATGTGGCATTTCCTTTTTAGTTGCATTTTTAAAAATAACTTTAGCAGCCCGTTTTGCACTCATTCCGCCTCGTTCATCTTTTTCCATAACTGCAACTGATTTTTCCACAAAACTTCCATAACTTCCTACTTCTTTTGCCTTTATTCTATTATCAGTAAAAGATGTCGATACATCACCTGGCATAACTGTCATTATTTGAACTCCAAATGGCCTTACTTCATTTCGCAAACTATCACTAAGCAAATTTACTGCAGCCTTTGATGCACAATAGTACGATTGATAAGGAATTGGTAAAACAGCAGCAAGTGATGAAAGATTAATTATTTTCCCTTTTGTTTTTCTCAAATGTGGCAAACATGCTTGTGTAAAAAATGATAATCCAAAAACATTTATGTCAAACATTTTTTTCACATCTTCATGTGGCGTACATTCAACTGCACCTGAAATTCCAATCCCCGCATTATTAATAAGCATATCAATTCTTCCAAACTTATCAATTACTTCAGATACAGCTTTATTTACATCACTTTCATTTGAAACATCACATGCTATTTTATACACATTATCTGCTTCAAAATAATTAAATGTTCTACTAATTGAAACAACCTGCCAATCTGCATTTTGAAAAAACTCAACTAATTCAGCTCCAATCCCCTTTGAGCCTCCTGTAATTAAAACAATTTTGCTTTCCATAATCGCCTCCTTACATATATATAATTTTTTATTAGGCTTAGCATATTCTTTTCTCTTATATTGCAACCTAATTATATGTTTTTTCCTAAACCAAATTTTTCAACAATATACGAAACCCCATCATTTTGACAAGATGGAGCAATTAAATCAGCCACATTTTTTGCTTCTTTAGTAGCGTTTTCAACTGCCACGCCTAGTCCTGCATATTCAATCATAGAAACATCATTACCGCTATCCCCTATACATATTATTTCATCTTGTTTTATGTTCAATTTCTTTGCAACATTTGCAACTGCAAGGCCTTTACTAGCTTTATTACTAATAATTTCAACAAATTCTGGGTGAGAAGAATTAACTAAAACTGAATTAGAAAAGTTTGAAGTTATTTTATCACTAATAAATGAATTTTCGTTTGA
The DNA here is from genome assembly GCA_012841525.1 of Clostridiales bacterium. Classification (GTDB taxonomy): domain Bacteria; phylum Bacillota; class Clostridia; order Christensenellales; family DTU072; genus JAAZJD01. Next base: position 44,746 of record DUUO01000015.1, read on the forward strand.
TGGAGCAATCACCATAAATTTCGGTATTGATAAATTTTTTTCTTTAATATATGTTGATACTGTGTTATTTAATGCTTTTGCCTTAGCACCAGTAAATAAATTATATTCTTTTGTATATTCAGTCTCTTTTGCAATTAAATACTCATCTAACAAATAAGAATGAAAATACCAACCAAAACTTTCTAAAAAATTTGCTATTTTAAAAGCAAGAAATGGCTCCATTGCGGTCATATTTAAAATTTTTCCTGTTTTGACATCTGATATCATGGCACCTTGGAAAGATATTAAATCGGTAGAAATATTAAGCATTTTAGCGTAAGGCAAAATAGATGAAGTCATTCTGCCTGTCGCAATAGTAAAAACTCCACCTATTTTTCTAAAATCATCTACAGCATTTTTTAATCTTTTTGAGATTACAAGACTTCTGTCAGTAATTGTGTTATCAAAATCTGCAACTATTAATTTATATCTCATTTTTTCTGTGTAATAAAAGCATCCTTTTTATAATAATTTAATAAAATATACTTGAATCCATATGTCTATTCTACATGATAAAATTAATCAATTCCATTATTATCTTTAATACAAAAATACTTAATCAATTTCATTGTTATCTTTAGTGCAAAACGCTTAATCAATTTTATTGTTGTCTTTATATGTTTGCACATAATTTATCAGTTTTATTTAACTTTCTTCAATTGTTATATTAGAAAAGAACTCTTTAATTGCTCTTGCTTTTTTTTCTCCAATTCCTGGGACTTTCATAAGTTCTTCAATGCTTGCTGTTTTTATTGATTCAATATTTTGAAAATATTCAAAAAGATCTTTTGCATGCTTTTCCCCAACTCCTTTAATATTAGTCAATTGAGAGTCTAGCATTCTTTTATTTTGCAAATTATCGCGATAACTATTTGCAAATCTATGTGCTTCATCTCTTACTCGTTGCAATAGCTTTAATGAATCACTGTCTTTGTTTAATTGCAATATTTCATTTTTGTTCCAAAGATATATATCTTCATTTTTTTCAGCAAGACTTATAAATGGAATGTCATATTTTGAAATTATTGATTTAACTGTAGATAAATGGCCTTTCCCACCGTCAATTATTATTAAATCTGGTTTTTCTGAAAAGCTAATATCAGCAGAACTTAGTGATTCCATTCTCCTAGTTAAAACTTCAAGCATAGAAGCATAGTCATCTATGCCTTTAACATTTTTAATCCTAAATTTTCTATAGTGCTTTTTATTTGGTAATCCATTTGAAAATACAACCATAGAGCCAACTTTATCAGAAGAAGCAAAATTTGAGATATCATAACATTCAATTCTTTTAGGATATGTGGGCAAATCTAAATCTTCTTTCAGACTTCTTAAAGAAGTTAAAACTCTGTCTTCTATAGATACATTTCTCGCTACAACTTTTGACAAATATTCTTCAGCATTTTTTAAGGCAAAAGACAAAAGTTGCTTTTTTACTCCTGCTTTTGGATAAACAAATTTAACTTTACTGCCTTTAATCTCACTTAAATGATCTTGAAGTTCTGATTTAAATTCCAATTCTGGAAAGACAATAATTTCTTTAACTAAAATTGGATTTTTTTCATAGTATTGTGATATATAGCTAGATAAGACATCCATATTGTCTAATAAATTATATATTTGAATATTTTGAACTCCAATTAATACTCCATTTCTAACATTTAAAACAGTTATTACACCATAATCTTTATCTGCTAATCTAACAAAAACATCTACAGAGATCTTTTGAGTAATATCTACAACTTGCTCTCTTTCTAACTTATCAAGCATTTGTAATTTATCTCTATACTTTATTGCAGTTTCAAAATCTTCACGATTTGAAAACATTTCTATTTTTCTTTTCAAATCATCTTTTACATAATCTGCTTTTCCAGAAAGAAAATTTACCACATCTTGAACAATTAAACTATATTCCTCTTTGCTAATAGCATTTATACAAGGTGCTGAGCATGTTCCAATAAAACTTTTTAAACATCCTCTTTCTCTTTTAGTAGGTAATGCCCCTTTGCATCCTCTAATTGGAAAAGTTGATTGAATAATATCAAGTAAGCCCGCTGCAGTAATACCTCGCATATATGGTCCAAAATACAAACTTCCATCTTTTTTTACAATTCTTACTATTTCTATCCAAGGAAAATCTTCATTAATATGAATTTTTAAATACGGGTATGTTTTATCGTCTTTTAGCAAAATGTTATAAAAAGGTTTATGCAACTTAATAAGAGAATTTTCAAGCACCAAAGCCTCAAGTTCAGAGTTTGTTAAAATATATTCAAAATCATCTATTTCAGCAACAAGCAGCATAGTTTTTCTATTTTTTGATGACTTAGAAAAATATTGACTGACCCTTGATTTTAAGTTTTTGGCTTTTCCAATGTAAATTATTGTATTATGCTTGTCTAACATAATATATACACCACTACTTTTGGGTAATAAACTTAATTTTTTTCTGATTTTTTTGTTCATTTGTCAATCTTTACTTTATTTTTTTATCCTATGCAAATAATTCATTGCTACATAAATATATCTTATGTTATTATACAACAAGCGGTTATAATATTTTAAGCCCTCTTTAAGCCCTCATGGTCAAGTGGTTAAGACACTAGCCTCTCACGCTGGAATCAGGGGTTCAATTCCCCTTGAGGGTACCACAAAACACCTATAATGGTGTTTTTTTATTAAGCATTGTAGAAAAATCAAACTTTTTTTTGCAAAATCTATAAAATTAAAATACTTTAATATTTTTATTGATACATAATATGGTTTTTTGCATATAAAAATATATCTGTTTTTATTAATCTAATATCGTATCACTTTTATGGATATATCTCATTTTCTGGTATTTCTGATAGAGTGTAGCCAATAAAATCAAAGTTTCTATATTTATATAAGCCAAACTCTGAAATCGTTGCTTTTATATCGTTAAATTCCATTTTCATAGTATAACAAGAAACATCATTATAATAAGAACCTTCTTCATTACTATAATTATAATTTACAATCCAATTATCCTGATTCCCATATTTTTCTGGCAAATAGAAAGTATATTCATTATTATCAATATAAAAATATACTAGGGTACAATAAATCTCACCTGAAGCATACTCTTCTACAAGGCCATTTGGCAACGAAGCTGCATCTACAGTAATTTCTTCTCCTAAAGATATTTTAATAGTATATTCAACATCTGGACTTAAAGTTATTGGTATATTTTGCACCACAGAAGATTTAATAACTTCTACAATAGACAAATTGCCTTCTTCATCAACTTCTTCTTTTCTCATAACACTTTGATAACTAAATTTAATAGATGTGCTTGACAAATCAAAGGTTAATTTATTGTTGTTATTTATAATATCTTCTAAGATAATTGTTGATTTTGCATTTTCACCTTCGCTGTCAATTTTATATTTAAAGTTAGCGTACCCAGTTTCTAGTATATCTCTTTCAGGAGTTTTTCTAAATTCTTCTATTTCTTTAGTTGTGCCTAAAGCATCTATTTGTGTTTCTTTTGATGCTTCAATTAAGTCTTCTCCATTTACAATTAATCTGTTTTGATTAACATCATGTGTGTAATTAAATATAACATCTTTAATTATTGCTCTACCAAAAGCAAAGTGTGCCTCAAATGTATTACTCAAAGTTGATGCTATATCATTCAATAAAGGAATTCCCAAAATCTTTATATTATCTTCATATAATACTAAACTTAATCCAGTTTCAGTTTTTAATATAGTTATTTGATAATCTTTTTGTGCTTCAAAATCGATGTTTTCACTTAATTTATCATATTTATTACCATTTTTATGATATATGCCAGGTGCATTTTCGTCATCAACATACAATGTATTGCTTATTACTATAGCGGAATTTGTAGCATTATTTTTAAATAACATTATTTCAAATTTTGTACGCTCTTTTTTAACTTTAAATTCAACATCGTAGTTTTTCAAGCCATCTGGATCATCTGGGTTGGTAGGTCTGCCAATTAATGGGTTATCGTTTGATACATTTAATGAATCAAATAATTTAAATGTCATAGACACGCTTGAAACATTTTGTTCTGATGGTTCAAATTTAAACGTTCGCCCCATATCTTCCCCAATATTTAATTCTCCATTATCGCTAGTGTCAGGATTTACAATATTAAACCTAGGAGCATTAAAGTCACTTCCAAGTAAAATTTTATTATCTGGATCATTATCTAAATAATAGTAGAGGTCTGAATTGTAATCTGGGTTAGAATTTTCTAGTTGACCGCTAGTTATTATATTATAATATTTGAGCCACCTATAAGTTAACAATTCTTGGCTATTTCCGATTGACATATCTCCATCAAAATAAAATGAATTTGCTTGTGGATTAACCTTTATAGTTCCGTTTGCATCATTAGTATAAGTGACTGAATAATCAAAGTATTTATTATCGTTTGTATTGCCAGATTGATAATAATAAGCATATGCTAAAAGTCTATCAATCAATACAAGTTCGCTACCTTCTTCCTTGTAGGCATATATTTCTAATTTGTTTGCACCAAATTTTAAATTGAATGAAGTTAACGATTCATCACATTCTTCACCGTTTAAGTAATACTTAAGTGTAACATCTTGTGCAATTAAGTCTTTATTTATTACTTTGTCATATCCTAAGCTAGCATTTTTTACAATTGAATTAAATTCAGAAGAAAGAACTAATTTAGATCCACCAACATCATAAAATCCTTGATTCGCTAAAGACATTCTTACAATTTTTATATCTAAATTTGCACTTAAAACACCAATACCAACGGGATCTGGATATACTGTTGTGGGCTCTATTCCTTTATTGAAGTACATTTCTGTTTCGCTATTTTCTTTGAAACTTAAATAAATTAAATTGTTTAGGCTAATTGCATTTGTTTGACTATTATCAACATCAACATATATCATCATATTTGCCTTATCATGGTAGAAATTAAATGTATGCAAATAGCCATCAAAAATAGAATGTATTACAAAAGGCATAGAATAATATATTTGTTCTATTTCAATAAAGTCACCACCATCTTCTAATTCGTAATAAACTCTATGTTCTAGTACAAAGTCTTGGCCGTTATCCAAATAATATTTATCATACACTTTATCGTTATTGTCCATTCTAAACAATAAAACTGAATGCTTTTTCTTTCTTGTATAACCAGGGTATTTTATGCTAGGCTCATTTACATCTTTAATAAAATGACCTAACACAAAACCTAAGGCAATTGACTTTTCATTGTCTGCAATTTTTTTGGCAGAAAATGTAAAACTTAATTTATCATATATTTCCGATCTTGCTACATCATTGTCAAAATCATATGCTTCAAAATATTTATCATATAATGATGAACTATCATCTTCAAGTACATGAGTTAGTTCTCTCATTCTATAAGGAATTGAGTCTCCTAAATACTCTTTATTTTCCATATCTTGCATAGTTTGACTGGTCTTTTCCTTAAATATTAATGGCAACATTTTTTCCATAGAAAGCCTTTCAGTTGTAAATGTTTTCCTTATATATTCGGCAGGCATTGTACCATTAAACAGAAAATAATCTGGATAGTCCGTTGCTGTTTCTAAAGCATTGTCATCAAGATATTCATTACTCTTAAACTTTAGTATAACTGGATATACTGTATTAATTGTATTAGGTGCTATGGGCTCCAATGAAAGATTAGGATATTGTTTATTCCCTAAATTGAATTTATATTCTTCTCCTATTTCAAAATTATCAACGCCCCCGCTTAAATATTGGTTATAAAGCCCTTCAGAATACGAAGTATCAAACACATAAAATGGGAATTTACTTCCTGATTGCCAATCATTATAATTTGAATCATAAAATATCTCTTTTCTTGTGGGCATAATATCTGCAACTTGATATACATATTCCACTTCTGAATCAGAAAATTCTACAATTTGATCTGGCACTACATAGTTACTTGTTGGAGAAAAGTTTGAAACAGTAACTTTCCAACCTGTAGAAGTTTTTTCAACATAAATTTTATGATTAAAAAATATTTCTTTTTTATTAATTTCTTTAAGTATTTCTACTCTCCAATCATCTCCATTAATATTTTCGTATCCTACAAATGAAGATTCTCCAACATAAGGTGATATATCAAGATTAAATCCTCCCCTATCTAAAATATCTGAAGTTTCGGAATGTAGTTTTTCATCATATGCAGCTTCAGAGCCATCAATAAAGACAAAGTCCATAGGGCCATATGTGCCACCAATAATTTTATAATTTTCAAAAATGAATTCGGGTTCAGTTTCTTCATCCTGCGGTTCTTTGATTTTTAAAAGAATTTCTGATAAATATGGGTATATTGTCATATCTGAAAAACTTGCATAAAATCCATCATTTGTATAAAACGAAAAGGCAGTTTTAAGTTTTTCAGGATTAATTCCAATTTTAACTACTTTTTTATTTGTTTTAAGTGTAGTACCATCCAATACTATTGCTTGATAGTTTAATAATGTTTCATCAGAATCTAGGGCATTCCAAGTCATATCTGTTTGACTAACTGGTTTGGCGGTAAAAGATGCCACAGAATACAAATTAAATTTAGGTGCATTTTGTTTACCTGGTTGCAAGTTAACACTTGGATTTAATAACTCTTCATCCCAAGATGCAAAACCTTCATATGTTATTTTATAAGCATCGTTATTTGAACCCTTAACCCCTGAAGGATTATCAAAAGTTCCATATTCTACCGTCATTCCTTGTTTGCCATCTAAATCTGTAACAGTTAAATAAAGTTCTTTTTTGGTTATTAAAACTTTATATCCATCTGGATCAAAATTAAATTTATAGTTTTTAGCAACAATCTCATCTGTTCCAATCATATTTGTTAATATTAAAAATTTATTTCCTAATAGGCCTGCTGATGTTCTCTCATCTAAGACATCTGAGTCTGTTGCATTTTGGTCTATAAATATATTTGAATTTTCTGATATGCGTCCAATTGAAGGACTTAGAACTCCTTCTTGATTTAATTTATATAGCATTACATCGCTAGACTCTCCTAATGGGAGATTTGGAAAATTAAATCTCAAATTAAATGATTCTGAATATTTTCTTGAAATAGCATTACCCGCTTGCAACTCAATATTAGCAGTTTCTCTTGAAACTCTTAAAATGCCTGGAATTATTTTTACATCATAGTTTGTAGCATTAAAGTCTTCTGCAACAATTACATAATCATCACTATCAATATTAGATTGCCCATATTTATCATCGAGATTACCTTCTTGATATTCAGATTTTAAGTATAAGTGATAAGAAGCACCGTTTGTATTAATAATTGAGTTAATATAGTCAGAACCTACATTTTCAGTTAAAAACTTTTTTTCTCCAAAAAAGCTAATTAATTCTTCATCAGTCACACTTTCTGTACCGTGAATATTATTGTAATATTCAATTGCTAAAAGTTTATCTTCTTGATTTGAAAGATCTAAATACCTATATTCGTTTATCATGCTTGCTGAAATAGGTGTACCATATATCAAATTGCCTTCAGCACCAACATCAAGCATCACTACAGTTATATTATTTTTTTCGATTATAAGCTTTGGATTGGGGGTCGAAGGATGTAGGTCTATTATATATTTTTGTGAATATAATTCATTTAAAATCATTGCTTCTATAGACACATCATATGTTCCGCAATTAAGATTAAAGCCCAAAACAGTAGGATCATTTGGATTAAATAATGATTGTTCTATATAGTTTCCATGAAGATCATATACTTCAATAGAAAAATTCACATCTTGTTCTTCAACGACTGTTCCGTATTTCACGGTTTTATCATCAATTTTCAATAAAACATGTTTTCTAATTATTACTACTGATGAATTTTCGCTCCATGTATATACTGTGTTATATCCATGGCTGTCAAAAGTAAAACTAATAATTTGATCAACTACAAAATTAGGGTTTTCACCTTCTATAAAATGCTCTTTATACTCTGCTTCATTAAATGTAAATGAAATATAGTTGTTTTCTCTATCCATTATCAAATTAGCCTGATTAACATGTAGTAGTAATTCATCAAATTTATTTTTCATTACATCATGACCTTGGTTATATAAATCAGATATTTCATCAATCCTGCTTCTTACAATATTTAATTCCTCAAATAATTCATCTGAAATGTCTGAAAAATGATAATAATAAATAATATTTGTTTCAGTTGCAATGTCATTGATTGCTGTTTTAACAGAACTTATCCCATTAATTAAAGCCTCTTTTGATCCTCGTAAATTCAAAGCATAAAAAGTACTTCTTACTCTAGCAACACCATTAGTCAAAAGACCAAGCCTGTTAATATGCTCATTTTTCTCATCTTCTCCAACAAAATTACGAATTTTTGGTGGTATTGCTTCGGTAAAAATAAAATCAGTTGGCAATAAAAATGGAAGATTTGGATTTCCTTCTATGATTTCTTTTTGCAAAGGATTATATAATTGCGTTTTATTCAGTCTAGCAACTCCAGTCGTTTGTAATATCGTAAACACATAATCTTGATATAATTTCACATAATAATTAGGATTTAAGCTTACAGCACTAACTTGATATCTTCCTGCATCGCTGTTTGCTCTATTGTCATTTGCTTCTCTAGAAAATACAAATCGAATATTTTCATTATTTAGGATTTCACCTTGAACTGTGCCAGTAATATTAAATTCTTTAATAAAAGGCGGTGCTCCATTATATGATTGTTGTAAATTGTTATTTGATATTTGCATAACAACATTTTTGGGTTTAATTTGGTATTCATAATCTTGAAAATATAGTTTATAAATATAGTTTGGATTGTTTGAGTTTTGAGTTATTCCAATTTCATAACTTAAAATATCGCCATTTTCATCAACTAAAACGTTTTTAGGAATTTCCTCTTCGCCTATTATCCCAAGTGTTAATGTTGGCCTTAAACTTGCTGGTATCTCAGGAATTATCTCATAATCTGCAGAAGTAATTTCAATTGCATTTCCGTTATATTCTCTTGAAATAACATGTGTTTCTTCATCTGCATTTTTTAATTTAACTAATAAAGTTTTAGAAATAATATGGATATAATATGTATCTAGCGGCTCACTTAGTTTATAGTTATTATTAGACAATGTAGGTACAGGTGCAATTAAATATGTACCAATATTTGATATTCTATTCCCTAAAATTAGTTCGCCATCAATTTTTGCTTCTAGTTGAACTGTTACAACATCTCGCTTAAAATCCTCACCGTCATTAATGAGTTGATCATTTTCATCATAAATGAAACATAATTGTGAAGGTTCAACTATAAATTCTAAAACATAACCATCTCCAGAATATTCCAAAGTAGTATTATTTTCTAAAATGTATTCTCCAGTTTTCAAATCAACTTCTACTGTTTTTTGATAAATTTCATAACTAACATCTTCATTATTATGCTTTAAAATAGATGCTTGATAATTAGGGTTAAGAGAAAATGCATCAATATCATAAAAGCCTATATTTTTACTTTGTTGTTGTAATGAAATGCTGATATCATTGTAATCAAAGCCTATGATTTCCTCGTATGACCCATCCAATTTTTTAATATATAAGGTCATATCAGATTTATTAATTGTACCTTTTAAACCATCATATTCTTTTCTTAGTGCACTAGCATCAAATCCAACAAAAATTTGTCTTTTAACAATTTCTAAAAACGCATCATCATTTGTTAATGGGTTTTTCCCTAATACTAAATTATAATTTGGATTATTTTCTGAAAGTGTTCCTAGCGATATTCTATATTCTCCAACACTTTCCCCTGGATCTCTTGATAGTTTTCCATCACCTAAAAGACTATCACCTTCAAGTAAACCACTTTCATTTTCGTGTGGAAGGCTCTGCGTTTCGAATATAAATATTGGATCATCTTCTCCAAAAACTTTAATATCGCCTGTAGGAATAATTAAAACATTTCTTTTCGCTGTCTTTATTTCGCCATTTACCAATTCAATATGATAAAAAGGAAACTTTTCACCTTCTGAATTAATTGACAATTGAACTTCTACTGAACCAACTCCAACATCTTCCGTTATGTTATTTATCTCAATTTTTTCATTAGTTATAGGATCAATTAAAAAATACAGATAACTTAAAGTGGCAACATCAGAAATAGTTTCTCTTTGATTATTTGAAGTAGGAGCAAAAGCATCTTCTTCAGTGACATCGCCTGCAGATTGTTTTGTAAAGATTAAAGAAATATTTGAATCATTCCACGCACTGCCATAAATTCTTACCTGTGATTTTACTTTAATATATAATGTTCTTTTTAGATATTTAACAAAAACTTCTTCATTTGGATTATCTTTAGTATGACGGTTCAAAATAATATCATAGTTTCTGTTTGCATTACTTGTTAAAGTACCATTACTTATTTGAACATAACCAATTACATTATCTGGGTCTGAAGGGTCTTTAGGTTCTAATTGTTCTAATATATCATAATCTAAGTCTAGGTCTGCACTTAAATTACCACTTAAAACATCACCTGGGAACAATCCAGTATCGTCTGGGTTAATAACATAATTTTCTTCTTCTGATGCTACTGTTGCTTCCTCTACTGATAACTTAGAATGCTCATAGTCAATTGCAGGCCTTGGTTGTCCATGTTGCCAAGTTGGAAAATCTACATTTATTTTAGGATAAACATTAACTTTCCTTTTTTTGATGTTAAAATTACTTTCAGTATATATGAGATTGTAATTTGGATTTACTAAAATTGGTTGAATCTTTACGCGATAATCACCAGCAGGCTCATTAAATTCTAAAATCCTTTTTGATCCTTGAGTTTCACTTATATACACGATATCAAAGCAATCATATAACCTATCATCAATAGGATTTCCGCTTTTATCTGAAATTTTTACTTCTGTTTTTTCCTCTTCTAAATTTTCTCCACTAAAACCATCAGATTCAAATCCTTTTTCTCTATCTTGTTCTGCAAAAACCATCATTGGATCTTCAAAAATGCTAGAACTTGGAGAACTTCTTAACTCAATTAACATCTCTGGCATAGCTTTGCCATAAATTTTTGAATTTTCAGCAACTTTTATATATATGTCTCTTTTTTCAATTTTTAAATCTTTAATGTCTGAATTATTTTCAGCATAATATCTAAAGCCATTGTGTATTTTATCTCCAAGTGAAATAACAACAATTTTATATGTTCCGACATTTGAAGGGAATTTTGTATATACTCTAAGTCCTTTATATTGTGTTTCTTGCGAATTTAATAAATTATATTCACTTAAATCTTCATCAAATAAAGTTTGATAAATAAAGCTATTAGGATTAAACATTTCTGTAGGAATATAAAATACATAATAAAATCCACTCGTAATGCTATCATGTAAAAATCCTCTAGATAAAGAAATGCCAATTGGAGAAGTATCTTCTGAACCATCTTCATTAAGCACCTTATCATATCCATTTACATTAAATGTAGGCTCAACAGCATCTCCATATATGAAATTGTTCTCACCTTGTAATTTAAATGAAGAATTTTTTCTATCATAGACGACAACATTATATGAGTAAGTTGCCATTCCATATTCGGATGTATAAATTAATCTAATTGTTTGAGTTTTTGGTACACCTGTAAAGTCTGAAGAATCAAATGAACTACTATCTATTATTAGATTTCCTTCGTTAACTAAATCATTAACTGTTGGAAAAGTTAAGATACCATTTTTATAAATTCCATTTGTTAGTCCATTAGTATAATTTACTTGTAGCGTTGGATAAACATTATGATCATCTTTGCTAACATAACTAAATTCTTCACCTTCAACAAAAGCACTCTTAAACAATCCACCTATTATAATGCTTTCTACTTCTTTTTCTACAACATTAACAGTAATTTGAGTGGTTTTGCCTAAATAATATATTGTTACTTCTCTATCTCTTAATGTAGCATCTGTTTTATCGTATCCATCTGGATTGTTTTCACTCTTTTGTATATGTTCGAGTTCTAATTTTACAAATCTTCTTTTTTCTGTAGACTGTCCTTGCCCACCTTCTTCTGATGCACCTTCTGCTCTATAGACTGCTATAAAATATGTGTCATCGATTATTAAATCGCCACCTTGAATAGCTTTTATTTTCTCAATATTTTCCTCATCTATTTCTATGGAATATAAAACTGATCTTTTTACCTTAACATGAATAGGTATTTTATTGTTTTTGTATAATAGTTCAACATATTGCTCGCCAGGACCTTGCTCTTTTTCATATCCTAAGACCTGAGTAATATAGTTTCTTGCCGTACTATAAGCAACTGAAGTAGAGCCGCCCATTGCATCAATTTCAGTAATGTATAAATTATCAAAACTTGTTGCAACACCTAAGCCTTCTTGCACTTCGGCATATAAATTCATAAAATCAATATCTTGCCCCTCTGTTACATAAACAGTTGGCATTATTCCATCAAACCAATTAACATTAGTGTTTTTATCTTTATCCCACTTAACTTCTTTTATTGTTTGTTCAACTATGCTAACAGTATAGAAAACAAATACGCTTGAATCAAAGAGATAACTAATTTTAATATCCACTTCACTTCCAGCAGGAAGATCTATAGGTACCCTAGCAAAATCAAATTCACTGTTATTGAGTTCAATTTCTTGCGTTGTTCCATTTGAATATATTTTTATTATTCTAAGACCAAAATAAACAAATTCTTCCGTTGCACCAGCAGTTGGATTTCTGGTGTATTCTGTCATTCTTGGAACAGAGTCACTAGGTATTTCTAAAGCAACAACTTCCTTTTCAATGACATTTACCGAATAATTATAGCCTATTATTTGCTCGGATGGTTCTACATCAAAAGGATATGTAATCTCCAGAAATCTATTACCAATAGTTGTATCTGTTTTTTTGTATGAAAGCATTTCTTTTGTCAATTTTACAAGTTCAAAATCATTTGAGCCTTCAAATTTAATTTCTATGTACATGTTGTCTAGGTTTATATCTAACCCCTCAATGACATTACCAAATGAATTTCCTCTATACTCTGAGATAAAATTACCATCTGCATCATGTCCACTGTAATATAAATATCCCATTTCAATTGGTTTTTTTATTACATTAACTGTTATTTCTAAAGAACCGACCATACCAGAATGGCTCAATTTAACAACAACCTCTCCCTCTCTTACAAAGAAAAGTCCGTAGTCTTCCTCTTGCCCTTCAATTGAAAAATAAAAACCTTCATTGGTTATTGCTATACCACTTCTAATTATTTCTTCAGTGGTATCACTGGCATACTTGAATTTTATAGACATATCACTATAATCAAATTCTTGATTAATAAAGTATGTAAGTTTTGGATTTTCTTCTATAGAAATTTCTGGAATTTTGTTTATTATTTTAATTTCAATTTCTACACTTCCCAAAATATTATATTCTACATCAAAATAAGTTATGGTCGCATACGAACTACCAGATGTATAGGCATCAAAAGTAATCATATCCGATGTAACTTGTATTTCTTCTTCTCCATTAATTTTCTTGTAGAATCCATTTTTATATTTAACTTTAATTTTGGTGTCTTTTGGATCAACTTCTTCATCGCCAAAATATGCTTCAAGTATTGGTACTCCAACAAGCTCAAGCAAATCAATTTCCATAGGGTTAATTTCCATTTCTCCAGTGTATTTCACATTGGGATCAGAAGATAATTCAGCTTCAATTTGATAAATACCTGGTTCATCAAATTGAACAACTGCTAAATCAGAAAACTTGTGTCGTTCGCCGTTTTTGAAATAGTAAATTTCAACGCCGTCTGAAACTTCACTGACTCCTGAAATGTTACCACTATTGTATATATACCTAAAATTCCAATATTTATAATTTATTGGAGTGTCAACATATAAATTACTTGGAACTTCAAGCTCAAGTCTTTCAAAAACTTCTTGTTTTACATCAACTTCAATTGGAATTGTTTTATCTAAAATTAAATTATTATACTTAATTTGCAAATAAACATTTTGCTTTGCTAAAGTTTCATTGTTATAGTCTGTAATAACATATCTTTCAGGAGATTCCGAAAGATCAATTGTTTCATTTGTTTTTTCATCATTGTATACTATTGCTATTTTATGACCATAAAAATTAAACTCTGAATTTTGAATTTGAATTAACTCTAAATTTGTTCCTATCGAATTGCCATCAGCATTTAAAAATTTATATTCTTTGATATCTCTTTTTCTAATTTTTACTGAATATCTTGTTATATGGTATATGTCTTTTTGTTGATCATAATATTGTAAATTTACAAATGTGCTTTCGCTTGCAACAGAACTATCCCAGGTGTATGTTAAATTATCAATAAGTTCACTAGAATCATTATCGGTGATTTCTTCAATATTTTTTTCTTTTATAAAATCGACTTTTTCCGTATATCCATTGTTGTATTTTATAAGCAATATACCACCATCAAAAAGAGGTTCTTCTTCACCTAAAAAGTACACTGTTTTATTAGGAGATTTAAAAACTTCAATAGATACAATTTCTTTTTTTGAAACTGTAGCTTGAACTGTTAACAAATGATCTTTATAATTTCCATTTGAAAATTCTTCGCGATATTTAACAGAAACTGCTTGATTTCCAATCAAGTTTTTATCATAGCCTGTTACCATGTAGTTTTCTAATGGAATTTCTTCAGTAGTGTCATTTTCATATGTTATAAGAAGTTTTGCTCCTGCAACTTTGAAGTCTTGCCCTTCTATATAGTTAACGTTTTCTGGTTGCAAATCAACGTTTATAGTGGCAATTTTTGGTTTATTTACAGTGATTTTATAAGCAATAGATTTTCCTTTATATGAAATAATGACATATTGATCGCCAATTTTAGTTGAATCGTATGAAGAAATCATACTAGAATCAAGCATAACTTTTTCTTCGGTTCCATTTTTATATCTAACAATTATAGAAGATCCTTCAAAGCTAAAAGGATCTCCTTGATTATATTCTGTTTGTCCCAGTGAAACTAATTGCAATGTCTCAATCGCTGCTTCTTGTTCTTGACAAGCAAACAAAACTAGGCTCAAGGCCACAATAAAAATGATTATTGTAATTGTTAATAGTATTTTTCTCTTCATTTTTTTCTTTATCACAAAATTCTAAAGTCTTATAGTATTTGTTTTGATAATTTTTTATTTTAATATTTTATGTGTTGTTAACATTTTTTAATATAATTGAAGGTCTTTTATCGTTTATTACCACATATTTCAATACTCTAAAATGTTATATTATATATAAAATATTATATATCAGTACAAGTGATTATACAACTAAGAATTGATATTGATACACCTTTTTATAATATAGGTTTCAAATACTTTTCAATAAAATGAAAAAAACCATAATTTATCTATAAAAATTCATAGATATATTATGGAAAAATTCAAAGTTTTTATTAAATTTAATTTTAAGCATTTTTAACTTCTATAAAATAACAAGCAATTCATAGATAGATATGGAAAAATTCATAGTTTTTATTATACTTAATATTAAGCATTTCTAACTAGAGACATAACATAATCCAAATGTTCTCTGATTCCAAGCTTCTTAGTTGCAGCCTCAACTGATATGCCTTTCATATCAGAGATATATAAAATCATATCTGTCAAAAATTCATAATTAGGATAAGCAAATCCTAGCATATTCATAATATAATCGTATGAATATCCAGTTCTATTTGAAATCATGAAGACAACATCTCTAATAAGCTCTCTTTTTTCAAAAGCATTAAAAAAAGTAATTTGTAAATTATCTATTGATTCATCAAAAACTTGTTTTCTATTAATGGCCAAATCTACTATAACTTTGACTAGCATTTCGTGTTGATAGGCTTTTTTAAGACCAATTTTTCTAACAATTTTCTTAAAATTAAACCCTCCTCTTTCATTTACTTCTGCAATAATTCTATGCATCACATCATTGGGGACACTATTCAAACTATAATATCCGTAGTCAATCAATACATTTTCTATTACTGTTGTAAAATTATCACTTTTTCTAACTGTGAAAAAGTCTGCTGGTAATAATCTAGGTCCATTAGCGTGAGCTTTATCCAAGAGCATAAATGCCTCTTCTTCTCCACCAGCAAGTTGTGCAAGAGCATTAATGGTTACAAAATCATTTGGACGATATGAATTAAAAGGATAGTCAAAGCCTTCACAAAGATTATTTGCTGAAGGTTGAGAATGAATAACAGCAATACTTTCTGCAATTTGTTCAGCACCTTTTATTTTTTTATCTCTAGTTTCAGTCCCAAACACATACCCAGCACCTTTGTATATTTTATTATAATATTCTGAATAGAGGGTATTTACATTTGCTATATATCTTTTATATGACACTGGGCTTTGATCATAACTTGCTAAAAGTATATATGCCCTGTCATTTGTAAGTGCATAGGCTAAAATTTCAATAGGAAAATATGCTAACATATTTTTCATGCATTTGACATAATATGCTTTATTTTCAGGAGTTGGGAAAGATATTGTTTTCCTTCTTGCATCAACGGCGATTCTATAAATGCGAGGTTTTGTTGTATTGCGTGCATAGATTGTGTTTGGCAAAACAACTTTTCTCTTACGCTTGCTCTTTTTAACGCCATACTTTCTTGCACCACGTTTAATAATATTAGTGTCACCATGTTCGACAGCAACAGTTCCAGCCGATCCTAATGCAGCGGCTTGAACACTTGGATCACTAACCTTAGATTCTTCATTTTTTGAATCTGTATTAACTGCTTGTGGCTTTTTTGCATCGTCATTTACTGCATTTTGTTTATTTTCTAAATCCATGTCAACATTATCTTTTTTTGACATAACTATCCTCCAACACGGCACTTTATATAATTATATCATTATAAACACTAATATGTTAATAGATTGAGACTAGACATTAATTCTAAACATCTAGCCCATCCATTTTTTATTTATTTTTTACATACTGTGCATAATAAATTCTTTTTATTTTTATACCTCATTATCACAAATTTTAATAACTTATTTATCTAGTCCTTATCAACATTTAAAGTTTCTTCTTATTTATCTTCTGAAGCTCCTTCTGTTTTATCTTCATTCAATAATATAGTTTCATCAAAAACCTTGATAGTTTTGTAATCTAATAGGTCATGTGCTGGTGCTTGACCTTCTTTTTTCATCATCAATATATTGAATGTTCCTGGATCTAAATATTTTTCAATAGCATTCATATCACCAGCATAATCTAAGATGAGATTATGATTTTGTTTTAATTTCCTTGCCATTAGTTCTGCAATTGCTTCTTTTTGTTTCTTTTCTGTAAATGTAAAGAAAAACATAGGAATTATACATGCAAACATACTAACTACACCAGAAAGAACAAGCATATCCCATAATTTCTTTAATCCTTCATCTGTCATTGAGCCTGCGGGATTTGAAGGTGAAATTCCAGACATTCCATATGCAATAACACCAATGAAAGCACCTACTGCCATACCAATTTTATTAATTAAAGTTTGCATTGCAAAACAAATACCTTCTGCTCTTTCGCCAGTTTTCCATTCCAAATAATCAACAGTATCACCAATCAAAGCATAGGTCATAATGTTTGAAAAACCTTGCGGAATTCCAAGTATCACCATAGCCATTACAGCAACAACCATTCCTGCCTTGGATTGCCAACCAACCAAATACATAACTAACATTGCAACTCCACCTAATATGTGAGAGCCAATAAATGTCCATTTTTTACCGACTTTTTTTGTAAACCAAGGGACTAAAACTGAAGATACAATACCACCTGGAATTACAAGCAGTGTTAGTATTCCAAATAAACCTTCATTTCTTAGGGCATATTTACAAAAATATAAACCACCAGTATACATATAAACCATACGTGCTGCTCCTAAAATACCAGAAAGCACAATTAGCATTAACTGATTGTTTTTAAATAATAATTTTATGTTGTGACCAAAAGATGCAGGTTTATCATTTGTTTGAAACCTCTCTCTTGTATTTTTGAATCCATAGAAAAACATTGGTAGTGCAACTACAACTATTGCTACTGCACATATGAAATATGTCCAACGCAAAGTCTCTGCATTTTGTGCAGCATATTCAGGTAAAACTAAATTGACATGCGATTTTTCAATTATACCAATACCTTCAATATATTGTCCTATGTGACTTTCGTTTATCTTATATTTTTTTGTAACACCATTTGTTATTGCAGGAATTAAAATTGTAACAATTCCTGCTCCCACTGTGCAGGCAAGTCTTGCTACAGTTAAAAATATTCCTCTTTTTTCTGTATCATTTTCCATAGCAGTAGATAATGCCCAGTAAGGCACGTCTGCTATAGTATAAACAACACTCCAAACAACATAAATAAATGATAACACTAAAAAACTTGCTAAATTTTGTTTATAAAAAGGTAAAAAACATAGTAAGGTCATAATTCCTGTAGGAACTGCAGCCCATTTAAGATATGGTCTACATTTACCCCATTTAGTTCTAGTTTTATCAACAAGGGATCCCATAATAGGATCATTAAATGCATCAAATATTCTTGTTGCTAACATCAAATACGCAACTGCCATAACTCCAGTTATTGCACCTATTTTAGAATTTAAGTCAAAACCTAATGCATCTGTCATAAAAATCGTCAAATATGAACCTATAATTGTGCAAATTAAATTTTGACCAAAACCCGTTATACTGTACGCAATTGCTTCTTTTGGTTGTAAACCCGTTCCAGGTGTTGTACCAAAAAGCTTGTGTCCAAAATCACTTAATTTTTTCTTAACTGTAACACTTTCCGCCATCCCTTCTCCTTCACATCTAGCATATTTTATATTTTTATTAATTTAATTATTTAATTCTTAAAAATTTTAATCGTGCGTGCATATATGCATATATTTTACTAGAATATACTAACATTGATTTATTAATCTTTTCAAGTGCAAAAATTTTTACACATTTATTTAATTTTTAATTTGACTTTGAATAAAACTTATTTGTTGTCATAATCTCTGCCAACTTTTGTAGTAAATTTGGTACCATTTGCTCTAATATATGCTTTTTCTAAACCATAAAATATGTCTTTATATGATCTAAATGACCTATTGTATACACTGAAATTTTTAGGATTCGGGTAATATGTTTTATCTACACGTACATATTTTTCAGCATATTCTAGTGAATTAATTTCACCAAGGCCTTTAAGAGCTATTATTGCAGCCCCTAATGCACCAGCATTTCTTGCATTTTTAACCGTGGAGCATTCTGTTCCTGTAATATCTGATATTATTTGCATCCAAGCATCATTTTGAGCCCCCCCGCCAACAACTCTAAAAGTATTAATATCAAATTTATAATCTTTATGAAAGTTTTCTAATATCCAACGTAAATTATATCCAATACCTTCATAAATTGAACGCATTAAATGTTCTCTTGTATGACTTTCATCTATATTAAATAAAGTTGCTCTAGTGGTAGTTGAGGATACTGGACAACGCTCTCCAAGCATCCAAGGCGTACATATTAAGCCATTAGAGCCAACTGGGATATTTCTAATATAAGTTGACATATACTCATAAACTTTGTCACCGTACTCTTCTTTTTCTTTTTTGAAAAATTGATTTAATAACCATTCAATATTACTTCCAGCTGCTTCTGTAATTCCGACAATTAAATTCATTGCAGGGTCTGCACTTTTTATTGCTGCAGCACCATTTTTAAATTTTGTCTTGTTTTTTGAAGATGCACAAACCCATGCAGAAGTTCCAAGATATATATGAACATCCCCATCTCTTGTCATACCACTTCCGATGCAAGCACTTTGAACATCATCACAACCACCAAAAACTGGAATTCCAGCAATTAAACCCATATCTTTTGCTGCTTCTTTTGTCAAACTTCCGACATTATCTGTAGATGCTATGATAGGAGGTAATTTTTCCATATCAATTCCAAGTAATTTAATTGCACCCAACCATTTATTTTTCTTTAGATCTAATCCATATGAAGATGCACCTGAATATTCTGCAACCATTTTACCTGTACATCTATATTTTAAATATCCATTGACATCTAAAAAATATTTTGTCCTTCTGTATATGTCTGGTCTTTCTTCTTTAATCCAAGCAATTTTCGCAACAACATCTTTACCCATTATTGGAGTTCCTGAAACTAAAGAGAAAATTTTGGGTCCTCCAAATTTTTTCATAATTGATTGGGCTTGCTTTTCTGCTCTGCCATCAACCCATGATATATTTCTGTATAAAACATTCCCTTTTTCATCAACTGGAATTATTCCCATTGACTGAGTCGTAAACACAAGCCCTTTTACTTCTTTTGGGTCTATTTTCGTCTTTGCGATTAAATCCCTAGAGCTTTTGCAAACTCCTTGCCAATATTCCTCTGGCTCTTGTTCTGCCCATGCAGGATAAGGATAATAAATTGGATAATCGCTTTTTGCTGAAGCAATAATATTTCCATTAAAATCGACAAGTACTGCCTTATCAGAACTAGTTCCCATATCGTGCGCTATAACATACATAACAACAACCTCTCCAAAATTTAATTTTTATATAACATTTTCACAAGCATAAAATTATATACATGTTAAAAATTTTCATATTTTAAACATTTTCTTATAATTGACTGATAAATCATTACTTATTTATTAATTACTTTTTAGAAACACATTTATGCTTTAAATTATACAGTCATTACTTATTTATTAGTCGCTTTTTTAGAAACACATTTATGTTTTAATTAGAAAGTGTAAACTCATATTTTTTAGATTCAATAATCATTTTTTCATCGTTAGAATTTAATTCATAAATTATATAATTATTACCGAAAACAATGTAGTAATTTCCAGGATCTACATCATTTAAGTTAGTGATTTCATTACCGTTATAACTAAATAATTTATATTCAACTCTATTAATTGGAGTTGCACCTTCTGTAATATCAAAACTACGATTGGCACTAGTCCATAATGTTTGTATATCTGAAACATTAATTTCTTTAGGCTTAATTTTGAAAAGCGAAGGAGCAATTACAAAATCATAATACATATTATCGTTTTCTTCGCTAGATGATGTATCTATTCTCAATAAATATTCACCTACATTTTCACCTTCTTCTCTTACAATATTAAAACTAATTACATCACCTTCAAGCGGTAAATCTTGACTCAAAATACAATTTTTAAACATAGGATCAGCTGATCTATAAAATTTTTGCTTACCAGCATCAGTTAGTGAAACAATAATCTTTCGTCTTTGGATTAATAACTTGTGTGTTGTTGTTGTTAAATTATTGTAATATGAATTTTGATGGATAATAACTTTTACAGTATATTCTCCAGGAGTTAATGGAATGTTAGTCGTCCAAATATCATTGACCAAAAATTCCAAACTATATTCTGGCAAAGCAAATTGTTCTATTTTGTTAATTTTCACCTCAATATGTGGCTCAACACCATAATCAACAATTAGTCCAAGTACATTGAAGGTGGGGTTTATTTTTCTGTATGTATAAACTTCTAGTTCCGCTTTTATTTCTGGAGCTTCATTTATAAATCCAATGTATACAATTTGTGTAGTTCTTTCGGCAGGTATTGTTATGTCTTTATCATAACCATAAACATTTAAGAAAGAGGAAGTTAACTCAGTTACTACCCTATATGTCTTATCTCCAAAACTATAACTAAGTTCACATAAACCGCCTAATAGGTTAATATCTTCACCTTCTATAAAAGATTTGTTATTTGGTTGCATAAAAACATCCATACTATCTAAATTAATATCTTTGCTAATTAATACTTTAATTTTTGTTTCTTTTCCCGCATAAAAAACTTTTGATTCATGAATTAAATTTGTTTCATCTTCTGGGAATGAAATTTCAAACCATTCTTCAATGTCGAAATATTGTGCTTTAAGTTCAACATATTCAAAAGTATCGTTGCTATAATTGACCTTAAGTTTTAATGTTTTCAAGACATCAATGAGATCTCCAGTATTAGAATCTACTTCTTTTTTCAAATATCTTGTATTCAAAATTGATTTGTGTTTTACTGGTATTACCTTTTGTTCATTGTAATTAATCAAAAAATCTTTATTATCTATATAATCTTCTTCAAATTCTATAGAATCAACAACTTTATCCCCAACAACGATTTTATATTGAGTAGTTCTTTCAGTTGACAAAGATGGTTGATAAATAATAGTAATTATTTGCTCACCTAAACTTGTAGAATTAAAGCCTTCAATTCTCCATGTATTTTGATCAGCAAAATTATTCGCACCTTTTGTTATGCTAACCTTTCCCTCATTATCTATTTTAGCTACGACTAAACCCTCAATAGAAAATTCTTCACCTAAATAATAATAAGTTTTTGGTAATTGCATTACCTCTATACCTTTTATGTTTTGTGATTTAAAATAAAGATGCATTTTTTTAACAATTCCATAATATCTAATTGAAAGTTCAATGTTTCCAGATTTTAAAACTGGATTTTGTTCATCAAGATTTAAATTGTTCTTTCTCGTTTGATATAGATTTTTTGGTGTTAATTGTTCAGGAGCCTCATAATTAGCACTTCCTTCTATTTTTCTTCTAGCATAATATTTTGAAATACTAAAAGAACTAGTTGATTCAAAAATTAGTTGTTCTTCCATGTTTAATGGGGCAAATTCACCCTCTGCCATTGTTCCAATTTCAAAATCAACAATTTTTTCAGGACCAACATTAAATTCATACTCAACATAAAAAGGAAAATCTATGCTTGAATGCATTATTTCTATTTGTGCTATGTATTTCCCAACTTCGAAAGTTTCAACAGGAATAGATGCACTATTAAAATATGTAATCATTGAAGTATGTATATAAACTCTATTTAAATATGTTGAACCACTGTTAGCAAAAAAGCTAACAAACCCTCCATCAACAATTGGTTTTGAATCTGGTGAATTTTCGATTTCAGTCTTTGTTTGATAAGTTTTTTCAGGTTCTTTAATATAAATACTATCTTCAATAACTAACCTTGGATAAACATTTACACTTACATTAACACTTAATTCTGAGATACTATAAGTAATGTTTTGAACTGTCACTTCATTTTCTGAAAGACTTGGATCTATTTGTAATAATAGCGATGATTCAACACTTAAACCATCACTAACTCTGGTCCAATTCTCATGTTGTTTTTCTATTGGAACATCTTGAACATTTGGATGTTTATACAAACCATTATTATACAAAACATTATATCGGAGTAGACTATCGTCAAATCTTTGACCATTATAGTATTTTTTGTCTAAAACATTTATTTTCTCACCATAACCATCATCTACACTTAAACCTACCACCTCTAATTTAGATGGAGTTTTAGGAACAACATTTATATCAAATGATAATATCTCTGCTGAGTTTTTATATCTAACAAATATTTTTTCATCACTTTGCTTAAATCTATATGTTGCCTTATCAATGGCCCTATTTGCAGCTTCATTTTGATTAATTGAAACATAAAGATCAACAAGTGAACTATCTAATGAAACTTCATCTTCTTCTCCATCATCATATTTTATATTAATTTTTCCACTTGATGCATCAATTCGTACACCTTCTGGAATTGGATTTGAAAAAGAATATGTAATTTCTGTTCCATCCAAATTGACAGGTTGCGATTTAATTGAACTAAAGTCTACTATAGATACGCTTTCAATTCGAGGATTAAAAACTCTACAGAAAATTGTTTGCTTTGCATTTTTATATTTAACAATTACTGGATAGTGAGAATCGCTTTTTTTGAAAAAAGTATCTTCTGATGAAGAGTCGCCATATGCAAAAGAAAACCCTTCTGGAAAATCATCATAACTTATTAATTCGCTTGTTCTATTATTATATTCAACAAAAATCTTCAACCCAGTAGGATCAAAAACATCTCCGACAATGTAGTCTTTTTTATTTGGTAGATTCTCTTGCCCAATTGTAATTTTAGAAATACTTTTTTCTAAAATTGTTATTGGTAATGCAACCTTTTTATTGTAATAAGTTATATAAATTGTGTGCTCACCAGGTTCTAATCGATTGCTATATCCTTCCGTATTTATTTCTCTCAATCCATCCACCATTGAATATTCATTGGTACCTTCATATCTTACTTTCAATACTAACCCCGTTAAATCAAGTTCTTCTTGTTGTCCTTCAATTGCAACAAATGGATCTGGCAAAGATACAATCTCTATATCAGCAATCATTGGTTTTACATATTCAACCAAAAATTTTGTTTGTGCTCCTTCGTAGGTAACAAAAATTTCAACAATACCTAATTTTTCTCTAGAGTAGTCTGAAATCATATCAGCAGTAATAGGTATATTTTTCTCAATAATACCCGATTTTCTTACTGCCGTAAGTTTAATGTCTTCTAAATCTACAGCACTGCCAAGATTTACTTTGTATCTATTGAAATCTTGAACATACAATGTTTCAACGGTATCTTCTCCAGTTATAGAACTACAAGAAGATAAAGTTAATGAAAGCAAAATTGCTGTTAAAACTAACATCAATGAAATCAAAATTATTAACTTTTTGTTTTTCTTTTTCATAATTTACACACAATATATTTTTGTTACCTTATTGCTTACATCTTTTAATTTCTAGAATTTTATCTAGTTTACTTTAAGGTAGTCAGTTTTTATCTTACATATTATTCTAACATTTTTTATGCATTATATGTTTTACAACATTTTTTGTTTAATAAATTCACATTGTTGCATTTTTTCACTATCTAAAAATTGCATTTCATTATTTTGACATTTTTTCTCTTCTATATTTTTGAGCCTTATCATATTCAAAATGAGCATTTTTAAGACTAAATTTCATTGACGCTGGATGAGCCTTAAGTTTGCAACTGTCAACCAGTTCTAAAGGACAATATATTTTCCCCATGTATTCCAATGTAGGAATAAAATCGTCAACTCTCTTCCTAAAATTCATATAATCTTTTTCTTCCTCTGGAGTCCAAGCAACTTCACTAAAAGCAAATAATCTTGGATACATTTGAAATTGCAATCTCTCCAAACTAAAAATCCATTCAGTCCATAATGCACACTCAACGCCTAATATTCCTTGACAATCTTTTAATCCATATTTTTCATGACTATATTCATAAGTCGTTTTTAGATTATTTTGAAGATATGTCATATCAAAGTAAAAAGCTTGATGCTTGCTAATTATTGCTTCTCCACCAGATTCTAAATGTTCTAAAACTCTTTTATCGTTGTGATATGTCCAATATTGAACAACAATTGAACTATCAAGTTTTTTTGATTTTAAAATTTCATTCCAACCAATTAATTTTTTGTTTTTTCGTTTTAAGTAAACTGCTAACTTATTGTTGACATAACCTTGCAAATCTTCCTCTCCAGAAAGATTTTCTCTTTTTATAACCTCTTGACAACATGGGCATTTTTTCCATTTAGCCTTTGGTACTTCATCGCCGCCAATATGAAAATATGGAGCGTCAAAAAGTTCAGAAAGTTCATCTATAACATCATACATAAACTCATAAGTACTTTCTTTGCCTGCACAAGCAATAACTTTTGCAAATTCAAAATGTACTGGCGATACTTCAATTTGCTTACCTTCACAACTTAATTCTGGATATGAGGCTATTGCCGCTACAAAATGAGCAGGAAAATCAATTTCAGGTACTATCATAATGTTTCTTTCTTTTGCATATGCTACAATATCTTTTATTTCTTCTTGGGTATAAAATCCTTCATGTGGCGTGTTGTCAACTGCTTTTAAATTGCGCCAAGCTATGTTTTGGGTTCCTCGTCTATAGGAACCAATTTTAGTGAGTTTGGGATATTTTTTTATCTCTATTCTCCAACCAACATTATCTGTTAAATGCCAATGAAAAACATTTAACTTAAACATAGCCATCATATCTAAAAGCTCTTTAACAACAGTAGGACCGAAAAACCACCTGCTTTCATCTAGCATAAGACCTCGCCATTTATTTGCTGGCAAATCTTTTATATATACCGAATGCATGCTAAGACTATCTGCATTATTTAATATGTCAATTTTTGTCAATTGTCTGATGGACTGCACTGCATAAAAAGCTCCTGCTTTTGTTGAATGTTTTACTACCAAAGTATCAGGAGTACAATCTATAATATATTCTTCTTCGTCTAAATTTATATCAATGATAAATTTAATGCTGGCTTTTGTTTCATCATCTATTGTTTTCACATTGAAATTACAATGTTTGTTAATTAATTCATTAAATGTCTTAACAGCAAATGTTGCTTTTTCATTTGCATAAATTTTTGTATCATTATTGATAAAAAACTCACCGTATCTTGTCTCAAATTTTGCGGGCTTTGGTATTAATTTTATCATTCTCAATTCTCCTTTGCATGTATTAACCTATTTTATATTTTTCTGAACTTAATATGTTCTTTTATTATATTTTATTCTCTTGATATCAATAATAGCCTTATATTATATTTAATATTTTTCCGAGCTGATATTAATGTCTATAATGTTTTTATTTTCTCCGTTGATTCTTAACTATTATATAAGTTGCTCCTTTTCGTGAATATTATGTTATTTCCTTTTTCTTAACTCAACATAATCTTTTCTATGTGCTACTGTTTTATATGCGGGCCTAATTATTTTCCCTGCATTTGAAAGCTCTTCTATTCTATGAGCAGACCAACCAGAAATACGAGATATTGCAAAAACAGGTGTATATAACTCTATTGGAAGTCCTAACAATTTATAAATAAAACCTGAATAAAAGTCTATATTTACGCAAACACCTTTATATATATTACGTTTTTCTGCAATAACTTCTGGTGCAAGAGTTTCTACTAATTTATATAATTCATATTCTTCTTCATAACCTTTTTCAATTGCTAATGGTTTTACAAAACCTTTAAGTATTCTTGCTCTTGGATCGTTTTTAGAATAAATAGCGTGTCCCATTCCATAAATTAATCCTTTTTTATCAAAAGCTTTTTTATCTAATATTTTCGCTAAATAATCCCTTACTTCACCTTCAGTTCTATTTGGAGCATGTTTTGCAAGATCTTCCATCATTTTTACAACTTGTGCATTAGCACCACCATGTCTTGGCCCTTTCAAAGAACCCAGCGATGCGGCCATTGCAGAATATGAATCTGTTCCAGAACTTGTAACTAAATGGGTTGCAAATGTAGAGTTATTACCACCACCGTGTTCTGCATGTAAAACTAAACATAAGTCTAATAATTTTGCTTCTAATTCACTATATTCACTATCTGGTCTCAATAAATGCAAAACATTTTCCGCTGTGCTTTTATTTACATCTGGCTGATGAATAATTAAAGTTCCATCATCAAAATAATGCTTATAAACTTGATATCCATAAACTGATAGCAATGGAAATCTAGATATTAATTTGAGTTGCTGTTGCAATACATTTGCAATAGAAATATCATCTGGATTTGAATCATATGCATACAATGTCAAGACACTTCTTGCTAAAACATTCATCATGTCTACTGATGGCCTTTTCATTATGACATCTCTTACAAAACTTAGTGGTAAGTCTCTAAATTCTCCTAAAATTTGATTAAATTCTGCAAGCTCTTTTTTTGTCGGTAACTTGCCAAACAAAAGCAAATATGTTGTCTCTTCAAAGCCAAATCTATTGTCCTTTACAAAACCAGAAACAATATCATAAATTGAATATCCGCGATAATATAATTCTCCATCGGCAGGAGCTTCATTTCCATTTTTATCAATACTTTTTGCTTTAATTTCAGATATTTCGGTTAGACCTACAAGCACACCTTTACCTGATAAATCTCTAAGTCCCCTTTTGCAATCATATTTATCATATAAGCTAGAATCAATCATTGTGCTTTTTTCTGCAACTTTTGATAATTCTTTAATTTTATTGCTTAGGTTTGCGTTTAATTTTTTATCCATTTCTCCTCCGTGCTTTTTGTATTAGTATGTTCTTATAATCTTATTTTTTCATTATGAATTTCAAATTATTAAAATTCATTTGTTAAATTTCGTTTTGCTTATAATTACTATAATAAGCAATATATTGTAATCTTCACTTAATTGATTATCTTTTAGGCAAGCTAGTTTTTATTATTTTTCATAAACCTGCCTAAACTTAACATATTGTTTTTCTTTTTTCTTTTTAACAGCCATTTTAATGATGATAGATAATATAATTATTATGGCCATTCCTGCTAAAGCAATTCCAGCATACATTAGATATGGTGGTTTATCTTCAACAAAAACTACATATTCAATATTTTCTCCTTCAACTATTATTTGTCCATTTTCTACTGTTGCATTTACATATGAGACATTATTATTTATATCTACAATCATCAACATAACATTTTCTAAATCTGCATATTCTTCTGTTGCTTCGAAAATTATTTTATCAGCACCTATCATTTGTTGAACTTCTTTATCTTTTTCTCCTTTAACTTGCAAAACCATTTTTGCTTTTTTATTTGAAAAATCTTTGTTAGTTTTTGATAATGCTTTGATTTGTGAATTTGTTTGAGAAAGTCTTTTTTGGTCTGTTGTTTCTTTTAAACTTATAGTAATTTCTGGGTTATAATTTCCATAAAACACAGCTTTTATACTATCTTCATCTTCACTATCTGATGACATTTCATGTCTATTAACAATAATGTTACCTGCTATGTAATTGAATTTATAGTTTGTAGATTCTCCTCCAGACGGTTTGACAGTAGAAGAATACACTCCAGGCTTTGTTGGTAGTATACACGTTGGAACTTTTTCTAAATTGGTTTCATTTTCGCCATTAATAAAGCCAATATACTCAATATTACCCTTTTCTGGGACTTCATTATCTTTGTACGTCATATCTAATAATTTTACTTCTAGATTTACTTTTCCTATGGTAATTTGCGTACTCTCCATTATTTTTTCTTGATTACCAGATTTAAAGTAATAATTATGCCCTTTGAGTTTTATCGAAATGTTGTAAGTGCCAGCATTTTTTAGCTCTCCAGAAACAATAATTTCAAAGTTGTCGTCTGAAATTTCCTCATCATATTCTTTTCCTTTTATCAATAATGAAGTAACTTCTCCTATACCATAAGTTCTTCCTCGATAAACTAAATTAGGAACATTTGTAAATTCTGCTATTGCTTCTCTTTTTTGTGGTTTTATAGTTACATCAAATTCAGTTACAGCCTCATAGCTTGATAATGCCCTATATTCAGAAGAATCTATTCTAAACTCCATAGTTCTAGAAAGCGTTTCTGAATTTTTGAAATCAAGCTCTTGAGATAAAGCACTTTCAGTCCATTTAACTTCGCCACTCACTGTTACTTCTTCCCAAGAACTAGTAGATGCATCATATGTTTTCACATAAAATTTAGCAGTTATATTATCAATCTCATCATTACTTAGATTTGTTAAAACTGGTTTTTCTATAGGCTCTAAATCTTTAATTATTACATATGCCTTTTTAATGAATAATTTGCTATCGGAAGTCGTAACGAAATTAACAACGTAGTTTTCACAATTTATAGATAAATCATTTGCTAAATAATATGTATATCCCTCAATTCTTACTGATTCACCACTTGCTCTTTCCAGTTCATATGTAAATTCGAAATCACTAACTTTGTCTTGATATTTGAAACCAGTTACAGTAAACTCGGGCACTGGATCTTCTGCACCATAATTTTTTTCTGCCCTAACAAATGAAAATGTCAAATTAGCAGGGTTAATAATATATTTATGACCTTTTGTATCTAATGTTACGTTAAGATTTGGATTGCTCTCTAATAAATTTCCAATTTCAATATCATACTCACCAACATTTATACCTTCTTGGCGTGAAAGTGTTCCTACTATTTCTATATCTAAGTCTTCTACATTTAAATCTTCATCACCTATTTTAGTAAATGCAGTATATGAAATTTCTATGTCTTCTCCATAAGTAGTTTCAATATTTTCTAAAATGTTAATTGTAACATCTCTTTTAACTATTGCAAGATTTGAAAAAACTACTTCATTTTGAAATTCCACAACATTTGATGTAGCGCTATCTGCTATAATTCTTAACCTATATTGTCCAATATCATATTTGTTATTGATATCTAACGGTGAAAACACATTTTCATTTGCTTTTGAAATCCTAATTGATGGTGCAACAAAGCCAATTGGTAACTCTGTAAAACCTTCAACTGAAAATTTTGGCTCTATTATTTGTCCATATTTAATTTCCAAATCTTCAATTTTTAATATTGCACTAGATTTTGACACTTCCAATAAAAATGGCTCAGAAGTAACAGGAAAATAATTATCATCGCCTTCTCTTTTTGCAGTAACAACAAAAATTCCGAATTTTGTTATATAAAGTGTGCCGTCTTCTAAAATTTCGCCTTCTGCAGTATTTCTTTCATCCTCTTCATTGATACTGTAAATAAAATTCCCTATGAAGCCACCTTCTGCTTCAAAAATATAACTTTCATTAATATTATATGAATATTGATTTGAAGAAATAATATTAACAGCACCTTGATTTGCTTTACTTACAACAATTTCTCGATTTAAACTTGTTGAAAGAACCAAATATTTACAAGTATTATTGTTTTCATCTAGAGTATAATTTTCATCTTCAAAGTCAATTGCTTCGATTAAATATGTACCTGCATCTTTTATTGCATCAACAATTTCATCATTTAATTTTATTGTATACAAAACTTCTTTTTCATTGCCCAACTTTATTTCGGCACCATTTCGATCAACATATTTTGGAATTAATTTCAATTTTACTTCCTTAACATTTTCATCATAAATTAAATTATCAGCATTAAAATATTCGATCTCAACTTTTCGTTTCTCTATGGTTGTTACAACGTCGCCTGAAAATTCTTCAGTATCTCCAGTTTGCTCTGTAAAGATTATATCGAAATATGATTCTTTACTCTCATCTACAAAAGAAACTTCAACCTTAAATGTCCCTGGCATACTAATATTGATACTTTCGCCAGTAATTCTTGTATAATTAAACTGAATATCGCCTCTATTTATTAATGATTTGCCATCAACATTTGCATTTACTATAGAAACCTTTATATCTGGTCCATTCCCATCGTATTCTTTTTCTAAATCGACAATGTCAGATATTGGAAGATAAATTTTTCTTTTTAAAATTTTAGCACTAACCTCTTTTTCTTCTTCTCCTTGCTTAATTTTATAGTTTCTTGATGAGGAAGTGTAACCAATATCATGAATAGACAATCTAACTGTTGCTTGTGTTAATCCAGGAATTTCTCCATTATATTTAATTGTGGCATTAATAATGACTTTATTTTTATCAACATCATAAATATCTGGAACTTTAGTGTTATCCACGGTCGTTTTTTCAAATGTGCCCGTTATTCCGTTATATTCTTTTGTCGTATTAATTGCCTCTTCATTTATGATTATTTCTTTTTGTGTTATTTTATACTCTATTTGTTTTTTACCTAGATATATCTTTGTTGTGTTGTCCTCACTAGATAACATATATATTATGAAGTCCAAATAATAACTACTTATTGTCGCAGTATTTGCATCTTTTGGCGCAATTCCTTCATAATTTACTTTTATTCCTTCTTTATTTATTTTTTCATAATGCACTAAAGCATACAAAGGTTTACCAAAATCATTGTTATCTTGATCTTTATTAAATTTGTAGTTTTCTGATAAATTGGTATCTGCTTCAATGGGCTCTCCACAGTAAACATGAGTATGAGCACCAGAATTTTCTCCGAAAAATCCAGATTGAAAAGTAATTGATTTAAATTCAAATCTAATTTCGCTATAGCTCTCTTTTAAGCTTCCATACCTTTCTCCAAAAAGCACATCTTTAAATCTTATTTTGCTATAAAAATTGTCAACAACTAAATTTTCATATGTTAAATCTAAATAATCAGATGTCGCACTATTTTCAATCCAGCCAGTTATATCACTAAGATAAAAACCACTTTTTAAATCAATTGAAAAATTAACACTTTGCCCTACATAAAAGTTTATCTTTCTTTCTTCAATAGTTGCATCGTCAGCTTTTGTTCTAATCATAATCTCTTTAACATATCTTGCAAAAAGCCTTTGTTCTTCATTAGAATTGGAAGTAAATAAAGAAGTCTTTGAAGGTATTGTATAAAAATTATTTGGTTCGATCTTTGCACTCTCTGCTACCTCTTCATTTAAATATCTATATTCGATGTTTAATAAAGAATCAGGTGCAGTTGTAATTTTAAAAGTCGCTCTTTCACCATTTGCTGTTGTTATTATTTCGAGTGTAGGTTTACTTTTGGGTTCTGTACCTTCGCCTTCCCAATTTGTATCTAAAAATATATTGCCTATAAGATTTAAGTAGTTATCTAGAAAAAGTTGATCGTGCGAAACAAAATGCCATGCATTAAAACATTTCTCATCATCTAAGGGTCCATAATCTTTTCCAATTATGCCGCCAATAGAAATGCTATCTAAAGTACCTTCTGCTTCGGTATTAAGTTTTCCATAAAACATTACTGTTTGAATTTCTGACTCTGGACCTGAATTTTCACCAATTATGCCGCCAGCATTAGTGTTTCGAATAATGTTTTTAACTTTTGTTTGAATAAAAATATTTTCAAACTTAGAATTTTTGGCATATCCTACTAATCCACCAACTGTGTTAAGACCAATGCCATCTACAGTGGTGTTATGTGAAAATCTTAAATTTTTTATAGTGGCATTTTCAACATTGTTAAAAAATCCTAAAGCGGTTGTCTCATAACCTAAATTTTCTTGTGCGATAGGTCTTTTTACATAAAAAGATGGAATTTCATTGTTGTTTCCATCAAATGTTCCCTTAAACGGCCTTTGAGCACCTGGTTGAAATATGCCAACTCCACTTAGTGCTTTACTAGGATCATCCTTAAATTCAAGATTTGTTGAATTAAGTTTAATATATTTGTTTTCAAAAGAAATTCCTTTTGAAACATTATAACTAAACATATGAAACTGTTCGGTGTTATTTATCAAAAATGGGTTATAAGGTGTCCCCCAATCATTATAATAAGTTTCTGTATATCCAAAATATTTAACCGTAGCACTATACAGCACCATATGATTGTGCTTTTTGCCCTCTTCTCCTTGATCGCTTGTAATGAAACTTTTTAAATAAGGAGCAAATATGCCATCACCTTGCAGAACATTTCTCTCTCGTTGCCACATTTGTTCTTGCGTGCCAAACAAAAAGTAAATACTTTCTGTTTGATATTTTTCTAACAATATATTTTTTTCTTTTGCAGGGCCTAAGGATAAATTGCCTATACTTTGTAGATCTGCATTATGACCTGGTATTTCTGTATTGTTATATTGAATCTTTTTTCTATAACCAAAAGAATTATTGTTTATTTTAGCATGGTCTGTTATTTCACTCTGTCCAATAAGAGCACCAGTTGTATTAGCATCATAAGCACCATTAAATTTTAAAATGCTGTAATTGTTTTCAATAGTTCCACTTTTATAAAAACCAATAAGACCACCTGCCGTCGCCACATTAACTTCCATATTTCCAGAAGAAAAACTTTGTACTACATTTCCACCATCGTTTACTGCAACTAAGCCACCGCTTGTTGATTTCACACTAAAATTACCCGAAACAAAACATTGCTCAATGGTTCCTGAATTAATAATCGATATTCCGCCAATTTCACCTTGATTATGCAAGTTAACATTGTATAATCCTAGTTTTGAAACTTTACCTAAATTTCCTATTTTATAAAATAAGCCTCTAAATTCAGGATTGTTTTCGCTATTTATATTGTAAATAATGTGATTATTGCCATCAAAATTTCCTTGAAATTCTTTTCCACCAGATAAACCTATTGTTTTTAACCCACCACCTTCAATATTGATATCGTTCATCAACTTGAAGTATACACCCCCAAAATCTCTTGGATGTTCTGGATTTACGAGGTCATCATTTAATTGATTTAAATGTTCAAGAGTTGAAATTTGAATAGGATCTGATTCTGTTCCAGAGCCAGGACCATAATCAGCATATGCAATAAATAATTGGTTTGAATATATAGAAAAAACTAAGATTAAACTTATAAAAAGTAAAAATGCAAAAATTACAGTTTTAATTTTTGATTTTTTTTCAAATGTCATTTAATCTTGCTCCTTAATAAACGAGTGCGTGATATTTAATATATATATTATATTAACATTTAAGATAAGTCTATACAACACTATAATAAAATATAAGAAACTTTTTAAAATAAATTCACATTAATACAAATAAAATTCATTGGAGAATGATAACAACTGATAAAATGAATTCAAAACATCTAAGATAAATTCTTTATCATGAAAAATTGCCCAATTTAAGCAAAAAACACTATATATTTAAGTTTTTTTCATTAGTTTTTTATTTTTTTCCTAAAGAGTTTAAAGCCTTCCACTGCAAAAAATACAATACCGTCATAAGGGCCAAGAGTTAATGGCTTTGTTATATCTATTGATTTTTCTTCTTGCTCAATACCTAAAAATGGAGCAAAGACTTTTTTGTTTGCTACACTAAAACCAAATTTAGTTTCAACACCTAATTCGAATTTAACCTTTTTATTGCTGTAGTTAAAAACTGAAATCAATAAATTTCCATCGTTAGCAAAGCATGATGCATGAACATTGTTGTTATCAATTCTGATTGGATTTTCTTCATCCCAAAAACCATAAAATTTTGAGTTTACAAAATCATATTTACTGATACTTTTATAAAAATGATTTACCGATTCGCTTGATAGTGATTCGACACCATATTTTGGCAATCCTCCAAATAAAAGTGAAAGAGATATGGGGGTATTTGCATTAAATGTTGTCGCAACTCCATAAGGCGCACCAGAACACTCAAATAACAAAGCGTATATATCATAACTTAATTTCAATTTGTCACTATACCAAAGTTTGTCAATATAAGGTAAAACTTCAGTGTATAGGCATAGTGCAGATGAAAATGCATTTTCATTGTTAAATTGATTAGTAAGTTCAAGCTCAATTACACCTTGATTTTTTTTAGATTTAGTAAGTGTCTTTTTGGCTCTTTCCATTGTAACTGAATCGATTGA
Organism: Clostridiales bacterium; assembly: GCA_012841525.1. Taxonomy (GTDB): domain Bacteria; phylum Bacillota; class Clostridia; order Christensenellales; family DTU072; genus JAAZJD01. The sequence continues at coordinate 80,024 of DUUO01000015.1, forward strand.
TGGATTTTTCATAGATATACATCTAAGATTTAATGCATTTTGTAAAAAAGCAAGGCTTTCTATATAGTAATTATTTACACGAGACTGTGGTCTTAATAACCATTGTTCATCTTTATATTTTTTGTTTTTATCTGCTTCAACATCTACAATAAAATTAAGTCCCAAAGGATTGTCAGAGGGTGAAATGTTTTCATTGTCAGTTCCTTTTAATAGAAGTTCATTTGAAAAACCATTAAAAACTTTTGTTATAGTGTTTTTTGAGCTTATTGATCTTAAACCATATCTAATTCCAACGGATAAATTATTGTTTCTTGCATTAGATACAATTGCTAAAAGTCCATCTGCATCCTCTAAAGGATAGTTGAGATATTTGTAATATTTGATACCTGGAGATATAATTAAGTAATCCATATTTGCAGATTTTGAACTTTTAATTGCCTGAGCATAATCTCTAAACATTTTAGCCTCACCAATTCTTAATCCAAGCATATTATTAGACTTCAACTCATTGCAAGGGGTTAAATTTATAGCGAATTCTAAAGTTAAATCTTTATCTTTAAATGCTACAATAACACCTGTCGATACAGTTACTTCTACCCCCTCATTTGTTTTCATTATTTTAATGTTGCCATTACCATAATTTACCCATAGATTTGAAGGAAGGTCTTTTTGTATTGCATTATAACTTGAAATATTTTGATTGAAAGAAGCAGGAGCAAGTTTAATTTTAGCACCACAATTTATATCACCAATAAAAAAGTTTTGAACTGACTTTTCTATCTCCAAATTGCAATTTAATAAAAAATTCTCATCAATTTTTTGTGCAATTTTTTCTAATCCCATAAAATATGAAGATGATTTAAAAAACATTTTTAATGAAAGATTTGATATCAAAAACTCATCTGGAGTAGAAATATTTATTTTATAAGCTATTGAACCATCATATTTAACTTTACTTTCTATAACTACTTTATTATTATCAATTAAACTTTCAGATTTAGTGTTAACATATGAAATTTTAGGAGAAATTTCACATTCTTTAAACTCCAATTTTTTACCCTCTATCTCTAAAGACATTGGTTTATAGAATAAACTTTTTTGAACATCATTTTGTAATGAATTTGAATTATCGTAATAACTCTGAGAATTTTCAAGCATTCCGTTAGAGTTGACAATTAATTTATGTCCTAAAATATTAATTTTATTATCGTCACAAACAATTCTTTTATGTCCCTCTATTACATCATTTGACCAAGATTTTTTTGAGTTTAACCACTTTAATCTTGAAAAGCTTGATTCATCATGGAATCCTTCATCAAAAACCAAATCATCAGTTAAATTAAACACCAATGCCACCTTATCATTTCCTATGGTGACTTCAGTTTTATATGTTTGTAGTTTGGCCTTTTTGAAAGAAACCCCAATATAAATTGGTTGTAAAACATTTTCTATTAAAGATATTTTAGAAGAAAACTTTTTACCGAAAGAATTATATCCTTCTGTGTTTAAACATGTTACAGCATTTTCAATTACATCATCATCACTAATCAAGGCACTTGTTTTTACAGAAATGTTTTGTAAATTATAATCTGCAAGCAAGACTAATTTGACAATAAAATATTCATATCTTGAAGGATTAAATGTATATTCATTTTCAGCTGTTAAATCATTTAGAATTGAAAGATCTTTGGGATCTTTTATTATTATTGATCTATTAAAGTTGTATATTTCCATTATTTATTTTTATCTCCGTATTCTCTTTATAAAATTCTATATATTTTTAATAAAAGATGTCAGTTTTAATAAACAATTCTATCTTCATCAATTGCAGTAAAAGGAATGATTTTAAAAGCGAACTTATATTTTCTATCCTTTAATAAGTATTTCTTTAATGGTCTAGGGCCACAACTATTGCTTCCTACCCCACACATTTCTCCATCAATTGAAATATAACTAACATCATCAAAAACAAGATCTTCTCTATGTCTTATTTTTGCTAAAGCCTCATCAGATATTTTTTTAGCACCTAGATTAAATGGTTTTTCTAATGCTAAAAACATCAAGCCTTGACCTTTTTCATTTTTTACTGATGCATATCTCACATCGGTTCTATTACCAGATTCTTGAGGTTTAATATAATGAAACATAAAATCTTCAACCTTTAATTTATAAAGGCCTAAACGAGATTGACACTTAAAGTCTGGATAATTTTCATATGGTCCACAACCATAATAATAAATCTCATTAAACTCCTCTTTTAATGCAATAGTTCTTCCAAATCGCGGCAATGTTTCGTTGCTCAAATGCACTTTAATTAATTCTGTTGATAAAGTTATTACACCATTTGATTCAACAATTGTGTTTTCGATAACTTTAAATAAAGTCCTCCCCTTTGCATTGACAATATTTTTTTCAGTTTTAATTTTAACTTCTGTTTTATCACTTGTAACGACACATTTTTTTACAATAAAAGATGTTTCGTCATATCCTAGTTTCATCCATTTTTTCTTTACATACATATCGTTATCTATTGGTGCACGATAAATATTTGTATAAAAATTACCTTTTTGATTTTGTTTTAATGGTTTATCTACTAAATAATTAATATCTCCGACTTTATACGATGAAATACATCCAAGCGTCTTATTAAAAATCAATTCTCCATTATCAAAGTTTATTAAAATAAATGTATCTTTTTCAGTAACTACAATATCTTTTCCATTAGATAACTGAATTTGTGATAAGGTTTCATTAATTCTCAATTCTTCAGTTGCCACTATTTTGTCTTTATCAAAATAATCTATATGTAAAACTATATCTCCAGAATGAATGTCAATGTTAATATTATATTCTTTCGAAGACATTGGTTCTATATCACTTGGAAATTCAACTTCAAAAGAGGGCTCACCTTCAATTAACATTACTCCTTTTATTTTAAGATATGATGTATTCTTAAACCTATTATGATTTGTAAACTTAACGATTCCAGGTTTAATAAACTCTGCAGTTAAGGGTCTAAAAGCATTTTTGATTGCTAAAGCAGAAGTATGAGGAGTTCTATCTGGGAAAAACAATCCATCTACACAAAAATTGCCATCGTGAGTATATTCACCGTGATCTCCACCATAGGTATATTTATATTTTGCATTTTCATTGTATACAGCGTGATCTATCATTTCCCAAACACAGCCACCAACTAACGCATCATACTTGTAAAAGGCATCCATATATTCTTGTATTGAACCAGGGCCTGTTCCCATTGCATGCACAAATTCACACAAAAAATATGGTTTATCTTTGTATTTGTATTTTTTAGCTTCATAATGATTTACAAGTTTATTTTCGGCAAGTTTTGAAATTAATATTGGACTCAAATACATACCACCTACAACATCATACCCACCTTGTTTATATGCTATTGCTCTTTCATAATATATTGGAATTAAAGTTAATTTTTTAAGTTCAGCATAGCAGTAATCTTGGCATTTAATTCCACCTGCTTCGTTTCCTAAAGACCACATAATTACTGAAGGTGAATTTTTATCTCTCATATACATTCTTTTTACTCTATCCCAGTAATGATTTTTCCATTTTAAATTATTGCTAATTTTTCCTCTTGGGAATACACCGTGAGTTTCAATATCTGCTTCATCAATTACATAAAGCCCTATTTGATCTGCAATTTCTAACAAAACGGGATCAGGGGGATAATGAGAAGTTCTAACTGCATTCATATTGTAATCTTTACATATTTTCATATCTAGATAAATTTCTTCCGCAGTCAAAACATAACCTTTTTTAGGATGTGTATCATGGTGGTTTACACCTTTAATTTTTACTGGCTTTCCATTAAAAAGTAAGGTACGCCCATCTATTGACACAGTTTTAAATCCAACTTCCTTTCTAACACATTCAATAACTTGATTATCTCGTTTTAATATCAATTTTAAAACATATAGTGATGGAACTTCTGCGTTCCATTCAATAACATCAAGTTTATCAAACATTATTTTGGTATATGCACTTGCATCTGCAGTTTTTGAAACAACGACTTTACCTTTTGGATCTAATAATTTAACTTCAATTTTTGCACCATCATAGTTTTCTATATCTATAGATAAAATAACATCGTATAGCCCATTTGGCGTTTTGTGTGTAAAAAAATCAAAATCATGAATATAAGTGAGATCGCTTTCAAATAGTAGCACATCTCTAAATATACCATTGTTTCTAAACATATCTTGGTCTTCTAAATATGACCCATTGCACCATTTATAAACAACTACAACAATCTCATTTTTACCTTGTACTAAATATTTATTCAAGAAAAACTCTGCTGTGTTGTGTGATCCTTCGCTATACCCTACATATTTTCCATTGACATGTAATTCTAAATTACTTGCAACACCTAAAAATGAAATAATAAATTTTTTATCTAAGCTTTCAATGTCTACAAAAGTTCTATAAACTCCGACGCTATTATACTGTTCTTTTCCGCAGACATATTCTTTCCCATTTATATCTTCACCATATGTTCCCGCAACTTTATCAGTTGGTACATTTGGAGGATTTGCTTTAAATTGATATTTGATATTTGTATAAAACGGTGGTTCATATCCTAAAAATTGCCAACAAGAAGGTACTGGTATTTGATCAAATTCAATATTTTCCGTATCAAAATTAGTTGGCAAATCTTTTACAGACTTATAATATTTAAAATCCCATACACCATTTAAACACCTTACTTTATCACTTTTATAACGTCTTTCTAATATATTTGTTTTATCTGCTAACTTTTCATTTGAAAAAGGAATAAAATATGATCTTGGTGCAAGTTTATTTTGCTCAAAAACTTTAAATGTATAATAATTATCACGTATTATATTGTAAAACATAAACCACTCCTGAATGAATATATTTTAATTATACACGAAAAAAAACTAATAGTTAAGATAAAATTTTATATAACAAAAGGGACTTTATTCTTGCCCCTTAATTATTCTTTACATTATGTTATCAAAAGCAGATATTATTAATAATTTAACCATTAAACAAATAATTAAACTTTATTCTCTTTTCCCAATTGGTGATTTATTTATAGTTTCTTTAGATTCTCCAATCTCTGTTTTTCTAGTTACATTTGCTAAAATAGTAGGATAATCACTAAAAATAATGCCATAGTCATTTGAAACATATTGTGATATACCTACACCAACTAATGAACCAAGCTTTAAAATACCATCACTATTTACTTCTATCGGATTTTCTATTGTTACTTGCGAAATTAAAATAGTTCTTTTTTGATCTTTATTGAATACGGTATTTTCAACTTCCCCTGCAATATTACCAGCAATTACTTCAGATTTTTCACAATCAACATTTATATTTCCAGCAAAATTTACATAATATAGTTGATAGTCTATCATTTTCCCAATAATACCCCCTATACGAAACATAATGCTATCTTTTTCAACATTGATTTTAATATCCATATGTGACTCAAAAAACCACCCCATATCTAAAGGTATTTTAGAGCCACTAAATCCATCAACTTTTCCTTTTAAAAATCCTGCGATCCCTCCTGCATATACAGATTGAGTTCCCTCTTTTGAAAACTCATAATTTATTTTTCCAAAGCTTTTAACATCTTCAATAAAAACATTTTGAACGTTGCCAATAAGCCCCCCAATATATATTGCATGACCTGAAGCACTTACATTAATATCGACATCAGACTGACAACCTTTAACTTCGATGTAATTATCTTTTGACTCATTCATTAAATTGCCAACAATTCCACCAATACTTATAACTCTTTCACTATTTATTTTGGAATTTTTGTATAAAATTTCACCATTTGCTTTTATGCTTATTAAGTTAGTATTTGTCATAGTATTTGCTAAAAGCCCAATTGAATGATGTTCTATGGATTCATCGATATTTTCATATTTAAAATTCACTAAATTTATACCAGCAAGATTTGCATCATTTGCTGATTCAAACAACCCACCAGCATTACTTACATTTAGTCCTATAAGTTTATTATGGTTACCATAATATTCACCTTTGAAATCCTTAATTGATATTTCTTGACCTTCTAGATTAATATTATTTTTCTGTAAATATATCCCTTCAGCGCCTTGTGGTATCGCTTTAAAGTCTGACAAAGAATTTATTTCAATAACTTCTTCTCTCAAAATTTTCATATATACTGTAATATATGTATCGTTATTTTTTCTAAATATTATCTCTCCTAGTGAATTTCCAATTTCACTATTTTTATCTAATTTATTTACAATTTTAACAACATTGTTTTCAAGCTTTATATAGTTTTCTATGACTCTAATTTCTATGTCAAAAGCATCTATTGGATTGTCTTCAAATATTGACATTGGAATAGTAAAAGATTCATCACTTTCTTTCATGGCAAAGCAATAACTATTGTTTTGAGTAGACATATTAACAATATTTTGTGGGGGGGTTTTCTTTAAGCCAAAAACTAGGCCTAAAACCAAAGCTGTAACTGCAATTACGATAACAGCAACAATAATTACTATGTTTTTTGCTTTTAGTTTCTTGCTGCCATCACTTTCATTTGGAAAAGCTTTATTATATGGATCTTTATTTCTTTCTTGCATATCAAAATTATATATTAACTACTAACACTTATCAATATAAGAGCATCATTATTTAATAAATATTCACTCTTTTATGAAAACTTTTAACCCACAATATTAAATTCCATATTTACTAAATTATTAAAAAACTAAATGCAGAGTTATTTGGCGGAGGGGGTGGGATTTGAACCCACGAGACTATTGCTAGCCTATACGATTTCGAGTCGCACGCATTCAACCGAACTCTGCCACCTCTCCTAAGCATATACTTGATTATATCATAGCAAAAAATCTCTTGCTACATTTTGTATTATATTTATTTTTATATAAAATTTCAGCAAAAATGTTTTAAATTTCAAACTTTTATCTTTTAGTTGTTTCATTTATTATCTGCTTAACATATATGGTCTGCCCTTTGTATATAAAACTATGAAAGCAAAATTTTTATTAATACGGTATTTCTTGAAATAAGTGTACATATTGCTGTATAATGTTGTTATTACTAAAATATTAATTAATAAATGAGGTACTGAATGAGAAGAAGAATTATAGCGATTGCAGGAAGCTCTAGAACAAAAAGAGATAGCTATGAATATCAACTTGCTTTTGAAGTTGGTAAAGCAATAATTGATAATGGATACAGACTTCAAACAGGTGGCCTTTCTGGTATAATGGAAGCTGCAAGTAAAGGTGCTAGAAGTTCAGAAAAATATAAAGAAGGAGATATAATAGGAATATTGCCAGGATTTGATGCTAACATATGCAATGACTATGTTGATATAGCAATACCTACTGGAATAGATATTTATAGGAATATAATAGTTGCAAACGCTTCAGCAGTTATTGCAGTCAGTGGTGGCGCTGGTACTTTAACTGAAATTGGCAATGCTTGGGCATTAAAAAAATTAATTGTTGGAATGGAAGGCACCAAAGGCTGGAGTTCTAAACTTGCTGGTCAAAAAGTTGACGATAGAGTAAGATATCCAAATATTCCAGAAGATCAAGTTTATCCAGCAAAAACTGCACAAGAAGCATTGGAAGTAATAAATAAATACATCGATCTTTATCAAGATCCACATATTCCAATTCATTTTGAACTTAAAAAATAAATCAAGGTTGTAGAAAAGTAATGCCTAGTTTATAATTTAATTATGCGAAACTTACATGAACAAAAAAGAATTACCGTACCTATAATAATGGCTATATTAATGGCTGTTATTTATGCTGCCTTGGTAATTTTTCTATTTGCAACTTTTTGGAATCCTAAATTTACCATTGGTAATTTGGGAATGTATGATTTTTTTGATGAATTAGAAGAAGTTGATGAGTGGGATGTCGATGAGGGTGAATTTATGACCTATTATCCAGCAGGTAGTAGGATTTTTTATACCAAAGTAGATGTCAAAACATTGGAAAAAAATGATGTTTTTGCTTTTATTGAAACTGATGAAAACAATAAAAAAGTTATTAAAACTCAAGTATTTTTAGATATTGGAACTGATTATGACGGAGAAACAACATTATACTATTCACATGATTTAGATTCAATGGAAGAAAATGTATATACCATTGCTTCTGGAAATTTTCTAGGAAAAGTTACTGGAAATGTAGCCAGCCTTGGTAATGTAGTTAAGACTTTAACAAATCCAACTTGGTTACTATATATTATTTTAATTGTTCTAGCACTTATCATGGTTGGCATTCCCATTGCTGTTGCTGCTTATAGAATACACATTAAAAATATTGGTAGCCCATTCCCTGAAGGCGTTGATAAAACTAAATTATCTACAGAAAATTTATATATTTATCTCAATATTAAAGAATTTTTACAAAGTGCAAACATGGTAATTAAAAATGGTTATGACTGCGACTTAGTATATGCTGCAGGCATTTTATTTGCTGTTTTACATTGTACTAATGGAAATATTTACTTAAATATCAATAAAGACTTTACTAGGCACGACTCAAAACTTGATAGATCTGGATATATATGTATACCCCATGTAGCAAATTTAGACTCTGCAAAAAGAAGAATCAACAGTATGTATCGTGCATATTTTGCTAACATGGTTGATCGAAGAGTATCAGCAATGAATGCAAAACGCCAAAGAGAAAGACAACTTCAAAAACAACGTGCACGCATGCAAAAAAAGACAAATTATTGATAATTATTCTTAATTTACATAACTGTATTAATAAGAGATTTTGTTAAATAATTATTAAAAGTTTAGGTTCATAAAATACAAAATGAGGTGTATGCCTCATTTTTTTATCAAAATCGTACAATTAAAACTCAATTATTTTAGATAACAAAATATATTTTGATTTTTTATTCTAACTCATCTAAAGTTAAACCATAGCCTGGTGCAAAAACTTTCATAAAATATACAACTTCTTCGCTATCCATTTTATCTATTAATTCTTTGTTTGATTTAAGGGCGTTTGAAAATTCCTGATTGCCAAACTTTACTTCTTCAACACATTTAATATATGCTGCTATTTTATCTGCATATTTTACCAATTTATATTCAATACTATTTTTATCTGGAAAAAGATAAGATTCCATTTCTGGTTTCAATTCATTTGGGAGCATATTTAATAATTTTTTATTTGATACACCCTCAAGGTCTTTATATGCGCTTTGAATATCTTTATTAAAATATTTTATTGGTGTGGGTAAATCGCCCGTTAAAACCTCAGAGCAGTCATGATATATTGCTAAAGTTGAACATTTATTTACATCAATCTCTTTTCCAAAAATATTTTTCCCTATCATTGCAAGAGCACTTGCAATTTGAGCAACCATTGCACTGTGCTCTAAAATATTTTCTTCTTGAGTAGACTTCATTAAGCTCCAACGCTTAATATATTTCATTCTTCCAAGATATGCAAAAAAATTAGACTTTTTATCCATGATTTTAACTATGTTTTACTAAAATTCTAAGTAAACTATCCATAGCAAGGTCTGCTACGTCTGCTGTTCTATTTAAATGTCTATAGATTTCTCTATACTTAAATATCATATTAAAGTCATCAGAATCAAACAATGTTGCAAGAGCCCTAACAGTTAAATTACCAACTTTGTTTTCTAAGCCTTTGACAAATATTGCTTCATCTTCTGCAATTGATGGATTTTTTTCCATATGTGATATAGCCAAAATTATATGTTCTGTCATATTTAACAAAACGGCTGTGACTTCTACCATTTCTTCATTAGGCGTAATTCCAAAAAGCCTTATTTCATCAACTGAAGTTTTGGCATAATCTAATACCTCATCTAAATTACTAGATAATTTAAACAAGTCCTCTCTATCAATTGGGGTTATAAAGGTTTTATCAATTTCATCAATTAATACACGTCTAGCCATATCTCCTTCTAGTTCAGTTTTTATTATTTCATCAGCGATTTCTTCATCTTTATATAGACAATATTCATGAAGAAGTTTTAGACCTTTTCTTACAATTCTTGCTTGCCTTGTAAGCATATCAAAAAAACTATCAGATTTTTTCTTTTTCTTAAAAAAGCTAAACATAATCATTCTCCCCTTATATATTATATCAATGTTTGATTACAAATTTTATATATATTTAAATTTATCACAAAATAAACATTTTTTATCAATATCATATAAAATTATTGTTTCTAATATTACACAAAATTACCATTATGGTTTTTGTTTAAATATATTTTTTAATTTAGGTTTTATATTTTCAATATTAGTTTACCAATTATCAGATACGATACCGCTCCAATAGCCATTGCTATAGGCATAGTTAAAGTCCAACCTATTGTAATTTTTCCTGCCGTTGTCCAATTAACAGCCTTAATCCTATCTGCAGCACCAGTTCCAATAACAGCAGCCGTCATTGATTGCCCCATACCTAAAGGTATACCTGTTATATTACCTGTTAATGTAATTACACTTGTAGTTATTTGTGCAACAACTGAATGTAAAGGCTCAACTTTATATAGTTTTCGCCCTATTGTTCTCATTATGCTATATCCACCTTGCAACATTCCAAGCATCAAAGCTGCACCAATGCTTGCTACTATCCAAAAAGGCATATCAGCAAAACCATTAAAGTTAAATAATCCAATTGATGACATTAGTAAAACGATACCAAGTGATTTTTGACTGTTGTTAGAAGCGAAAGCACCAGCTAAAATAACAAAATTTAGTTTTTGTACATTTATTAAAACGCCAGAAACTTTTCTGCTTGCTCGCCAAAGCCATCTCTTTGCCAACCTCATTAATATAAAACTAAGTAACATACTAACAGCAGGTGCAATTAAAATCATACCAAAAACATCTAATGCTACAGTTTCTTTCCATTGCAAGCATTTTAGCGTTCCAAATGCTGCAACTGCTGCTCCAAAAACACCACCTAATAAAGTATGTGAAATTGAAATTGGAATTTTTGTCTTAAATGAAATCAATGCCCAAACCATTGCACCCAATAATCCAGAAAACATAAAAGTAAAAGCTATTTTCTCGGTAGTTATTGTGTTAAAATATTCAGGATAAATCATTTTCGTTCCAATATTACCTGCAATACTTGCTGTTGAAACACCTTTTCTTGCGATTAACCACATGCCTATTGGAACTATAAATTTGATGATAGCAGATATATATATGGCGGGTTTTACTCTTATTGCTCTTGTAACAACTGTAGTTGCAATTGCATTTGAGCCTCCATTAAAACCCATATAAAAAGTATAGGCCAGCAACATAAAAAAAACTATAATGCTGTACGCATTCATTTTCTGACCTCCCCCCCTTTTTTTACCCAACGTGTATAAAATTTTATATTATATATATACAATTATTACATTATTATACTCATTTAAGCCTTGCTAGTCAATACCAAATTAAAAACTTCCATGTTTTTACAACCTATTTTTATAAGTATTGCATACAAATATTTGTTAAAATGGTTATGAAAGTTTAATTTTAAATTTTGCTTTGTAAATATTTTAAAACAAAAAACTGACCTCCATTGATTGTTACATTTTTGAAGGTCAGCTCAATTTATAAATTTTCAAATGACATGATTTTGTCAATTATGAGATTAGAATATTTGCTTTTCAGTTAATAAAGTCTTTGGTTCCTTTCTCTTGTTGCAGCCATATGGGCTCTTTGGTATGGTGTTGCTTGTGGATTAAATTCTTGTTGATAATATCCATCATGTGGATTTGGTCCATATTGCACTCTTGGTGCATAAGGATTTGATGGTTGAGCTATTGGACCACCATAAGCATTACCTTGTCCAAAATTTTGCGATTTTTCATCAGATGATTTAGCGTCATCATCTTTATCTTTTGCAAATTCACTATATCTTAATGAGCCAACTGCTACGGCAGTAAACATTAACCATGAACCTAAAATATATAGCCAATGTCTTGCTGGGAATAAAGAAATTACTGCAAATAACAAATGGTTGCTATCTAACCATGCTGTGTGCATATATCCGTGCATACCTCTTGTAGTAGTTGCTGACACCAAAGATAGTTTTGCAGATTCAGCATCGCTAATATTAAGAGTTACATAAAGTGGAGCGCCAGCAACTTCTTCTGTTGCTAAGGCTGAATTTACTCCCTTTAACACGGCAGCTATATCTTGTCCAGCCAATTCATTCAAAAGAAGCAAAATTGTATCAACACCTTCTTTTGAACCCAAAGCATTTATTAGTATATCAGTTAACGCAATATCCATTGAGCCACCTTGCATATCTAAAACTGTCCATGTAACTGGCGCTGTGTCATCTTCTCTTTTTTCTTTGGTTGCAAAGTCTGTTTTTGTGTTCTTAGTCACCAAAGTATGAGGAGTCAAATCATACATCAAATAAAACTCTTTTGGTTCATATTCTCTTTTATCAATGACTAAGTGAATTAATGTTGGCATAGTCATTCTACCACCATCAGCAAAATCAATCCAAGGACCTACAAAAGTTACATAGCCATTATCATTTAGCGATATATAATTTTTATGAACAAGCTCTTTTACACGCTCGTTTCTGTAACCTTCTTCGACATATGCTTCTTTTTCTTCTTCTGAAAATTCACCACTTTCCCATGTCAAATTTTCAATATCATAGTTCATTCTTATAAAGTTATCTAAAAGATCACCATGTTCATTTGCTTTAAATACATAATCTTCTCTAACATCGTCAAATGTAACAGTGCCTGATGTTGCATCATCCAAAATACCTGGCAATGGAATGTCAATAATCATCCAAAGTCCAGCTGTAAAAATAAACGCTATGATTACTAAAGCAACCGTCCCTTTAAACACACTTTTTTTGGTTCCTTTCTTTTTTGCTTGTTTCCCTGTGATTATAAAGGTAATTATGAAAACCAAACAAAAAACGGCGGTAAGAATTAGACCTACAAAAGGCCAAAAACTGTATGATATGCCCCTTTGATAAATTACAACACTAGTAGCAGCAACTACTGCAAGTATTGCTGGTGCTCCTAGTATGAATAATAATGTTTTTAAAACTTTTTTCATATCATGCCTCCCTCTAGGCTTCCTCAATTGGCCTTAATTTTTTGAAATTATTATCAATTAATTGTGTAAACGCATAACTTAACATTAAACAGAAAAATGCAAGTGCACCAAATTTTAAGATATAAGACCTTGCAATTAATAGAGGATACAATGTTTTTCCAAACTTATCATAATTATCAAAATATATTAATTCATATTTAACTTGATCCTCAGTTGGAGCAAGTGAACCTTTAGAGTCTAATGTGATTTTACCAACATATTGCAAATTTGCATCACTTGGTGCTGAATTTGGAATCAATAAGCTTCCTACAATAGCTCCATGTTTTTGTCCATAATATTTTGCATATGCATAATCTTTTAACGCTTGATTTTCAATAAAATACATAATTGGATAAGTTGTTGAAGATTGGTAATAACTTAAATTAGCCAATAGTTTATAAACAAAGTCAGTTGTTAATGTGTCTTCTACATCTACACCAAGAACTTCTTCACCAAGGAGAGGTTTTAATGTATCACTCCAAAGGTTTTCATTATTGATATAATCTACTAGTTTTTGTAAAGTTAAATCTGCATTTAACATTTCTGGCAAATCTGCTAAAATCTGTCCAATAGCAGCGACAAGTCCTTCACCTTCGCCAATAAAACCAGATACAAGATCTATTAAACCTTGAAATTCAGGCGTATTTTCTATTGATAAAGACTCACCAAGTCTACCTAAAATTTCGTCTAATCTTTTAGGAGTAATATAGTATTTTGTTGCAGTTCCATCTTCACCATAAGCATCTTCATATTCAGTACTTGATACTATGTACTTGAAACCTTCAATACTGATAGAAGACTCTAAAGCACCCTCTTTATATTTATTCCAATCAGAAGTGGGATCTGTTTCTAACATTAAAAGCTCTTCTTTTAATAATTCATCAGCAGATAGCATTAATTCGTTATCTAATCCTTCAATTTCATTCTTAGCAATTTTTTCTCCGATAACATAGTAGTCATGTAAAATCTTTCTAACATCTTCTACACCAAAAACATAACCATCACCATACATTCCATTCGGTTTATAGAAAACACCATTTTCCTCAATATTTTCAACACCGTCAGTATTGGCGCCACCTTTATTCATTCCGACATAAGAATTAAGGTTATATCTTTCTACCCATTCCTCGATCATATCGCTGTGATACTTTATTTCATCGTTGAAATTAGTAGCAAGTAATTCATAACGTGGCAATTCAGTTTCATTTTCAGTTTTGACTTCTTCAGCTGTCTTTTCATATCTAGCTTTACCAGCGGTATCTAACACAATAACTGAACCCGCTAAAAGTACAGCAGTTATTAGACCTACAATTGAAGCTCTTGCAAAGCGGTTTTTCTTAAGCGCTCCTCTGAGAATAAGTTGGATTAATCCAACTAAAACAAGCATTCCAAGTCCAATCAATACTGGTAACCAGCCCATAAGTTTTGATACAGATTGATCATCTCTCAAAACTCTGGAACCATTCCAAATTAAAAAGACTAAAAGAGGAAAACTTAAGAAATAAGCTAGAACTTGAAAAAATCTAGAAACAGTAATTTTTCTTCTAATCTTGTTCATAATCTTATCTCTCCTACAAAATATTTCATACCTTCTATATTAATATATTAAAGGTAAATATATATTAATTATATTATACCGATGTTTATAGTGTCAACAGCGAAATTTAAGAAATAAGTTTAATAAAAACAAAAATAAAATAACTATAAACTTAAAGTTTAGGATACTAAAAAATATATTTTATCATGCTAAAACAATCATTCATAACATTTTGTTGTAAAAAAAATTAGTTCAAAACTAATCTATAATTCATTTATCTCAATTAAATAACTATTTATATTTGATTTGCATTAACTTTTCAATTTGTGTTTAATTTAAAACTTAAAGAATTTAGTCTCATTCATTTATTTGGACTCCCTCCAAATATCTAAGTGATTCAGATATCATGATGCGACCTTCAATCTTTTTGTAAATATATTTTTGTGTGTCTTTTCTCCATTTTAAAATAGGATAAATCAATGCTCTTAATCCAAGATATAATTTCATTAAGTTTTTTCTAATATGAAAGTTTTTATCAATTACCAAGGGATTAACGCTTAAATATCCTCTTATAAAACTTTTATTATTCATAGTGCCGCGAACTGGATTTAATCTCACAAAATCGGTCGCTAAATCGCCCCACATTGCATTTTCCCAACCAGCAAAAGCTAAAAATTTTGTTCCTTTTTCAGCAACATAAATATTGCCCTTCCATATTGTTGCATGTATTAGAGAAGGCTCTACATCTTCTAATAAAAAACTTAATTTATTAATAACCGAGTATATTCTATTTGTATCAACATTAACATTTTTTACTGTGAGATCTGATATGATATCATCCACTAGTTTTTTATATGCTGCGAACCATGAATGTTCAATTCCAATTTTTTCAGAACCATACCCAAGACCTTTGATATTATGAATTTTTGCAAGCTGTTCGCCAGCTTGATACATAACTAATTTTCGTTCTCTAATTGAGAAAACTTTCTTCTTGTATGGCACACCTTGAATTTCTAAAATTAAAAAATTTACATCAATATGTTTTTTTGTAATATCAGAATAAACAATTTTTTGATAAGCAGTGACATCGGAATTTTCTAAAACTTTATATAACGAAAGCTCATTAATTATTGCATCTTGAGTTGCTTTTTCTTCAGGTTTTATATTTCTAAGCGATGATTTGAGCAAATACTTTTTCTTTCCTACATTTACTGAATGAATGCCAATTTCTAAACTAGCAGTCTCAAATTTAATAGATGTAGGATTTCCAAGCCCTATAGCAAGAAATAATTCTTTAACTTCATAGTTAGATATAATTGTGTTTGAAGATATATTTTTATCCAAAATTTTCTCCTAATATCACTTAACAATATTAAAATTTTACAACTAGATACAACTTATTTTATCAAAAACCATATTTTTTTTCAACTGTCACACTTTTAAGCATACTGGTTTTTAATTAAATATTTACACTTCTATCGATACTTAAACTAACAAATTGCCAGATGCCATATTATACAAGTGATAAATATATATAAATTAAATGGTCTCATCACTTGATGAATCATCTTTTATTTCATTAATATCATTTTCAACTTCATCATCTGTTGAATCATCTTTTATTTCTTCGATATTATCTTTTTGATTAGCAATATTTTCACCTTTGGTTGAATCATCTTTTTCTATTTTTAATTCTATTTTATTTAATTCTTGTGCATGTATGTTTTGTTCGACATGCATTGCCTCTTCCGCTATTCTCTTGTGTGCATATTTTTTTGGATTTAATGCTTCTTTAAAGGTTGTTAACACTTTAATCTTACTAAAAGCCAATAAGACAACGACACTTATTACCAAAGTAAATGCTGGTTGAATTAAACCAAAAGTAAAATTTGCAACAAAGGCGCCCTTGCCAAAAAAGATCAAATCATGAAATGCGTAACATAAAATTGATATAAAATTGCCTAAAACAATTACTGGAAATGTATACCATGTTGTTATTTGTTTGTTATAAATAACATAATGAGTTGATACAACTAAAACAGCCTTTGCAAGTATAGTTATTAAAATATATTGGATATATCCTGCTGCCCAGTCAGCAAATGCAGCTCCGATTGCTCCTGCTGCTATAGCATATGGTAATGGCAAAAAATAACAAGCAATTAAAATAATTGCATCACCAATATGAACATATCCAGAACCTCCAGGTATTCCCATTTGAATAAATGCAGTTGCAACAAATGTCACAACAACAAAAAGGCTAGTAGTTGCAATAAGTTTTGTATTTAAATTGGATTTTCTTTTCTGTTTATTCATAACTCACTTTTAAAATTTTATATCTTTATACTTTATTGTTTTTTAATTCTTGTCAATATATTTATCATCAAGTTTTAACTTGCTAGTAATATGTGAAGCAACGACAATTCCACTTGCAACTGCCCACATTAAATTAAACCCACCACATTCTCCATCTACATCTAAAACTTCACCAGCAAAATATAAATTTGGGACCAACCTACTTTCAAGATTAAATTGTGAAACTTTATCAGTTATTACACCACCTGATGCAAGCTGTGCATGTATCATTGGCCCTAGTGTTGCATTTTCTAATCTAAAGTTTTTAATAACATATGCAAGTGAATAGGAAACATTATTTTTCGCTTCAAGCAAAATCGCTTTTTTAACTTTTTGATGGAAAAAACCTTCTATTCCACCATTATTTTCAATTAAATCTACTAATGTCTTTTCAAAAGCTGGCAAAAAGTCTAAAACAACTGCTGCTTTTTTATAAGATTTTGCTCTTGCTAAATGAACAGAAATATCAAAAATAGCACTTCCACTTACACCATAATCTCTAAAAATAACATCCCCTATACTTTCAGCAACAATATTTCCATCAATTTCAAGCTTTGCATTACAATTGTATACTCTTACTCCATTTAATCCTTTTATCTTCTTAGTATCTGTATATATATGCGTTAAACTTGGTTTAAATGGAAAAACTTTATGCCCTAAAGTTCTCACTAAATCTAATGAATCTGTTCCTTTTGTTGCATTACTTCCAGTTGCAAGCAAAATATATTTTGAATAAAATTTATTATTTACAATAAAAACATTGTTTTCTTTTTTTATACTACTTACATTGTATTCAGTTTTAACATCAATAAATAATTTTTCAATTTCATCTCTTATGGCATTAACGACAGTTGCTGAATGTTTTGAATATGGAAACCAACGTAAATTATCTTCAACTAATAATACTTTTAAAGACTCGTAATAATCTATTATTCTTTTAAGTGGTATGACATCAAAAACTCTATTTGGAAAAGTAGAATTATATTTCCCTGTTGTTGAATTTGAATTTGCAAGATTGCATTGACCGTTTCCTGTAAGGCTCAATTTTTTTAATAATCTTGTTTCTTTTTCTAAAATCAAAACCTTTACGCCATTACGGGCTGCCGTAATTGCCGCAGCACATCCACTTGCTCCACCACCTATAATAATTAAATCATAATTTGTGTACATATTTTGCTTCAACCTAAATTACTCTATTTTAATAATATTAATATCTACTATACCACAATTTTATCAATGAAACTGATAAATTTTATTTTATTGTAAATCTTTTTGTTTTCACTTTACCAATTCACTGTATTTTACTGGATAAATTTTAAAAGAACTGTCTTTATTAATTGTAAGCACAGTCACGCCCATATTGTCATCAAAGCCTCTTTCTAAACAATTATATCCACCATGCCCAGTTTTTTGACCATAAACTAAACGCACTCCTTCATATATTGTATTTGCATCATTTAAATGATCATGTCCTACAAAAATTGCCTTTAATGTGCCATCATTTGCCTTTTTAAAAAACGAACATTCTTTTCCAGCAGCAGAAATCCCTTTAACAAAAATTTTTCTTCTACCAGATGGCCATATGTTTTCTCTAATTGAGCCATATATATATTTATTATCACCTTTGTTAAAAGCTTTAATAAATTCTCTTTGAGGAATATGAAAATATACAAACTTTGCTTTAGAATTTGTATTTCCCATAAACCATTTCGTTTGTTCATCCAAAATATTTGCATATTTTCTAAATAATCCGATTTTTTGATAATCACCTGAATCAATTCCAACTATTTCAGAAACAAGTTTTTCATTTGAAAAAAGTCTTATTATTGTATCTCCATATCTACCATTGTTTTCACTATTTTCTGTAATGCAATGCGATAATTTAGAACACTTTTCTATGATTTCTTTTCGCGTTGTGTTTGTAAATTCACCATCATGATTTCCTAGTATCAAAAGCCACTTAATATCATATTTTGCAAAAATCTCATTAATTGAATCATAGGCATCTAAATTTAAGTCCAAAACGATATTATCACCTGTAAATATTGCCAAATCAGGCTCCAAACACTTTAGTAAGTTATCAATTACTTCTAAAGTTTGATTAAAATTTTCTTTCTCTATATGAGTATCGCAAAGTTGTATAACTTTAAATTTATTATTAAAATGAATTTCTCTTATCATAGTCAATTTCGTTCACTCAAAAATATATATTTAATTATGCATGCAAATAAATGCCACGTGATAAGCAATTATAACAAAATATAGCGACCTTTATAATGTAATTATACCTTGCAAATATTGTTAACAACTGTATTAAGTTAAATAAATATTATTAAATTTTAACACTAACTAAAGTTAAAGGCACTATTAAATAATTAATATCTTAATTTTGCATAATTAATCAAAAACTTTACCATATATGTTTACAAGTTCTTTATAGCAATCATAGTTTTCAAGCTCTGGAAAAGCATCAATCATGGACTTATAATACCAAGCAACATTTTCTTTGCTGCCTGCATTAAATTTATTAAATGTCTCTTCTCCATATTTTAACACATCATAATATATACTTTTCAGATTAGATAATTTATCTGCACAAGCTATTAATTTAACTCTTATATCTTTATTTTTAATATCAGAAATTGCTAAAGTTTTTCTTTCTTTCCAGTCCTTTATTGACTTATCTTCGCTAACTCCACTAACTAGTAACGCTACATCATTTCCAAAAAGATTTTCTAGTTCTTCAACTGAAACATTTTGATCTTCAATAGTGTCATGTAAAACTCCAGCAATCAAAATATTTTTATCCCTTGTGTTTGCTGCCAATATTTGCATAGTTTCTAAAGGATGAACAATATATGGTATGTCACTACCCTTTCTCTTTTGATCTTTGTGTTTTTCAATAGCAAATCTAATTGCGTTATGCAATTTCATATTCCCTCGTATAATAATGCTTTTGAATTTAACCAATAAAATGGTTAGAGCATTAATTTATTCACTTATATTAAAATGCATATAACTGGTGTATATGTCATATGGCCTACCATATGAAATATTTTCTGCAATTGTATCATTTTAATAATATTATCGCTAAGATAGTTAAACTATTTATTTGATTTTTTCAAAACATTTATATCGATTTGTAATTTTTTAAGTTATAAGTTTGAATTAAAATTAATTAGTATTAAAAAGCACAATTAAATTGTAATAAAATAAAAAAATTAAAACAAATAAAAAGGGGCTTGTTTACAAAGCCCCTAATTGTTTTTTTGACTCTTTATTATTTCTTATCTTTTTTGAAACATAAGAACCAATCTAAGCAATATGCGTCTTTTCCTGGATCTGCCATCCTTTCACTTGCTTTTCCACATGATCCTGGTGGTGGAATAATTACATCATCGCCAGGTCTCCAATCTGCTGGAGTTGCAATTCCATTTTTGTCTGCATTTTGTAATGCAAGTATAATACGCTTGATCTCATCAAAATTTCTTCCTGTTGATTGTGGATAATATAATATTGTTCTAATAATTCCATCTGGATCAATAACGAATACTGCTCTAACTGCTGAAGTTGTTGATGTCTTTGGTTGAATCATTCCATACTTATTTGCAACTTCCATTTTTAAGTCTTCAATTACTGGGAATTCAACTTTAATATTTTTCATATCTTTCCATTCAATATTTTGTATCCCACGCAACCAAGCAATATGTGAATATAATGAGTCAATAGATAGTCCGATTAATTCTGTATTAAGTGCTCTAAATTCATCATGCATTTTTGCAAATGTCATAAATTCAGTCGTACATACTGGGGTAAAATCTGATGGATGTGAAAATAAAATTACCCATTTCCCTTTATAATCTTCTGGAAATTTTATATTCCCTTGTGTAGTTACAGCTTCAAAAGCTGGTGCTTTTTCGCCAATCTTTGGCATTGGATATAACACTCTGTCTTCCAT
This sequence comes from Clostridiales bacterium, assembly GCA_012841525.1. Taxonomy (GTDB): domain Bacteria; phylum Bacillota; class Clostridia; order Christensenellales; family DTU072; genus JAAZJD01. The sequence continues at coordinate 101,036 of DUUO01000015.1, forward strand.
TTTTCTTCCTCCTTGAATTTTTTTTATAATCTAAGAGTTGACCTTATTACATTCAGGACAAACCCCTTGAAAATACACTGTTTTTGTATTCACTGTAAATCCTTCTAGTTTCTTGTCTAAAATTAGTTTATCGCAAACCTTAAAATCAAATATTTTGCCACATTTAACACACTTAAAATGTCCATGAGTTTCTAAGCATGCATCATATCTTGCTTCCTTTTTATCAATATCTTTAAGTTGTCTTACCAGCCCAACTTCAACAAGTTTATTCACTGTGTTGTATACAGTTGCTCTTGATAAAGTTGGAGTATCTTTTAATAATGCAGAATAAATATCATCAACTGTAGGATGTACATTACAGCTTAAAAGATAATCCAAAATCATCACTCTTTGAATTGAAGGATGAACATCATATTCTTTTAGTTTTTCAATTGCTTGTTGTTGATATTTCATTTTAACCTCTTTGGAAAGATTCTAACTTTAGAATGATACAATTCAATGATACACCATAAAAATCAATATGTCAAATGCGTCAATAAAACAGCAAATTATACTGCCTTTTATTTGTCAAAAATGGTCACACTTAACATAATTGTGCCTTTTTGATAATTTAATGCCTATATTGCTTTCATATTTAGATTTTTTTGTTCACACAGTTTTCAAAATTGAATTAAACAACTTAAAAATTTTATAAAATAACTTTTTTTAATTCTTTGCCATTTAAGTTTTTTATTATGATTACTCCATTTTCTAAAATTGCATAACTTCCTTCATATCCTTCTTTTGGCAAAGATATTGAGGCTATTGTAATATATTTTGTCTTACCTACATCTACAACTTCATTTATATGATAATGACCATTAATTACAGCATCATATCGTTTTGATGTAGGATAATATGCACTGATTTTATGACCATGAGTAAATAACACTGATTTCCCATTATTTTCAACAACATATTCTGAAATAAAATCACATTCTGTAACGGTCTCGTCTATTTCACTGTCGCAATTTCCTTTTATTAGGACAACTTTTTCTTTAAGTGTTTTTATTATATTTGCAACATCCATTGGCGAATATTCATTTGGGAAAGGATTTCTTGGCCCATGATAATAATAGTCTCCTAGCAAAATTAAAAGATCAGGATTTTCTTTGTTATAGGCTTCCATCAATTTGTTAAACCACTTTAATGAGCCGTGTATATCAGTTGCTATCAAATATTTCATAATGCCTCCGTTTAATAATAATTTAACACTTTATAAACTTGCTAACAAGCACATTTAAAAACTAATATTCATTATCAAAAACTTGCTTTGTTTCGAAACAAAAATTAAATAATGCATATATAACTGACTTTATAATTAATTTTAATACTTTTTTCCCTTTTTATTTTATTTATTGTATAATAAAGATATTATTAAAAAACAAATTGGAGGCAATTGTGGATAAAACAATCATTGCTCTAGCAGTATGCGCTATTGTTACTGGATTACTTGCTTTGATAGTAGGCGCTATGCTTATTATCACATATGTTATCTTTAACAGCGTTTTTAAGCGTTCAGAAGCGCGAGGTTCTATTGATGCACCAATGTCTAAAAAAACAATAAAAATGAATGTAAAATTATTTGGTAGCACCTTTGACGACTATGTTAATAAATATATAAAAAGCAATTTAGAAAAGGTTGCTAATGTAGAAACTCAAGAACTGGAAATTTCATCTGATGATGGACTTAAACTAAAAGGATTTTTCACACCAGCTCCTAAACAAAGTGACATTACAGTGCTTTGCATACATGGTTATAGATCAAATGGAATTGGTGATTTTGCTGGGTTGCTTCCTATTTTTAGAGAAAAAAATTACAATTATTTAACAATAAATCACCGTGCACATGGAAAATCCGAAGGTCAATATATTGGATTTGGAACACTTGATTATCTAGATACTCGAAAATGGATAGATGAAATTAACAAAATAGTTCCCAATGGAAAAATTATCATATATGGCATTTCAATGGGTTCTGCAACTGCAATGCTTCTTTCTAAACTAGATTTACCAAACAATGTCATATGTGCAATTGCTGATTGTGGCTATACAAGTGTATGGGACGAACTTAGTTATCAAGTAAAACATTTATACAAAATGCCTGTAAAACCACTATTAAATCTTGTTGAATCATGGTGCATATCAAAAGCAAAGTATGATTTTACTACTGATACACCATTGAAAGCTGTTGCTGAAGCAAAAATACCAATTTTATTTATCCATGGAGGTAATGATGTATTCGTTCCTACTTTTATGGTTAATAAATGTTTTGATGCTTGCACTAGTGAAAAAGAGCTTTTAATTGTTGAAAATGCAGGTCATGCACAAGCACATATGATAAATCCAAAACTATACGAAGATACATTTTTTGCTTTTGTTGAAAAACATTTAAATGCTTACGATGATATTGCAACAGCTTAAGTAAAAATCACTAGAACTTTTTTTACTCTTTCGACATAGCAATTAACCACATGTTATTTTAAGTTGTGGTATTTATACTTTAACACAATAATCAAAATTAAGATTTCTTTGTAAGAAACACCATAGTTTCAATGTG
>DUUO01000016.1 GCA_012841525.1 Clostridiales bacterium
AAGCACTTGAAGTTGCAAAAGAAACAATAGAAAAATACAAGGGCGACTTGGATGTGTATTTAGTATTATTTAGAAAGTAATGGTTTTTTAGTTTACACGATTAATATAAAAATAGTTTTTATTTTTATCCCCTGAATATATTTATTCAAATAGTGAAATGATATGTAGTTTTGTTAATTGGAATTGCAATTTTTTGTTATTGGGGTTTGTGATTTTCTGTTGTTGAGGTTTGTGGTTTTTTGTTGTTGAGTGTTGTGATTTTTTGTTGTTGAGTGTTGCATTTTTTTGTTGGAGAAGGTTGTGAATTTTTATTAATTTTTTGCAAGGTTAGGAAAAGGAAAAAGAGATTTTAAAAATGCTTGAATTTTTCTTAAAAATGTGAAATTATGCACGGTAAAAGGTGTTTTGTAAATTTGCTATTGACTACCACTTACATAAAATATATAATTAAATAACAAATAAAATTTAAAAGGAGACTGATTTTATGAGAAAAGCATTTATTTGTCCAAGTAAATATGTACAAGGACCAGACGAAATTTTAAACTTAGGCTATTTTGTTAGCACTTACGGAAAGAAAGCTCTTTTAATTGCACACAAAGATGATGTAGCAAGAGTTAAAGAAAAGTTAGATAAAACAGCCAAAGAGTATGGCGTAGAATTTGTAGCAGCAAATTTTGGTGGAGAAGCATCAAGAGAAGAAGTTGCAAGACTTCAAGAAGTTGCAAAGAAAAACAAATGTGATTGTATAGTAGGACTTGGTGGCGGAAAAGCAATAGACACAGCAAAATGTGTTGCTGAAGGACACAATCTAATAATTGTTCCAACAATTGCAGCAACAGATGCACCAACATCACACTCCGCAGTTTTATATCATCCAGATGGATCTTTTGATGATTATGCATATTTCATTCAAAATCCAAGTGTTGTTTTAATTGATACAACAGTTATTGCAAACGCACCAACAAGATTCTTGGTTTCAGGAATGGGCGATGCTCTATCAACATATTTTGAAGCAAGAGCAAACGTTCAATCATTTGGTAATGTAAATGCAGGATTACCTTGTGGAGCAAACAGAGAAAAAGGAACTCTACTTGCAAGAGGAACAAAAACAGCATTTGCACTAGCAGAACTTTGCTATAAAACCCTATTAGAAGAAGGATATAAAGCAATGCTATCATGTGAGGCAAAAGTTGTAACACCTGCACTTGAAAACATAGTTGAAGCAAATATCTTGCTATCAGGACTAGGATTTGAAAGTGGCGGTCTAGCAGCAGCACACGCTATTCATGATGGACTAACAGTTTTAGAAGAAGCACATCATTTCTTCCACGGTGAAAAAGTTGCATTTGGAACACTTTGTCAATTAGTACTAGAAAATGCTCCTGAAGAAGAAATTTTTGAAGTGATTGATTTTTGTCTAAATGTAGGTTTACCAGTATGTCTTGAAGACTTAGGTGTTAAAGATATTGGCGACAGAATTTACGAAGTAGCACAAAAAGCATGTATTCCAGAAGAAAGTATTCACTTTATGCCTTTCCCTGTAACTGAAGATGATGTTGTAGCAGCAATCTTAGCAGCAGACAAAATTGGCAGAGCAGCAAGAGGTCTTGACTAAAAACATTAAAGGTCCCTAAATTTAGGGACCTTTTGTATAAAAATTAAAAAATTTTTTAAAATATTTGCTATATAAATCAAAAAGATGCTTTTTCTAAAGCATTTTAGGTTGTTTTTTGGTAGCGAAATTTTTTGATAGGAGGATTTTTATGAAGAAAATAATGAAAACTGCTGAATCTTTTGTATATGATATGTGTCATGGTATCGCAATGGCTCATCCAGAACTTGATTTTGTTGAAAAATACAAAGTAGTCAAGAAAAAAGAAATCAATCAAGATAAAGTTAGCCTCATTTCTGGTGGTGGTTCAGGACACGAACCTGCACACGCTGGTTTTGTTGGTTATGGAATGTTAGACGCCGCTGTTTGTGGTGATGTTTTTGCAAGCCCATCACAAATACAAGTATATAACGGATTAAAACTAACAGCTTCCAATAAAGGAACATTGATGATTGTTAAAAACTACTCAGGTGACTGCATGAACTTTAACAACGCTGCAGAACTTGCAAAAGATGATGGAATAAAAGTTGACGCTGTATATGTAAATGATGATATTGCAGTTAAAGATAGTCTATATACCGTTGGAAGAAGAGGCGTTGCTGGTACAGTTTTAGTTCATAAAATTGCAGGCGCAAAAGCAGAAGAAGGAGCAGAACTTGAAGAAGTAAAAAGGGTTGCTCAAAAAGTAATTGATAATGTTAGAAGTTTTGGATTTGCTTTAACTTCTTGTACAGTTCCAGCAGCTGGAAGTCCAACTTTCCAAATTGGCGATGATGATATGGAATTTGGTGTTGGAATACACGGCGAACCTGGTAGAAAAAGAGAAAAGATACAACCTGCTGATAAACTTGCAGCAAGAATAGTAAAAGATTTAATTGAAGATTTAGGATTGAAAAAAGGTGAAGAAATTTGTCTATTAGTAAATGGTTTTGGTGGAAGTCCACTTCAAGAACTATATATCCTAAATTACTTTACAACCTTAGAACTAGAAAAGAAAGGAATTAAAATACATAAAACTATGGTTGGAAACTATATGACTTCAATTGATATGGCAGGTGCATCAATTACAACTTTAAGGTTAGATGATGAATTAAAAGCATTACTTGATGCTCCAGTTTCAACTCCAGCAATTACTTGGGGAACATCCACATCTAAGGCTTCTGTAGCTGCTGAAGAAGCAGTAAAAGCATTAGGCAAAGCTTTTGCCGCTATGGATTTTGGTTTTGATTTTGAAAAATCTACAAAAACAACAACTGAAAAAAAGGGAAAAGCAGCAAGTGCACCCGTTAAAGAAGCAGTTTATGAAGTAAAAGGAAAAGCTGTTATTGGCGATAAAATTAATACAGCAGGCTTTGTAAAATTAGTTGATAAAATGGCAGATATCATAATTGCACATGAAGTTGATTTTTGTGAAGCAGATAGATTAGGCGATGGCGATTTTGGAATGAGTATTGCTAAAGGATTTAAACAATTAAAAGCAGATTGGTCAACTCGTAAAAAAGGAAACATCGGTGAATTTTTAATCAGCAGTTCAGAAATCATCATGGAATATTGTGGTGGCGCATCTGGTCCATTATGGGGAAGTGCATTCAGACAAGCTGGAAAAGAAATTGGCGAAGTTGATGAAATCGGTGTTGATGGTCTTGCTACAATATTTGCAGCAGCAGCAAGTGGTGTTCAAGAAACTGGAAGAAGATCATTTGGAAGAGGTGCACAAGTTGGAGATAAAACTTTAATTGATGCATTAGTTCCAGCAGCAGAAAGCCTAGCAGAATCAGCAGCAAATGGTGTTAAAATGAAAGATGCAGTTGTAGCATCAGCAAAAGCAGCAGTTGCAGGCGCTGAATCAACAAAAACATTTGCAGCAACAATGGGAAGAGCAGGAGCAGTTGGAGATAGAAGTATAGGATATCCAGACGCTGGTGCATATGGACTTGGTGTAATCTTTACAGAACTTGCAGAATTTATTAATGCAAATTATAACAAATAAAGATTAATCCAAATTAATATAAACTAAACGCCAGAAATTAAACATTTCTGGTGTTTTTTTGTAAAATTTTTTTCACTTCAATTGAAAATCTATCTGATGTTTTTGTAAAAAATTCTAATCACTTCAAACGAAAAAGTTGATTTGTATTGTATTAAATAATTTATTTTAAAAGTGAAAACTAGAAAAACAAGAGCATAATTTTGCCTATGTAAATTCACTAAACTCTTATGAAAAAATATTGATTTTTGACAGCATATAGATTAATAGATATAATTTAAATATAGATTAAAGCAATAAAATTTTTCAAAATCTTGAGTTTTGATATGTATGCTAGACTATGTTAATGATTGCGACATCTAAAAAACATATAAGGAGAATAGAAAAATGAAGACGAGAAAAATTTTAATACCAATATTAGTGATTGCCTTAGTTCTATCACTAGTTTTTTCTTTTGCGGGATGCAAAAAAGCTGAAGAAAATGATGATCAAGAAGTTAAAGAAGCAGCCTTAAATGTTAAGGATCAAACTTTGCTTGCTGTATCCACATCTGGAATATTAATGGAAAAAATGCAACCTTCAATTGGACTTTTAAGCATACCAAAATTATCTAGTGCTGGAAGTGAAATATATGCAATTTCTGCAGCACCACAAGAATCGCAAGAGCCAGATGCTGAACAAATGGAGGTCATTGAACCATATATGGATATTGTAGAAGCATATCTAGAAGGTAGTTTTAATATAACTTCTGGAGAATCTGATAAAGAAGGTTTTGATTTAAAATACACTCTTAAATTAAAAGATGCTAAAAGCGATGAAGTAGAAATTTATATATATGTTAGTGTAGCATCACTTGTTGACGATGAAATAGACACTACTGAAGAAGTTAATCTTGATGATTTTGATAAAGTAGAACCGAAAAAAAATTGTAAAGTAGACTGTTTAGTTGTAATTGGAGATAATTCATACAGTGTTGAAGGGAAATATCTTGCTGCTGGCAAAAAATTACAATTAAAAATTGCTGATGCAAGAGATAATAGTATTACAATCGAAGTAAAAGATGATGCAGAAAACAATCAAAATCAATATAGAAAAGAATTTTCCTATTCAATAAAAGCAAGACACAGAGCAGAAGTAGCACTTAAAATTAAAATGGGAAAAGGAAAAAATAATGAAAAATTAGATGTTTCTGTAAAGCACGGCAATGGAGAAGAAGTAAAATTTAGATTTAAAATGCAAAAAAGAAACGGTAAAGGATCTTATGAAGGAGAAATAGATACTGGTACTCCTGGTCAAAATGCTGAGTTCTCATTTTCAATTGATGAAGAAGGCAACGGATATTCCTTTAGTTATGGAAATAAAGTAAAAGTAAAATTAAAAAGACGTGGCTTTAAAGGTGGTAAAATATTCCCATTCCCAGGTGAAGAAGAAGTAGTAGAACCTGATACAGAGATAGATGAAGCAGCATAAAATTTTATTGAAATAAAAAATAAAATTTGATAAAGATATAAAAGAATTCATATGAAATTTTATGAAAAACAAATTTGTTTTATAAGATAAGGAGCGTTATGCTCCTTTTCTATTATATTATTTATAAATAGTATAAATATTTGACTATAATATAGGCTATCTATATAATCAAGGTATTGCAAGAGCAAATTAATATAGAGGTATAAAATGAAATTCGATATTGAATTAGTAGGTAAAATTGGTTCCATGGCTTTGATAAACCGTGAAGACAATGACATAAACTATAATTTTGTTGCACATATTAGTCGTGCACTAAAACCTGGATATGTTTGGGTAACATCTGGTGCAACTGAAATTGGAAGAATTGACTATATGCAAAGAAATGGACATGAATTAGTAGGTGAAGATAGTGATGTTAAAACTGACTATGCTGCACAAGGTCAATTGATTTTATTACAACTTTACCGCAGATTTTTAGATCAAAGCTATTCTTTAAGACAATTTCTTGTAGAACATCAACATTTTAATGATCCAGAAAAAAGAGAGCATTTGAAAAAGGCTTTACTCAGATGTAAAGAACAAAATGCAATTCCAATTATTAACTACAATGACCCAGTAAGCTATGAAGAAAATAGAAAACTTGAAATACAAAACTTAAAAGAAAAAGGCAAAAAGGTTGTTGAATGTATTGATAATGATGAAACTGCATCTCAAATAGCAATGCTTTTGAAACCAAAAATTTTGCTTCTTTTAACAAGTGTTGATGGAATTTATGAAGATATCGAAACAAAAACTTCTCTTGTAAAAGAAATATCTGGAAAAGATGCCGATGAAGTTATACAAAACATAGAGCATTTCCAAATGTTTTGTAATGGGGCAAGTCGTCGTGGTGCAGCAGGCGCAAGAGCAAAACTAGAATATATTAAAGATCCAGTTAGAAATGGAACAAAAGTAATAATTGCAAATAGTAAATATAAAATAGCAGATATCCTAGCAAATAAAGTTCCAGTAACAGTTATAGGAAAAAGATAAAATCGCATCAAATGCGATTTTTTTATATTTTAATTTATTATTAAAAAAGCCAAAATACCTTGATATCATCCTATATAGAAAAGTGCAAAACTGAAAAGGTTTGCTCACTTATGCTATAATGAATATGCTGAAATCTTGTTAATAATAACATTTAACAAACAACGGAGCAGTATTTTATTAA
>DUUO01000017.1 GCA_012841525.1 Clostridiales bacterium
CCTTAGGAGGGGTCTGTTATATCCATTTAACTATAGATCCCAATATATTGTAAAAATTATGTTATCACAAAATAAAAAAAAGTTAAACATATTATATAGTTATATAATCTATCTGTTCCTTAAATAATTCAAATTCATTTTTAAGTTTAACAACATATTTTTATACTTCAAAATCTCAAAATTAAATTTTCTATCGTTAAAAATTTTTAATAAATTTATGATTTCATATTAAAAATGGGATTGCTCTATTTTCTTGATAATCAATACTAAATTTGTTACAATTACAGTATAAGTTAGTTAAAAATATTAAATTCACTGGAGAAAAACAATGGAATTAAAAAATATGAAATTAGAAGATTTACAAGTGCATTTAGACTTAAATAAATGGCATAAGAGTCAAAATGAAGGAAAGGATATGTGCCGTCATCTTGAATATTGCGTTTACTGCAAATGGGACGGAGATTTAAAATGTGCAAACGCATATCTAAGAATGGTTGAAGCACAAGAAAAAGAAGCTAAAAAAGCAGCAGCAAAAAAGGTACCTGCTAAAAAGGCAACAGCTAAAAAAGCACCTGCTAAAAAAGCAACTACAACTGCAAAGAAAGCTGACGCTAAAGCTCCTGCTAAAAAGGCAACAGCTAAAAAAGCACCTGCTAAGAAAAAATAGCATTTAATTATTAAATACACTAGTAAAAAAAACGATGTGTTATAACTAGCGTAAACAAATACCTAGTTATTGTGATGAGTTTTTGACCTAAATTCTGTTTTGAATTTAGGTTTTTTATTACAAATCATTAACCTTTTCTTTGAAAATATTTGTTGTAATTAATTTTTATTATGCTAAAACAATGTGAATGAAAATTTTTTCATGAGGTTAATAAAACTATTATGCATTTAATGTTTGGAAATGAAATCATAGTGCATTAATGTTTATAAATAAAACTATGATGAAATTTATTGTTTATAAATTAAATTGTAAACAAGGTAATGCTTAACATAAAACTATAATGAAATTTATTGTTTGTAAACGAAATTGTAAACAAGGTAATATTTGTAAATAATAATATGACACGCTGCAATGTACGTAAATAAAATTATTAAACAATATAGTATTTGTGATTTCAAAAATATGGAAAGAATATCTCAAGAAATAAAAAATACCAAAGGAGTAAAACATTCCTTTGGTATTGATTGTATATTCATCTAAGTCTATAAATTAGCTTTTCAAGAATAAATCAAAGATGCCTTTTAATTTTTTGTTATTAATTTTAACTTCGTCTTTCAACTCTTTTTCTAAACTAACTTTATTTTTCTTTTCATCTCTTGTGATAAATTTTGTAGGAACATGTTTATTTGTGTAGTTTAAGTATGCTTGAGTTTTGATTTGATCTTTTCTACTTTTTTCAACATCTTTGTAAATTGAATTGCCTTCAACGTCATATTCTTTTTTGTAATATTCGATTAATTCTTCATCATTTTCAAAAGATAATTCTTTATTTGGAACAGCACCTGAAAATGGAGTTGCACTTATCATTACAATGTGAATACCATAAGAAGAATATCCAAGACCTAATTTTTCATCGCTAGAAAAAGCATTTCCTACAATTGGATCAAATGCCCATACTTCTTTTGATAAATCCAAAAATTCTTTTTGGAAGCTTTCATTTGTACCATAATATCCTAAAGTGTTGTTCATTATGCCGCCATCATCGTTGTATGAATACATATAATGTTCAAAAATTTCAATGCTTTTTTTGCTTATTTCTTCGGTTGTTAAAGTTGCATCATTTTTAACTTCTACAAGCTCATTTTGCAATCTAGCAATGACATCTTCAACTTTTTCTTCATAATCATCATCAACACCCAAAATCTTTAGCTTCCCATCTTCAATTCTTCCATATTTTACAGATGGACAAATTTTCCCATCTTTAATACCTTCTAGGTCTCCACTAAATGAACATTTTTCTTCTGTTTCTTCATTTACAACACCAGCTATTTCTTTATCTTTATCATTTAGTGATTCGCCTGTTTTTGCATCTTTATGAAGTGGGCATTCGTGCTCTTTATCATAGTTTGGATTTGAAGCAAATGTAACGGTTTTTCCTTTGATATATTCTCTATATCCGTTTAGAACATCTTTATCACCAGCAATATCTGATAAAAACTTTTCATCGTCTGGAGAAAACTTAAATAGTAAGTTATATACATAGAAGTTTTCATTAGTATCATCCATTGCAGGATAATAATATGCAGTTTTTACATTTTCTGTTATTGCTTTTTTGAAATCTTCTTTATTTTTCTCTGCATCAGTACCATATTTTACTTTGTCTTTTTCAAGTAAATATTTGAGTTGAGTAACTACTTCTTTTTCTAAATCTTCAGCAGAAACACTATTCAAAGCTTGTTGATAAATTTCATTTTTTAAAGCATTAGAAACAGCCATTTCGAAAGCAGAATAATAATAGTACTCCATATCTTTATATGATGCTTTCATTCTTTCAGTAACAACTCTATAGCCTTCTATTAAATCTTCATCTTTTGAAGTTTTTCTAAGTTCTTCAGCCTCTTTTTCTAAATCTCTAATTTTATATACTCTATATTTTTCATCAGTACCATCTAGGTCAATGTCTTTTTCTTTGAGTTGTTCTTTGCTATCATAGCGTCCTACTATTATGTCATTTATTTTTAACTTATCTAAAACTCCTTCAAGTTCATCTTTTTTGTTTTTAGTTACACGTGCTTTTTTCAAGGTGTACTCGTGACTTACTGTAAAAGTAGGTGCTTCTTTATCACCTTCGGCAAGTCCGTTAAAGGTTATTTCAAAAGTTTTCTTAACTTCATCACCACTTTCTTGGTCACCAAATTTTGTTGTAAACTCTTTAGTATAACTGCCTCTTGATGGAATTAAATCTTCGCTTCTTTTGTTTTCTTTTACTCCATCTTTTTCAATTAATTCATCATAAACGACAACTACTTTGATCTTATCAAAATCGATTTCGTAGTTTTCATAATATATGTCTTTTAGATATTCTTTTGTTTCTTTTGTAAATTCTATTTCTTTAACGCCAGCTTTTTCAACTTTTCTCCACTCTTTATCAAGTTTTGTTTGATATGCATTTTCTTTAGCAGCATCTATTTGATCATCAATACTTTTGTTTACAGAATATACTGCCTCTGCCCATTCTGCATATGTTAAAACATCTTCTAGTTTTACTTTTGCACCTTTTCCAACCAAAGCATTGTATCTAGCATCGCCAACTTGTTTTTTATCGGTGAGATATACCATAGCATCTGCTAATAGATATGTATTTTTAATTTTTCCCTCAATTGCAGCATCTAGAATTTGATCAAGACTGAAATATCCGTTTTGTATATATTGTGCATTTTGAGCATACAAAGTATTGAAATAATCTAAGAAAGCATTTTTTGAAATCTCTAAAGTTATACCGTTTTTATTTATAGTAGCCAAACTCTCGTTTGCTTCTCTAACTTCATTTTTCTTAATTAATGTACAACCAGCAAAAGTCAATGCAAACATTGCAATTACCATAACAAAAACTACTAGTGTTTTGACCTTTTTTCGCATTTATATCTCCTAAAACAATCAAGTGTCTTTTATTTTTTCTCTTTTTATTTTACTTTCATTATTATATATTAGAGATTAATTTTTTACAACTTAATATATATATATTCAAGTTTTAGTCATAAAATGTTAAATGTGAACACACTTATTTTTTATTTTAAGTATTAATGACTAATACATATTTTCACACTCAGTTTTTCTTTATTCGACTTGTGTTTATTTTTATCTTGCATCGTTTTTTGCAATGTTTTCTCACATCGATAATTGTTAGATTTTCAGGCGTTCGCCTATATGAAATTTTTATGCGTTCGTTTATTTTATGTGTTCGTTTATATTATATTTTCTTTTCATGCGTTTTCAGGCGTGTGCTTGTATAAATAATATTATTTTGTTAACTTTTATAGTCCTTCTGTCGCTTTTATTAAGAAATCTTTAGTGAAAAGCATTTTAGTATCGGTGGAGCCTTGTTTTGTTATTTTAATTATCGGTTCCTCAACTGGAATTAAACTGACATAGTCTTTGTAAAATGATATGGCATTGAATATGCTTTCAATCTTAAACATTTCTTTATCATAAAAAGTTAATGTAACACTGTTTTTTTCTTGTTGAATTTGTTTAACCCCTATTTTCTGTGCTAAATTTTTTATTAAACCAACAAGCATTAATCTCTTTGTTTGTTTTGGAATAGGACCATAAGCATCTTCAATATTATTTTCCAAGCTCAAAAGATCTGACTCTGAAAACAAATCCGCTATTTGTCTATATGTCAAAACTCTAGATTCTTGATTTTTAATATATTCTTTATCTAGGCTGATATCTCCATCGAAATTAATTTCAATATCACGAAGCCTTATTACGGTTCTTCCTTCAAGTTCATCAATAGTTTCATTCAATAGTCGCATATACATTTCATAGCCAACTTTTCCCATATTGCCATGTTGTTCTCTACCTAAAATATTTCCTGCACCTCTAATTTCAAGATCACGCATTGCTATTTTCATCCCAGAGCCAAGTTCTGTGTGTCTCAATATTGCATCTAATCTTTTAGTTGCATCTTCAGTCAAAACTTTGCCTTGAGGTATTGTAAAATATGCATATGCTAAAACATCACTTCTGCCAACTCTTCCTCTAATTTGATACAATTCAGAAAGCCCAAGTCTATCACTATCAATTACAATTAAAGTATTTGCAGAGGGTATATCAATACCATTTTCTATTATTGTTGTAGCAATTAAAACTTGCACTTTTTGATTGTAAAAATCAGCTATTTTATTTTCAAGTTCAGTAGTTGGCATTTGACCATGAGCATATATTACTTTAACTTCGTCACCTAATAAACTTACAAGGTGGTTATAGAACTTTTCAATGGTTTTTACTCTATTGTATAAGATAAAAACTTGACCGCCTCTTGCAATTTCTCTAGTGCAAGCATCAACTAATAAACTATCCGTTTGCTCTACAACATATGTCTCAATGGGAAGTCTATTTATTGGTGGAGTTTCTAAAAGCGAAACATCTCTAATTCCAGATAATGCCATATGCAAAGTTCTAGGAATTGGTGTTGCAGATAAACTTAAAACATTAATATTGTTTTTCAGCAACTTTATTTTCTCTTTATGTTCTACTCCAAACTTTTGCTCTTCATCTAAAACGAGCAAGCCTAAATCATTGAAAGTAACATCGCTACTTAACATTCTATGTGTTGCAACAACTACATTAACTTTTCCTGATGCAATATCTTTTAGGCTACTCTTTATTTGCTTTGGGCTTTCAAATCTTGATAGTTTTGCAATATTTATATCAAAGCCTTCAAAGCGTTTCATGATGGTATCATAGTGTTGTTGACATAAAATTGTTGTAGGACATAAAAAGGCTGCTTGCTTACCATCTAAGATAGTTTTAAATATGGTTCTTATTGCAACTTCAGTTTTTCCAAAGCCAACATCACCACATAAAAGTCTATCCATGATTTTGCCTTCTTCCATATCTTTTTTTATATCAACAATTGCCATTAATTGATCTTCAGTTTCTTCATATGGAAAACTTGTTTCTAACTCTTGTTGCCAAACAGTATCTTTAGAATATTTGAAGCCTTTTTTAACTGCTCTTTGTTTATATACAGAGACTAAATCTATTGCTAATTTTTTAACAGATTTTCTAACTCTTTCTTTAATGTTTTCAAATTGCTTACTGCCTAATCTATGAAGTGTAGGAGTTCCACCACCTGTATATTTTTCTATTTCATTAATATGATCTATTGGAACATAAAGCCTATCTTTTTTAGCATATTCTATTATGTAAAAATCTTTTTTACCCTTGAAAGTATCAACTGTTTGAATACCCCCACTAATTCCAATACCATGCCTATCATGAACGACATAATCGCCTTTACTTGGAAGCACATATGAAGATCGTTTTTTCCTTCTGCTTTTACTATGAACTTTAACTTTTCTAGAAATATCATCATGGCCTATTAACACTAGTTTATATTTTGGTATATTAAAGCCTTTAGAGATTGGATAGCCTATTATATTTATCTCACCACTAATATCTTTTGTTATTCCTGTTTTTGCAATATTAATATATTTTATATATTCATCGTGTAAAATTAAACTTGTGTATATGTGATGCTCTTCTAAATATGATTTTAATGTTCTAGCCCCATCGTCATCATTTGCAAAAATATATACTTTGGAACCAAAGACTAGATAAGATTTTAGATCAGCAATAAGGGCTTGATGATTTGTGACATAATTTGGTATTTGATTTGACTTAAAGTTTTGAATATATCCTGGATAAAATATTGGATTGTATCCTGTTGATTGTTGAAAACAAACTTTAGTAAAATCTTCCATTGATTTATATATATGTTCTTTATCAAAGACTATATCTTCATGTGATTTTGTCGCTTCAGAAGATTTTGTAAATGATGCAACCCTTACATTGTGAGCACTTTTATATAGCTTTAACTTATCATCTATTTTTGATGGCTCATCTATGAAAATTACACTATCTTTTGGGATATAACTAAAAATATCGGAAAATGCTTCCTTGATATATGGAACTATCCAAAGTAGCGATGGATCCGAAGGATTTATCTCTATTTTTGAAATGTTATTGGAAATGATTTCTGATAACTTTAAGTCATTAGATAACTTTAATTTTAATAACCTTTCAATTAAAATCTCTGATTTTTCTTCAGAAATTAAAATATCACTATGAGGTGGAATAACAATTGAGTTTATTTTACTAGTTGCAAGCATTGTATCTGGTGCAAATACCTTCATTTGCTCCACACTATCTCCAAAAAAGTCAATTCTAACAGGAAAATCCATATCATTTGACCATATATCTAAAATGTCACCTCTTTGTGAAAATTCGCCTTTATGTGAAACTGCATCAACTCTTGAATAGCCTGCAAAAACTAGACTATCTATAGCGTCATATATATCAAGGGTTTTACCTATTTCGATTTTTAAGGTAGCATCTAAAAATGCACCAAGATCTGGAACATATTGCATCAACGATTCAGCAGAAACGACAACACCTTTTGCCTGTCCAAGTGCTATTTTTGAAAGTGTTGAAATTCTTGAAGCAAGACTTGAAGATGTATCAAATTGTAGATTTAACAAAACCTCATCTTTTTCAGTTAAATATACGACTTCTCCATTTGTATACTCACTTAAAATTTTATGTGCTTCTTTTGCACTAATTCTATCTTGAGTGATGTATACAAAAAATCTTTCACTCTGACTTGCTATTAAATATCTTAAATTTTGGGTAGCATAAAAAGCGGCAATATTTTTTTCTTGCCCCATTGCCTTTTGAAAATCGGCATAATCTTTACCGATATTTTGCAATTTAAACTGATCTAGTAACACTTTATCATCTTTGGAAATACCTTTAATTGTATCTCAAAAAAGAATAAGGCTTCCAAAAGTTATTCTATCACATTTCAATTAGATTTGATATAAAAAAAACCCAAATTGGGTTTTTTAGGTATATTGTTAAGTCTGGTTATTCATCACTTTTAAACTTTATTATAGTTAAACAATCAATTAAATTAAATTGTGCAGTTATTCTTCAGTTTCTTTCAACTTTAAAACTTTTTAAGTTACATTGCACAGTTATTCTCACTTTCTTTCAACTTTAAAACTTTTTAAGTTACATTGCACCGTTATTCTCACTTTCTTTCAACTTTAATACTAACTTTGCACCTTTACTAGATTCGACACCTTCTAGATTTATGAAAGAGCCTTCTATTTCTACTTTTGCTTCTTTGCCATTTATTGTAACCGATTCTAGTTGATAGTTTTCTAAATTATGAATTTCAAGTTTGTAGTTTCTAATTTTTGGAATAAGTGATAAATCACCTTTTGCTTTTCTAATTTCAAAAGTTAAAAATCCTTCTTCATCTTTAATTTCAAAATCTGTTATGACATTTTTGCCTTCTAAATAGTCTTGATTTACAGAAGCATCTTCATATAGTGAGTAAACATTATTTCCAGGATATATTTTTATGTGCATATTTTCTGGATTATCCCATTCGTTATACTCTGTTATCGCCATAGGTATTATTGATCCAGCCCTTGCATAAACTGGCATATCTTTAAGTTCTTTACCAATACGATGATAACCTGATTCAAATTCTTCACCAGTAAAGAAATCAATATATTTTTCTCCTTCTGGCACCCAAATATCTCTAAATGCCTTTTTAGTGTCATTTACTTTTGAAGTTATTGGACAAACTACTAATTCTGAACCAAAGGCATATTGGTTTTTGATTTTGTATGCTACATTATCTGCTGGATAGTCATAATACATAGGTTTACAAATTGGCACACTGTTTTTGTAATTTTCATAATATGCCGTATATATGTATGGAATTAATGCATGCCTTAAATTTAAATATCTTACAGCATCTTCATATACTGATGGATGATTCCAAGGTTCTTTAGACATTGATGGGAAGAATATTCCTCTTTCTTTTGTGCTATGAAGCCTGCAAATTGGAGAAAAAACTCCAAATTGTATCCATCTCAAATACAATTCATCATTTTTAGGATAGCCAAGCATATGGCCACAAATATCATGAGACCATGTAGTAAATCCTACATTACTTGCCCTTGCAGTAAAATCTGGTTGTAAATCTAGAGACTTCCAAGTAACAATTGTATCTCCAGAAAATCCAACTGGATATCTATGTGAACCTATGCCTGCATATCTTGATAAAATCATTGGACGTTTGCCAAGATAAGCATTATCTAAATAATGGTAATGATTACATGCCCATAATGGATCGTAACCTTTTAATTTTGATTTAGTTCCTTGTTGCCAGTCAATCCACCAAAAAGCAACACCATCTTCTTCATATGGTCTATGTAAATATTTAAAATATGCATTTAAAAAGTTTTCATCGGTTATGTCAAATTTTGCTGTTTTTTTAGTTTCTGGATCAATTCCTACTGCTTTTGCCATATCTTCATATTGATCTTCAAACCATCTAACTCCTGCTGCTGGATGCAAGTTTAGAGTTGTGTGTAGATTTCTTGCTTTTAAATCTTTTAAAAATTGCTTGTAATCAGGAAATAGATGTTTATTCCAAGTATATCCAGTCCAACCTACAAAAATTGCATATATGCCTTCAATTCCTTTAAATCCAAATTCTTTTTTAACATCTGTTACATGCCAATCCATATCAACAGTTGCAATAGTAAATTTTATGCCTTCTTTTTTGAATCTATCCATTAAGTCTAGATATTCTTGTTGTTCATAAGCATAATATCTACTCCACCAATTTCCAATAGCATATCTTGGAATCATCGGTGGTTTTCCAGTTATTGAATATAAAAGTTCAAGTGCTCTTTGAGGTTGTTTTGTTGCAAAAATATAATGGTCTTTTTGAGGCTTTCTAGCCTTTACCATGCCATCGCTACCTAAAATTAAACTATTATCTTCAAGTACTGCAGCACCGTATCTTCCAACAACGCCATTATCATATTTAGCCCTTCCATTAGTTCCATCTAAAGTTCTAGCAGTACCTTTTAAGTTGTGTTTATATGGGTCTATACTTTCACCATCAATTACAACTTTATCTACTTTTTCTTTTTTCATGTTGAAATAAAAAGTGGCAGCAGAGGTTTTAATAATTGTATGAGTTTCTTCAAAATCTATTTCAAAAGGATAAGCTCCCAAATCTCTATTCCAAACAATTTGAGTTGGTTCAAAATTGAAATCTAGAGAGTCTGCAACTTCTACTCTTAATAACTCTGGTGCAATTACTGTAAAACGATGTCTACCAGAACAATATACTTGACTTTGACGTGCCATTGCATTTTGTGCAACTATTAAATGTTTATCTAATTTTCCCATAAATGTATCCTCTTTGTTCAAAAAAATTTTTGAATGCTTTTATATATTAAAATGTTAACACAATTTTGAATTTTTGTGTAGATACCCCCATTTTGTCGATTTTAACTCTAACAAAACAAGATCTAAGTCTATAAAAATATAGATGGAATAAAATTAATTGTTGATGCCATAAAAAATTGCAATTTTTGTAGATATTGTAGGCAATTTGATTTTTTGTTAAATGTCAAAAACTGTAAGTTTTGTAGATATTGTAGGCAATTTGATTTTTTGTTAAATGTCAAAAACTGTAAGTTTTGTTGGATGCCGTGAACAATTGCAAATTTTATCGGTTAATAAAATACTATAAGTTTAGCTTAGATTAAGTAATTTGGTGATGAGTGTTTTTTTAGTAAATATTCTCTTCCTTTGTTATGAGAAATTACATCAGACAAAGTATTTTTAAAATGCTTGGAATGGTTAAATACAACCATATGAGAAATTTCATGTGCTAAAACTAGTTCTATACAAGCAAGAGGTTTCATTGCAAGATATGCATTTAATGAAACTAATTTTTTCTTAATTTCACATTGTCCAAATCTTGCTTTATATTTTTTTACAATATATTTATCAACCATTACCTTTAACTTTTTTTCATAGAATTTAGAAAGTAAATTAATGACCTTTTCAACTGTTTTTTCATACTCTGAAATTAGTAGTTTTTTGACATAGTCTTCATCTAAATTTGGAGATATAATAACCACCTCTCCAGTAGGTGCATCTTCATATGTTTTTAACTTAAATCTATATTCTAAATTTATAGTGTTATCAAGAGATAAAAAATCAAAAATTACATCTGCCGTTTCATTTTCTGTTAAAGTGTTCAATGATGTTAAACTTGATATTTCGGCTCTTGAAAGTTTTGTAGATGGTCTCCAAAGAACTCTTTTATCTTCTCCACTCATAATTTTCAAAGTATATTTATATCCTAAGAAAAACACCGTTTCCCCATCTTGCATTTTGACATTAGATTTATGATATTTTTCTTCTTTTATTTTAGAGTTTTTTATTAACCAAGAGAGGTTATTTATTACAAATTTTTCAATATCATTATTTGTAGCATAATATGATGCCAAAATCTTTGCAGATCCATCATCTAATACCTTTAATGATGTCGTTCTTTTTCTAGATTTAATTATTGGAATTTCATATAAAACTTCAGGCAACACATTACCATTCAACATTTCAGAAACCTTCAAATTATCTTTTAATTTATATGTACCTGCTTGCCTTTTCATAAAAACATTATACTTAAAAACTTGATAAAATGACACAAATATTTGTTTTAAGTTTTAGTTGAGTGGCATTAGCAAAAAAAAATCACAGTTAAAAATGATATGTCGATAAAAATATCGGTTTCACATTTTAATTAAGTTGAATTAGTTAAAAATAAGTTAAAATGATGTATTGATGCAAATATCTGTTGCAAGCTTTAATTGAGCTACATTAACAAAAAAAAATAATAGTTAAAATGATATAAATTAACACAAATGTTTGCTTATATCTTTTGTTATCATAAATTGTTTTTTATCAATAGCACTTCCCTTTTCAAGTGTAAACAAGTGCATTTTAATAGGCGTTGTGATATACTCAAAAAAACACATTAATATATTATACGCGTACGTAATTAAATAAAATGACATATGTGTATTCTATTAGTTAAATAAAATAGTTGTATAGTGTGGTTAAATAAAATAATACGGGTGCATTTGTAATTAAATAAAAGTTTATGTCAAATTTTACGGATAAAACATACTTGATATAAACAAAATCTTGTCAAAAAGATATTGAGGATAAATATGGGTATTTCAGAATTTTTTACAGAAAGACAAAATAGAAAAAGTCTAAAAAAACTAAATAAAATTGCAGATTTAGTTGATGCTTTAGAAGAAGATTTCAAAAAATTAAGTGATGATGAACTAAAGGCTATGACACCAAAGTTAAAAGAGCGTTTAGCAAATGGTGAAACTTTAGATGATATTTTACCAGAGGCTTTTGCAACAGTTAGAGAAGCTGCTGATAGAGTTTTAGGAATGCGTCATTATAGAGTTCAAATAATTGGTGGAATTGCATTACATCAAGGACATATTGCAGAAATGCAAACTGGTGAAGGAAAAACTTTAGTTGCTACTCTTCCAGCATATTTAAATGCACTTGCTGGTAAAGGTGTTCATATTGTTACAGTAAACGATTATCTAGCAAGACGTGATGCTAGTTGGATGGGAAGCGTATATAAATTTTTAGGTTTATCTGTTGGTGTAATTTATCAATATATGCCAGGCGAAGATAAAGAACAAGCATATCTTGCAGATATTACATATGCGACAAACAATGAAATTGGCTTTGACTATTTAAGAGATAATTTGCGTTTTGCAAAAAAACATCTTGTCCAAAGAGGACATTTTTATGCAATAGTTGACGAGGTTGATAGTATTTTAATTGATGAAGCAAGGTCTCCCCTTATCATTTCAGAAACTCAACCTGGAGTTGATAAACTTGCAATTGAAGTAAATAGATTTATCATAAGAAAAATTAAGCCTGGATATTATGCAGAAAATGAAGATGGCGAAAAAGTTTTAGAAACTTTATACGACATGGATGAAAAAGAAACAAGTATTTCACTAAATGATGAAGGAACTAAACTTGCTGAAGAACATTTTAAAGATATTGATTTTGCAGATCTTGAAGGTGCTGAGCTTTTGTCAAAAATTAATAATGCTTTAAGAGCTCATTACATAATGCATCTAGATGAAGATTACATTATTGAAAATGGTGAAATTGTCATAATTGACCAAAATACTGGTAGAAAAATGCCAGGTAGAAGATATTCTGAAGGTTTACACGAAGCTATTGAAGCAAAAGAAGGATTAAATGTTAGAAGTGGTAGTAAAACGGTTGCAACCACCACATTCCAAAACTATTTTAGAATTTATGAAAAATTATCAGGTATGACTGGTACTGCTATGACAGAAGCTGCTGAATTTAAGGGAATATATAACCTTGATGTTATATCCATTCCTCCAAATCTTCCAAACAAAAGAAAAGATGAACCAGATAAAATTTTCACAACAAAAGAATTAAAATTTGAAGCAGTAATTGAAGATATTTTAGATTGTGTAAATAGAGGACAACCTGTACTTGTTGGTACTGCAAACATTGATACAAGTGAATACTTAAGTAAATTGCTTACAAGAAAAAGAATTGCTCACAATGTACTAAATGCAAAGCAACATGAAAAAGAAGCACAAATTATTGCACAAGCAGGAAGTTTAGGTGCAGTTACAATTTCTACAAATATGGCAGGTCGTGGAACTGACATAGTTCTTGGTGGTAATCCAGATTTTCCAGCAAGAGAACAAATGAAAATTGAAAATTATACTGATGATGAAATTGAGGCTGCAACAATACATACAGATACAAAAACTCCAGAAGAAGAAAGAGCTAGAAAAAGATATTTAGAACTTGTTGAAATGTATTCAGTTGAAGCAAAGAAAAACAAGGAAAAAGTAATTGAAGCTGGTGGTCTTAGAGTTATTGGAACTGAAAGGCATGAATCTAGAAGAATTGACAACCAATTAAGAGGTCGTGCTGGTCGTCAAGGTGATGTTGGTAGTTCTTGTTATTATGTTTCTGTAGAAGATGATTTATTTAGAAAGTTTGGTGGTGAAGGTGTCACTAACCTATTATCTCATTTAATTGGCGGACTTGAAGGTGGCGTTATACAATTTTCTACCCTATCAAAGCAACTTGATAAAGCACAAAAAAGATCTGAAGAAAACAACTATGCAATTCGTAAACAAATTTTGAATTTTGATGATGTCATTAACAAACAAAGAGAATTAATTTATGCAGAACGTGCTGAAATTTTAGATGGTGAAGATGTTCATGCACAAGTTATTAAATATATTGAAGTTTTAGTTGAAAAAATTGTTACTGAAAATTTAGACTTTTCTGAAGTTGATGAATTAACAATTGATTACATTTCATTAAACACTAAATTCCTTCGTCATTTATTCCATCACTCACCTACTGAAGAAGAAATTGAACTTGCGTTGAAAGCAAAAGATCCTTTTGATTTAGTTGAAAGCATCTTAAATGATGATAAAAGTTATTTAGAGCAAATGTCTAAAGCAGATGCGGATTTAGTTTTAGAAGAAGATGAAGATGACTCTGATAATGTATACGTTCAAGAAATTGAAGGCCCAAATGGTGAGATTATTGAAATTGATGTTACAAAACTATTTATTAATCCTAAAGTATGTAAAAAAAGAAACATTCATTATGTAATTGAAATTGTATATCATATGGCTTTAATACAATATGCAAAACGTATAAAGGCATACAATGAAAAAGTAGAAAAACATAATATAGAAAAACCTAGTGATTTTGTAATGGATGCACAAAATAGAACTATATCAGGTTCAAGTTATCAAGAAGCAATGAAGGTTTTGAAAGCAGAAATTGCAGACTCTATTGAAAAACCATCTTTCCAAGAAATAGAACAACAAGTTTTACTTTCAATAGTAAATAAATACTGGATGGATCACATCGATAAAATGGATGCGTTGAAAAAAGGAATCTTTTTAAGAGGTTATGCTCAGCACGATCCAATTTTAGAATATCGTCGTGAGGCTACAATAATGTTTGATGAAATGGTCTACAATATTCAAATATTTACAGCATACAATATGTTAAAAAACAATAACCTTGAAAAATATGTTGAGCATGAAGATGAAAGAGTCCATAAAATTGCATCCAGTTTCACTTTTGTCAAAAACGCAAATAAAAAAGAACAAAAAATTGGAAGAAATGCACCTTGTCCTTGTGGCAGCGGAAGAAAATATAAAAACTGCTGTGGCAAAAACGGTTAAAAATAATTAAATCAATACACGTGATTGCATATATGCCACTAATAAAAAATGATTAAACACAACTTTTATAAAGGTTAAAACAAAAATAAGTCAAAGCGATTGATTTGCATATATACCGCTATTAAAAATGGTTAAACACAACTTTCATAAAGGTTAAAACAAAAATAAGTCAAAGCGATTGATTTGCATATATA
>DUUO01000018.1 GCA_012841525.1 Clostridiales bacterium
AAAGGTTAAAACAAAAATAAGTCAAAGCGATTGATTTGCATATATACCGCTATTAAAAATGGTTAAACACAACTTTCATAAAGGTTAAAACAAAAATAAGTCAAAGCGATTGATTTGCATATATACCACTATTAAAAATGGTTAAACTTAATTTAACAAAGCATGAAATAAAATAATCCAATTTTCTATTAATCTGTAAACATGATTGATTTATATAATGAAAAGTTAAAACTAGAAGAACTAATTAAATCTGTGAACACATCTTCACAAGCTTTAGACATAAAAAAATTAAAAGAGGAAAAGCAAAAACTTCAACAACTTCAACTTGATAAAGACTTTTGGCAAGATCAAGAAAAAGCCACAAAAATTAATCAAAGCATTGCAAAGATTGAAAAAACTATTACAAAAGTTGAAACACTTGAAAAAGAATGTAGTAGTATATCAGAACTTTTAGAACTTGCTGGTGATTTTGCTGAAGAAGAATTTGCGAGCGAAATTCAAAAAACATTAAGTAGTTTAGAAAAAAAAGTTAATGCCCTATTTATTGAAACTTTGTTAACAGGAAAATATGATGCAAACAACGCAATTTTAACTTTACAAGCAGGTGCTGGCGGAACCGAAGCACAAGACTGGGTTGAAATGCTATATAGAATGTATCTTAGATTTGCTGAAAGACAAAACTTTGTTGTGGAAGAATTAGATTTACAACATGGTGATGAAGCAGGCATTAAAAGTGTAACTTTTTTAATAAAAGGCACCAATGCCTATGGACTATTAAAAGCAGAAAAAGGTGTACATAGACTAGTTAGAATTAGCCCATTTGATTCAAATAAAAGAAGACATACATCTTTTGCTTCTTTAGAAGTTATGCCTGAAATAGAAGAATCAAATGAAATAATCATCAATCCTGATGATTTAAAAATAGATACTATGAGATCTTCTGGTGCAGGTGGACAACATGTAAATAAAACTGAAAGTGCAGTGAGAATTACTCATATACCTACTGGCACTGTCACTTTTTGTCAAAATGAAAGAAGTCAAATCCAAAACAAAGCAACTGCAATGAAAATGTTAATTTCTAGATTAACTGAACTAAAAGAACGAGAACTAGAAGAACAACACAAAGAAATAAAAGGTGAAATCAAAAAAATTGAATGGGGTTCACAAATTCGCTCTTATGTATTTTGCCCTTACACTTTAGTTAAAGATCATAGAACTAATTTTGAAAACTCAAATGTAAATGCAGTTATGGATGGAGATATTGAA
Source organism: Clostridiales bacterium (assembly GCA_012841525.1). GTDB lineage: Bacteria > Bacillota > Clostridia > Christensenellales > DTU072 > JAAZJD01. Next base: position 1,267 of record DUUO01000018.1, read on the forward strand.
GATTTTATCTATGATTATTTAAGTAAAGCAAATAAATAATATAACTTAAACTAAGGCTGTTGTATAATAGTTAAAATATTACAATTTAAAAAGGAAAAAATTGTATTAATAAATAGAGAAAATAATGTTCTAACTCTTTGAGTTAAATCCAAAACATTATAAAGGAAGATATATGTTAGATATTAATTTAATTAGAAGAGATCCAGAATTTGTTCAAAAAGCTTTAAGCAAAAAAGGATGGCAAGGAAATTTTGACACCCTTTTAGAAAATGATGCAAATCGTAGATCATTGCAAAGTCAATCCGACAATTTAAAAGCAAAAAGAAACTCTGTTTCTGCCTCTATTCCTAAACTTAAAAAGGAAGGCAAACCAGTAGAACCAATATTTGCTGAGATGAGAGCGCTTGGTGAGGAAATAGCACAAATTGATGCTAAACTAAGTGTTTTAGATACCGAAATTAAGGGCTTCATAGCAGCTTTGCCAAATATGCCAGATGATGATCTTTTACCTGGTGAAAAAGAGAACAATGAAGTTATTAAAGTTGTTGGCAAAAAACCTGAGTTCAATTTTAAAGCAAAAAATCACTATGACCTTTGTGTTGATCTTGGCATTATTGATTATGAAAGAGGTGTTAAATTAGGTGGTGCTGGATTTTGGATTTATAAAGGTTTAGGTGCAAGACTTGAATGGGCAATATTAAATTATTTTATAGATACACATCTAAGTGATGGATATGAATTTATACTTCCACCACATATGTTAAATTATCAAGCAGGTTTTGGCGCAGGCCAATTCCCAAAATTCCAAGATGATGTTTATTGGCTTGAAAATGAAGATAGAACTAAAGGATCATTTATGCTTCCAACAGCAGAAACTGCACTTGTAAATATGTATTCAAATGAAATAATTGATGAAGATAAATTACCAATTAAACTCTTTGCTTATACGCCCTGCTATAGAAAAGAAGCTGGCAGTTATGGAAGTGAAGAACGTGGCATGATAAGAGGACATCAATTCAATAAAGTTGAAATGGTTCAAATCGCAAATCCAAATAATTCTAAAGAATCTTTTGAAGAACTTGTAAACAAGGCAAGCTCATTAGTTGAAAGATTAGGATTGCATTTTAGAATCAGTAAACTTGCAGCAGGAGATTGCTCTGCTTCAATGGCAAGAACATATGATGTTGAAGTTTGGATTCCAAGTATGAATATATATAAAGAAGTTAGTTCTGTTTCAAATGCAAATGATTATCAAGCAAGACGAAATATGACAAGATATAGAAATAGTCAAACAGGCAAACCTGAATTTGTTCACACATTAAATGGAAGTGGACTTGCAACAAGTAGATTAATTCCTGCAATAGTTGAACAATTCCAAAACGAAGATGGTTCCGTTACTGTTCCAGAAGTTTTAAGAAAATATCTTGGTGGCCTAGAAAAAATACAATAATTTACAAGATTTTACCATATAATTTGGACATACATTTAATGCACTAGTGTGTAAAATGTTGTATGAATAAATAGTTATTTCTTATGGAAATGCAATAGATTATAATACATATTAAAAATAAAGATTGTTTATTTTTTTATATTTTAACTGTGATATAATATAATTGCACAATTGTATAAAGCAAGCGAGGAAAAATGGCAAGAGGAAGAGGCTGTTTAGTAGGTGTTTTAGGAGGCTCAGTTTTGCGAGGCTTGTTAAAATTTTTCGGCTTTATTTTTAAGGCCATCGGAAATATATTATTTTTTACAGGGTTATGGATTCCAGGAATTTATGCCCTCGTTGGTGTTATTTTAAAATTAACTGGTACATTTGATCCACTTGCCGATTCTTTAGGTGCTTCTTTATATAGAGCTGGATTTTGGATTACAGTAGCTCTTGCGGTAATAATTACATTTAAAAATATATTTGCACCAAGTAAGAAGAGAAAACGCAAAAAAGAACTACAAAAAGAGCTCAAAAGAGAAAAAAAGGAAAAGGCAAAAAAATCATCTTACACTGAAAGTAGTGAAGCAGAACATGTAGGTTTTGAACAGCCACCTGCCCCACTTGATAATTATCCAACAAAACTTTCAAGAAAAGAAAGGCGACAAATTAAAAAAATCAGCAAAGAAGCAAAAGAGGATGCAACTTTTTCAGATCCTGAAATGCAAAAACCAACAGAACATATTGGTGAAAACGTAGATCCAAATGGTCCAATATATGTTGCAACTATACAAAATGGCAAAGTGGTTTATACCCCAATTGTAAACTTACAACCACAACAAATGCCTTTTAATCCAAATGCACAATCACATCCTCAACAAATGCCTTTTGATCCAAATGCACAATCACATCCTCAACAAATGCCTTTTGGACCAAATACACAATCATATCCACAACAAGTACCTTTTGATTCAAACGCGCAACAACATCCTCAACAAATGCCTTTTGGACCAAATACACAATCATATCCACAACAAGTACCTTTTGATTCAAACGTGCAACAACATCCACAACAAGCACCGATTAATTCAAATGTGCAACAACAAATGGCATCTGATGAGCAATCTACCCCTTATCAATCTAAAGATAAGCAATATACTCAAAACAACGTAAATAATAAAGGTAAGGATTCAAAAGATGAAGAACCTTTAATATATCTTTCTAAAGTTGAAAGTGACACATTAATTCATGAATATGAAGATAGATATGAAGTGTACAAAATGAAAGATGGAAAGGCAATAAAAGATAGAGTAGAATACAAACGTGATTTTTCATAAACGACATTTAAACTTTAATAAAGTTTTTATATAAAAAATAGAAAAAATAAAGATACACGAACAATTTTTCATAAACAACATTTAAACTTTTAAGAAAGTTTTTATACGAAAAATAGAAAAGATAAAAATACAAGAACAGTTTTTCATAGATAACATTAATTAATATGAATCTTACAGATGAACAAAAGGCAATGAAGCGTCAACAAAGAAAGGAAAAAATTAAAAATAGAGCATGGGAAGTTGATGCTCTAAGAGGTCTTGCAATACTTTTAGTATTATGGGATCATTTTATGTTTGATGCAGCCTTTGTATTTGAAACAACTTTTATTGACTCTGGAAATCAAGCACTTATTAATTTTACAGACTTTGCATCTTCATATTATTACGGCGACTTAAGGCTTTATGCTAGACCTATTTTTATTTTTATATTTTTCTTTGTATCTGGTATTTGCATAATATTTTCTAGAAATAATATTATTAGAGGTATAAAACTTTTAGCCGTTGCTTATACAGTAACACTTTTAACTTATTTAGCAGAAATAGTCTTTCAAACAACTGGATTATTTATTTTAATGGGCGTTTTACATTGTCTTGGTTTTTGCATATTAATTGGTGGAACAATCGATGCCCTATTAAATTTAATATTAAAAGATAAGTCATATGCTAAATGGGTAAAGTTTGCAATTTATGGAGTTTTAGCCATTGTCATTTTAGTTATAAATCATTTTTATAACACAACTTTATTCCAAACAAGTGATATATTCACTTCACATAATAATGATGCCTCTGGCTTTTTTGTCTTTTCAAATAATTGGGCAGGTTTAACAAATGACTATTTCCCATTACTTCCATTTCTTGGATTTTTCTTTATAGGAGCATCTGTTGCTCAAGTTTTATACAGTAAAAAGAAAAGTCTATTCCCAAATGTTAATCAAAAAATATTTGCTCCTTTAACAGTTCCTGGAAGATATTCTCTTATCATTTATCTTCTAGCACAAATTGTATTCTTCTTCGTTTTAGGTATGGTTTCCCTTGCCTTAACAGGTACTCTTGGATTTATGTAGTTTACAAAAATAACCATTAAATTTTTAAATGAATTTGTATTGTTTTATAAAAATAACAGCTCCAAGTTATTAATAATTTTTGTAACTTTATTTTAAAATAATTTACATAACTTCGTAAAAATAACAATTAAAGGTTGTTAATAATTTTTGTAACCTGCTAAAAAATTATCGTTTAACTTTGAAATGAAATTGCATAAAAAATACCAAAAATGACATAATGCATTTTTGGTATAATTTATCACTTTGGTATACTTTTGTTATTATATATGTTTACTTTTTGTTACTTTGAAATCTCCATAAATCTTTGCACATATCTTCTAAAGTAAGTTCAGTTTCCCAGTTTAATAGTTCTTTTGCTTTTTTCACTGATGCATAACAACTTGCAATATCACCTTTTCTTCTTGGTGCTATTTTATATGGGACAGGTTTGCCTGATGCTTTCTCAAAAGCTTTGACCATATCTAAAACACTATATCCTTCACCAGTTCCTAAGTTGATTGCTTCAGCCTTTGATTTATCAACATAATTTAATGCAGCGACATGACCTTTGGCTAAATCCATAACATGAATATAATCTCTAACACCAGTACCATCTGGAGTATCATAATCATTTCCAAAAACATTTAAGTATGGAAGTTCACCTGCTGCAACTTTTGCAACATATGGCATTAAGTTATTTGGTATGCCTTTTGGATCTTCGCCGATGAGTCCACTTTTATGAGCACCTACTGGATTAAAATATCTTAAAATTACAAAATGCCATTTATCATCTGCTTTGCTTATATCTCTTAGCATATCTTCAATCATCAATTTTGTTGCACCGTAAGGATTTGTAGTAGACAAAGCACATTCCTCATCTAATGGTAATCTTTCTGGTGTTCCATAAACAGTTGCTGATGAAGAAAATATAAATTTATACACACCAAACTCTTCCATAACTTTTAATAAATTTAATGTGCTGATTAAATTATTTCTATAATACAAAAGTGGTTTTTCAACACTTTCACCAACAGCTTTTAAGCCTGCAAAATGTATAACAGCGTCAATTTTATTTTCAGAAAAAACTTTTTGTAAAGTTTTTTGACACATTACATTGCCCTCGTAAAATTTTATTTTTTTACCAGTGATCTTTTCTGCATTTTTTACAGCATCAATATTACTGTTTGAAAAGTTATCTATTGCAACAACTTCATAGCCTTGTTTTAACAAAACAACATTTGTATGACTTGCAATATATCCTGCACCACCTGTAACTAATATTTTCATTATATGCCTCATATAGTAATATTTTTATATTTTAACCAATTAAATGGTTATAATATTACTTTTTCTACTATCATTATAACACTTTTAAAAATATAACTTATAAATTATATATTGAAAAATGTCACTATCTATGTTTATTTTGAATACTTGTTTTTGTATTTATAAACGATTTCATTCATCTTTGGCAATACTTTTTCCATATCTTCAACAAGTTTCATTTGTGTTCTTGTTCTATCTAAATTATGGTTTTCTCTATGCACTCTGAAATAAACATCGTTTTCTAAATAATCAGTTAAAAATCTTAAGCCACATTCATATGTCATTAAGATTGCACCAAATGCTAAAAGTTCAGTTTCTTTATCTGTTATTCTATCTGCAAGTTCACTCATAAATCCATCTACATATGCTTCAAATAATTCTAGTGAAAAATTGACTTTAGTTAAATCTTTTTCATCTTCAGCACCTGTTGTAGCACCAGACCTTATTGAGTCTCCAAAATCATATAAAAGACTGCCACTCATCACTGTATCTAAATCAATAACTGTGACTGGATTTAATGTTTTTAAGTTAATTAAAACATTATTTAACTTTGTGTCATTATGTGTTACTCTTGTTGGAATTTCACCGCTTTCTAATAAGTCTACAACCACATTTGTATAATGTTTTCTAGATGCATATTTTTCAATTTCTTCTGCTACATTTTTCGCTCTATTTGCTACATCTTTTTCAATTGCTTTTTTAAAATTTTCAAATCGTACTACAGTATTATGGAAATTTGGAATTGTTTCATATAGTACACTTGCATCAAAACTATCTAAATATTTTTGGAATCTTGCAAACCCTAATGCAGATGAACGAAATTCTTCAATTGTCGCTTTGGTTTCTATACCAATTCCATTTTCAACAAAATTATATAATCTATAAAAATGGCCATCATCACCTTTTATACAGTTAAACTCAGGATATTTCCCAGAATTTAATAATTCATATGATTTTCCTTTATCTTGTAAATAATCTTTACCATCTTTTGTTTTAATAACTCTTAAAGCATTTTCTATATCTTCATTAGATTCAACCATTATTTTGTAAATATGATTAGTTACTGCAACAATGTTTTTCATAAGATTTTCAACATTTTTAAATACGGTATGATTAATTTGTTGAAGAATATATTTAACTTCACCGCCATCAGTTTTGCACTTAACTAAATAAGTTCTATTGATGTGTCCGTTCCCATATTGTTTGGCATAAAAAGGCTCGCCCTCTATATTAAATTGTGATGCTACTTGGAATAATGGATTCATAAAAACTTCTTTTATTATATTAAATTTTATATACATATCAATCTTTAAAATATTTTAGCACATATAAAAAATAGCAACAACAAAAAGCAAAAAATAAAACCAATATTTTATTTGCTGTTAAGTCTAAAGGTAAGTGCAACTATGCAAAAATTTTTAATATTTTTTATAAAAGTAAGTGCTTTTTATCGTTACATATTTGCTTAAGAGTTCTAATACTTATTATTTATAATTAAAAATTATCTTATACGAAAAATAAACATTGTGCTACAGAATTGCCTTATATTAAAAAACAAACTTTTAACAATGTCCTTAATATAGAAAAAAACAAAAAAATGAAGTTACCCATACTTAAAACAAACTTTTGACTATATGCCTTATATAGAAAAAAATAGATATTTGGGCTATAATGAATTTAATAATAGGAGAGTGTTTTATGAAAGTTAAAAAAGCGGTCATTCCAGCAGCTGGATATGGAACTAGATTTTTACCAATTACAAAAGGTGTTCCAAAAGAAATGTTAAATGTAGCAGTAAAGCCTGCTATTCATTATATTGTTGAAGAGGCTGTTGAAAGTGGAATTGAAGAAATTTTAATAATAATAAATGAAGGCAAAGAATGCATTAAAAAATATTTTGATCCTAGCATTACATATAAGAGTATTGTTGCTAATGAAAATCTAAAAGAACTAAATGCCCTATTAGATAAGGCAAATATATCTTTTGCTTATCAAGAAGATTTAAATGGAAATGGCGGTGCTATTTTAGTTGCTGAAGAATTTGCAAACAATGAACCCTTTGCTGTTTTATTTGGCGATGATGTCATATATAATCCTAGTAACCCAGTTACAAAACAACTTGTTAATGCATATGAAAAAACTGGTAAAACAATTTTAGGTGTACAACATAGACCAAAACATGAGGCTATAAAATATGGAACGATAGAAGGCACAACAGATGGTAGATATACAAAAGTTGAAACAATTGTTGAAAAACCTTCAATTGAAGAAATAAAATCAACCCTTTGTTCACTTGGTAGATTTATATTAACTCCAGATATTTTTCATGAAATAAAAAATGTTCCTTTGCAAAGTGGGGAAATTTATCTAACAAATGCCATTGCACAATTAATAAATACAAAAGGTGTTATTGCCTATGAATTTGAAGGAAGAAGATTTGATCTTGGCGATAAATTTGGCTTTTTAGAAGCAAATATTGAAATGGGCCTTTTAGTATATGGCGAAAGACTAAAAGAATATATCGCTAATTTAATAAGTTAAAAAGAGCAAATGAGATAATAAAATCACTGCATTAAATTTTATTTTTGAATACCCTTGGTATCTAATGTGATTAAAATTAAAGCTTCCAATAGAAAAATATTGAAAGCTTTTTTATTATTGTTAAATGTTAAATGAGTTGGTCAAACAAGGTTATTCATATTTTTGCTTTGTCAGAAATGACAAAACATTGATGATAATTAACAAATAATTTTATTTATATTTTTTCTTTTTGCGGATGACGAAAAACATTGAAGATAGTGCTCCAAGGCCTACTAAAACTCCAAGAGTAATCCATACCCAGTTGAGTTTTACTTCATCTTTAATTACAAGTTCTGTTTGATATTCAGTTGCAGAATGTGTTTCATCACCTAAATATTTAATATTTACTGTATATCTTCCTGCTTGTGTTGGCATCTTAGTAAATATTTCACCATCTGCAGATTGATATGTAATAATGACATCTTCAGAAGCTACCATTTTACCATCTATTATAGGAGTGATTACCTCAGGATTATTTAGACTTTGATTTAAAGAACCTTTTACTGCAATTTTTGCTGGTGCTTTTTCTACTGTTAATTCCATTTTGCCTTTTACTACATAATTGTTTTCAGCAAGTCCTACATATCTAGAATAGAATAAATCGCTATCATTTGGAACAAAAACCCATTCATATGTTGTTACACGTGGATCTAGACTTAAACCACTTGCGAACATAAATGTTCCTAGTTCTGTTGATGAAGTGAGTGTTGGCATTTTTTCGCCATAATACAAGGTTCTATTAATTGGATCTGGCTCTATATCAAACAATGCTCTATTGATTTTCATTTCAATAACAACACTTTGGTCATAGTAATTTGGTTTGGATATTATTGCTTCAACTGTATATTCGCCAGGTTCTGTAAAGGTTGGAGTTCCTTCATATCCTACATAACTAATTGTATAACTTGAATCAAGTCCAGTGATATTTAAGAAATATCCATTACCTGTATAAACAACTTCTTTTTTCTCTTGTCCATATTCAGCAAACATCGCTTTTTCAATTTGATACCATGGGCTTGCCTCTAGCATAATGAAATAATTTGGATTAGTTAATTCAATTAGTAATCTAAATCCTAAACCTTCAGTTGCGTTTATTCTATCGCCTTCATAACTGGTAAGTGATTGTGAGACTTTAATTTTATAATCATCTCTTGCAACTTCGCCTAAATATTCAAAATCAATTGATTTTTCCATACCATCATAAACCAAAAATTCATCAGGGTTGAAAACCACAAAGACAACTGCTTTATTTATACGGTATTTTGTTCCTATGACTGGAATAACATTATAATTGTCACCTGCATCCATTCCACTAATATTTATATTATGAACTCCAGCACCATCTTCACTTACATAAATTCCACCTAAATAAAATCTATCTTTTGTATTTAATAAAGCTGGAGCTTTAACATATAATTTTTTATTGAATAAAGTATCTTCATCAACTATTGTTGTCCCTTTATATAGTTTGTATACAAGAGTTTCATAATCTACATTTACTTCATCTCCAGATTCAAATTCTATTTTATTATTTGCAGTATTTAATAAGCCTACTTCAGTTTTTACATATACATTTTGATTATCTGTATTAATTATATAATCAACACCAAGTACAGTATCAGAATATAAATAGAATGGTTGATATGGTAAAGCAACTAATTGAGATAATGATATAGATCCAAGTCCAAATGGTAATATGATATATTCACCATCAACTTGATATTTATTAGTTTTTTCAACTCTTGCATAACATCTTAAAAGATCGATAATATAAGTTTTTCCATCAATTTCTTTTTTGTATATATTTTCACCATAAATTTTTTCTAAATCAGTATTTTCAAAATTATGCTCTACACCATCATTTGTAGTAAACGATAAATCTTTAATACTTAATCTAAACATTCTCTTTGTCTTGTTGCTGTTTGGTAAAATATTGTATACAAAACCATCAGATGCAAATAACATAAACATTGGAGTTTTGCTATCGCCTTTAGTTACATCATTTTCATAATTAAAATATAATGTTTCATATGCACCATTATTTAATGGTTTTCTAATTTCACCAGCGGATTCAAAGATTTTGTATGTTGTTTGTAAATTTGGAGTTTTTACTTCCATTTGGTCTAAGTTGACCTTAAATGTTCTTTGTAAACCACCTATTACTACTTTATAATCACCAGTTGGACTAATATTTGATGGATTAATTCTAACTGTATAAGAATAACCATTATTATCTAATAAACTGAAGAAATACCCATTAACTTTATTCAATGGATAATAATCTATTGATTCATTATTTGTGTATACAACCATATTAATTGTATCAACGGTAAATAATCTTCTAGATTCTCTTGAATATGCTTCATATACTGGCTCATTGCTATTTGCAGTTATTGAATCAAGTCCTCTAATACCATCGGTTGAATCATATATAAAGCTATATGTTTTAGGTAATACCTTAAATACTTCATAATCTGCAAAAGCCATTTTTGAAGCAGTATCAATAACATATCCAACACCATTTTCTGCATAATATAATGATTGTGACAAATCATATTTATCATCTTTTGCATTTCTAGCATCAGAGTAATTAAATATCTTTATTCCATCTTGTTCATATGAATAATAATATAGTAAAGATTTTTCATCTGCCCTAATTCCATCAAATGTTTTTCCTTGTCCGTATATAGCCTCAACTTCAATATCTAAGGCATTGATAATAATTGCATTTCTGAAAATTACTGTAGCAGAAGAGAAGTTATCATCGCCTTGTTTTGCTCTATATTCAACTTGAACATCATATTCACCTGCCATAACAGGACGCTCTAAAGTATATTCAATTTCATTAGATTTTCTATATTTGTATACCAATGTTCCCTTTGCTTGTCTACCTTCAAGATTTGTAATTAGAGCAACATTTGGAGTAATAGCAAAACCATTATATGTAACATTTAAGTTTTCTAAACTCAAAATAGGTTTAACATTTCTAATTATAAGTCTGCCATCAATTTTCATTTGAGGCACATTTGTATATATTGTCTCATTTGAAGGTGCTTGATATGCAGCAAGAATTTCATATTCGCCACTTTCTGCATCTTTAATTTCATCGCTACTTATAATACTACTTCCTTTTCTATATGTTATAGTTATTGCCATTCCTGGCCCTTGTTCATTATCTATCTTTGGAACAGATTGGCCTCTGCCAATTGCAATAACTTTCATAATTTCTTTTATGATGTCTCTATTTTCATAATCTACTGTTATTGTTGAACTAGCAAAACCTTCAACCCTTAATTGAAGTGTTGGACGAACTTTTGTGATAGTCAAAATATCAAAAATTTCATATTCAAAACTTTGATAATTATCTGCTGTCTCTGGCATATATGTAACTTTTACATCGTATGAACCTGGGTAAATTGGTAAAGTTCTTGAATATTCGCTTTGAGACTGATTAACATTTTTATAATATAAAACAATATTACCTTTCAATGTATCGGTTTTTAATATTCCACCATCATTATAAGTTTCACCTATAAGACTAACTGGGAAACTTGCACCACTTCCAGTAAATGGTGTCTCTTTTTTCTGATAACTTGTAACTTTAGGATTTATTTGATTAATGACTAAAACATTTTCGTATTCTATATCTTGTGACATCGTGTAGTTGTCATTTTCACGTTGTTCATATTTTATTACTAGTTTATATGTTCCAGCATTTCTAGGTGCTAAAACAGGAGTTGCTGAACCCACAGGAACGTAATAAGCAACATAATTACATTCTCTTGGAGGAAGATGATCTTCTGGTTTTAATAGTTTAATTTCTTCTCTTAGAAAAGCCTTGGAATAACCATCATAATCTACTACTTTAACTCCATTATATTGCAATGCTGTATCATGATTATCTTGGAACAAATCAAATTGTCTTATCCTTAAAAGTCCAGGGAATGCTTTAGTAGTTGGTCGATAGTTATTATTGTCTGGATCAAATGTAATTATAACATCATAAACACCAGCATCTATAGGTTGACTTACAACTGCACCATCTTTTTGATATTCAATATGTATTCCATTGCTACCCTTGGGCTCAATCTCTTCATCATAGGCTGATGATTTATATCCTTTTATTCCAGAAGATGGATATGGCCACATTGAAGATCTATAAACAAATTCTCTACTTTCAGCAGTTATATATACATCTTTTGGCGTTATTACTAAAATATTTTCAAACTCTTTTGTTAAATCTATATAATTGCTTACTGAACTTGCTGTATATGTAATTTTTACATCATATGTATTCATGTCAGTTGGCCATTCAGTTGTATATGATGCAGCACCATGAACTCTAAATTGATAATTTGATGGTTCAATTATTTCAGGATTAGGAGTTGAGCCACCTGGAATTCCAAAAATTTGAGCACCAACACCTAAATCGCTTAAGGTTAAACTCTCTTCTTTATATTGAACGGAAATCTCGTTCATCACAATAACTGGAGCAACTTTTGTTATTTCTAAAATGAAATATTGATCAAGTTCTGGCATTTCTACTGTTGTCGTTTTATAGTTATCATTGATATCAGCAGTAAAAGTAATTTCAACTCTATGTTTTCCAGCATTTGCAGGCGGTCTAACAAGTTTACCACCATCACTTTGACCATCATGAACATATCTGAATGAAAACCTTTCTATAGATGAAGAATCCATTGGTGTACTACCACCTTCTAAGCCTGTAACTTCTATGCCTGATTGATTAAAATATTGTTGTTTTGATAAATCAATTTCTCCACCGTTATATGGCTGTTGCATTAAATATTTATTATTACCTTCCCCACCCATACCAAATGTAATATTGACACTGGCTTTTGTAATCACATAAGGAATAGTTGTCTTTTTAATGATATAATTTTGTGCTTCACCCTCAGAAAGATAAACTAAATATGTTCCAACACTTGAAAACTTTTTAATGTTATATTCATTTGCACTAGCATATGAAGGTGCGTTTACTGATAAGTGCTGATTTACAGCAGTGTGTGGCCCTTCAACACCTAAAGTTCTATATGAACGTATTATGAATGATGGAGTGGTTATTGCATTATCAGCGTTTTCTACAAAACCTCTGTAATCTATTTGATATTTGCTAGAATCGATGTCTTCGCTATTTTCACCATAAGTTTTTTCAAGTTGGCTAACTGGATTACCACTACTACGTAATTTTACATAAGGAGTTAGTTCTTTTTTAACAATTTTAATTTTTCCTTTTTGATAATTTTCTGCACCTTGAGCTCCAGGTACATTCATAATATTGTAGTTTGCATATTTTCCACCCTGGTAACCAGACGGTACTCTTACATCAATCTCAATTGTACCAACATTTGGAATTTCATCGTTAATTCCATCAAATGTAAGACCTTGTTCGAAAACATCTTCTGGTCTATCGTTATAGGCAAGGCCTTCATTTAATCTTCCATTTATAAGAGTTTTATATAGATATACAGGATGAAGTAAAACACCATCTGAAACACTAGAATAACATACACCATTGCTTTGACGATAAAAACCATATTCAAAAGTTGAAAGTGTTTCAATGTCAGTTGGAGAAATTTTAAAGCCTCCAAACATTATAAATAAATCTCTTTTTGCTATATTAACTTCAACTGTTTTTTCAAAACTTACATAGGCTTTATCAATGTCAGTACCATGTATAAATCCATCGTGAGATAATTTTATAGTAACAATTCCGTGAGATAATATCTTAAATCGATAAACTTCTGCACCTTGAATATAGCTTTCAAAATCTAATATGTCAGTATTGGAAATTTCAATATTAAAATTAGTATTTCCAAATCTTTGTGAATTAAGGTTTGGACGAATTTCAAAATTTTGATCTCCGTACATTTTAGATAGAGGAACTAGTCTGTCTGCACTATCTTGACGCTTTAAATAAATTCTTTTAGATTCAACTAAAGAACCTTCACTTTGAGATACAGGTTTATAATTGCCATATTGAAAATATGGATTAACGCCAACAAAACCATCTTCTATTCTACCTATATCTGTATCTATATTTTTTGCAAGTCCATCTTCTTGTTCTGCTATTATTCTAACAACACCATATTTTCCTGGTACAAAATTAATTTGAGCAGTTGTAATAGCAAAACCATCTACAATATCAATGCTTAGATAAATTACCTCGTGCGTTACTAAATCACTTGGAAGTCCTTGAGAATTAACCATTCTGAATTTAACTTTTCTAGGAGTAGGATATATTGCATCAGTTTTTCCTTTAACTATGATGTATCCAGGTGAATCTGCATTAATTTCAAAATCAGCCCTAGAAGTTGCTTTTGTTTCAATTTTCAAATCAGGATTATCACTAGATTCTGCAATAAGTAGATTTACTGTTTGTTCCCTTGGATTGATCTTAAATGTATGTATATATTTCCCCGTATAGTTGCCTATTCCTTTAACTGCTATTTTACCGCCTCTAAGCACAGATACATTATATCCGTTATTATATATATCTTCTGCGAAATCGTTATAATCTACAACATAGTCTACATCTCTTACTAATAATTTAGTGCTATTTCCAAAAGTACTATGAACACTTTCAACTTCAGGATTTATTGGTAAACCAGTATAAGTATATCCATCATTTAAAAAACCAGATTCAGGACTATCATCAATTTTAACTTCATATTCATTATCACGGTTAATATCTCGTGGTACTATTTCAAATTTTAAAACAAAACTACCAGTATAATTGCCTTTTCCGTATATTGTAACCCTTCCACCAGTATTTTCATCTTCTTCGTAAAGTACATTACCTAAGAAGTCATGTAAAATATTGCCATCTCCATCTTTTCTAGGAATTTTATTGCCATCACTATCCCTTTTATATCCATCTCCAGCATTGATATTTGTTCCCCAACTATTTTCAGTAATATAATAATCACATGCACTAGATATTGATCCATACTGCAATATTTTTGATGTTCCGCCATAGTGAATAGATACAGCTATTGTATTGCCTTGAGATTGATTTGCTACTATTGGTAATCGTGCTATTTGTGAACCTGTATATGTTACTTGATTGAAATATGCTCCAATTGAAGACCAAGAAGTTTGTCCAGTAATCGGCACGCCCTCAACAGAAATATCAAGAGGTAAAATTTCAAACGAGGCTTTGATTACACCTTGGAAATTACCATTAATTATTCTAATATTAACCCAATTACCCTCTGTTCCAGCATCTTGATTCGTTCCAGAATTTCCAATACCTTCTAATACTTCAAATTGTGGTTTAATATTGCCATTTGGCCATTCAGGATCATAATCTGGATCATCTGGGTCGGAAGGTCTATATATATTTGAAATAACAAAAGTTTTTGACTGCAAAGCATCTGGTCTATCATGATCAAAGCCTGGTTCTCTTGGAATTGTGCCTGATATGAAAGTAATATTAAATTCATCGATTTGCGGAATTATTGTTTGACCAGTATAAGTTTCTGCTGGTAAATGTATTGCAGCAAGATATTCATTTTGTAATGTTCTTCTCAATATTTTGAAGTTTTGTCTTGCTGTGCCTGAATAGTTACCTATACCAGTAATTGTAACTTCGGCACTTGCCATTATATTTCCATTTTCATCAAAACTTACATCTTTATTATTTGAATATGAAAATTCGTAATCTAAATAGTTTGAGTTTTTATTTAATTGATAACCATCATCTTCAACATATATACTTGGAATTTCAAGTTCTGCTCCATTGTATATTACATCCTTTGGTGCAAGTGGAATATTTCCTTCTGTACCAATTTTTGTTGCATTAGAAAAAGGTTTTGGTGATATATCAAAACATAAACGAATTTGACCTCTAAACATAAAGTTAAATTTATTCATGCCCAAACCTTCATTTTCATGAACTTGGAAAATCATATAGTTTCCAGGTGAATTTAAAGGCGGTATTTCATTTTTATATCCTAACCCAAAATATATTGAACCAACCCATCCTCTATTTATAGGGTTTTCTAAATTATCTCTAACATTAATATTTGTACCAATATTATCCCTGTAAGAACCCTCTGCATCATCAAAATATCCATCATAAATCTCGCCACCTTGATATGAATTTCTAGCAAATATATATACTCTTGAGTATGGGTGAGGCACATATTTGTCAATTTTAGATTGATCATGTTCATTATATACAGGTTCCCAAACTTGTACTTCATCATAAACTTTTATTTCATATGGTAGAACAAGATGAGGTTGCCCATTTGCATTATATATTCTTTCGCCATCTGTATATTTAGCAACTTCTACTTTTGCTGCATTTAAATTTCGTGGAATAATTTCATATCTAACTCTAAGTTCACCTATAAAGTTTGAACCTTTTACAAAATTTATTTTAAAAGATCCATAAATTTTCTTTGCAGTGTTATCTTGTTCACATTTATATGAGGTATAATCAATTTCATATTCTGCTGCAACAACCCAGTTTGGACTAGTTTCTGGATCTGATGGATCATTTTTAATTGCTCCACTTTCTACTCTATATTTATCATAATAAACGCCATTATATGTAATTCCAGTGCCAAAGGAAGCACTACTATTTTGTCTGTCATCGTCATAAAATTTTCTGTTTATAAAGAAAAATCTCTTTTCCATTGCAGCATCTGGATAACCACCCTCAGCAGCACTTTTATCAGAAAGTCCAATTGCATAACTACTCCAACCAAATCTTAAATATGAAACATTGGGCTTTGGAAAATCTGATCCTTCGACATCTCTTGAATACATTTGAGTATCATGAAATGCAGCAATTTCAAGTGAAACTTTTTTACTGTCTTGCTCACCTTCACGATCTCCTACTTGCGTAAAGAGAACTTCTTCTTGTCCATAACTATTTATAACTGTTACATCCATTGGATCAATTCTAAAAAATGCCTCAGCACTGCCAGTAAAATTTCCATTCCCAGTAATTTTTAATGTAGGTCTGTCAGAAGAACCATCAAAAGATGCATTTATATTATTTGAATACACATATGCACTTGGCAAATAGTCGACATTTCTTTTGAGTTTATATATTCTTTCTCGATCACCTTCAGGTCTAGACGTATCCCTGAATTCAAAAATCATTTCTCCTGGATCTGGTCTATGTTCTTCCCCGCTATAGGTAAAACTAAATGAGTCTAAGGAATCTCTGTTAAAATTACCTTGACTAGTCAATGAAACTGGTGCAATGCTGAAATTTAAGAGAATGGGTCCAGCAAGAGCTTCTAAACCATTACCTGCTCTGTATATTATATTACTATATACTCTGTATGTTCCAACATTTGAAGGCGGCTCTGGCTCAGATTGTTGACCACTATAATATGGATCTCTAGAAAATTTAAAAAGCGTAGAATCAGCAGCAGTAGTAGGATCGCGAACAATTTTTTTCCGTCCGTTTTCGTTATTTTCACCATTTTCATAAACATAAATACTTGGTGCTTGTCCAACATCATTGAAATCTTCATCTTGTTTGTATAAAAATTGAGTTTGA
>DUUO01000019.1 GCA_012841525.1 Clostridiales bacterium
ATAAGTTTCATTTCTTAAGATGGTTTGAATAAAAGTTTAATGCTTTAAGGTAGTTGGAATATAAGTTTGATTTTTAAAATTATTGGAAGAAAAATTTAAGTTTTTAGATAGTCAAAATATAATTTTAATTTTTTAGTTGGTTGAAATTTAGGTTTTTTGTAAAATATTTGAAATTACGTTCAAAAAAACGAAACGCATAAAATAGTTGACAATTAAATTTTATATAAATATAATTTACTAGCACTAATATAAAATATTAAGAGGTAATAAAATGAAAGAAGGAATACATCCAGAATATAAAGTAATTGATGCAGAGTGTGCATGTGGCGCAAAGTTTCGCGTAGGCACAACAAAAAAAGTTGATATCTTAAAAGTTGATATCTGCAGTGAATGTCACCCTTATTACACAGGTAAACAAAAAATCGTAGACTCTGGCGGAAGGGTTGATAAATTCCGTAAACGTTACGGCCTAAATGACTAGTTTATTATTAACCATTAATAAAGAAAGTGCAGGCTGATAACTGCACTTTTTGTTTATTTACAAGGTTAAATTGCAAATAAATTTTAATTTTGTATAGAGTTTTTCTCTTTAGGTAGAAAATGTTTTGACTGAAAAATCATTTTTAAATAAAACAATGTAATTACTAGAAAAAGGTGTAAAATGGCAAGAAAAAACTGTACTCATATTGGCGGACAAGCAGTATTAGAAGGCGTCATGATGCGTGGCAAAGGCGTTATGGCTACAGCTGTGCGTGATCCATATGGTGAAATACAAATTGATACTGAAAGATTTAAACAACCTAGTGAAAAAAATGTATTTTTTAGAATCCCAATAATTAGGGGAGTTGTAAATTTCTTTAGCAGCATGGTAGTTGGAATGAAAACATTAACTAAAACTGCTGAAGTTTATGGCGATGATATAGATGAAGCACCTTCAAAATTTGAAAAATGGCTTGCTAAGACATTCAAAATAGACATAATGCAAGTTGCAATTGCAATTGGCATAATTTTAGGAGTTTTGTTTGCAGTTGGCATTTTCATTGTAGCCCCTGTATACATTACAAAAGGAATTTTTAAAAATATTGATTTAAGTGGGCAAACACCATTTCTACAATCATTTTATCCAAATCTTACCGCAGGGCTATTAAAATTAGTGATGTTTATCTTGTACATTTTACTAATTGGCCAAATGAAAGATATTAAAAGACTATTTAGATATCATGGTGCAGAACATAAAACAATAAGTGCATATGAAAAAGGACTTCCTTTAACAGTAGAAAATGTTCAAAAACAAACAACTGTTCATGATAGATGTGGAACAACTTTCATAATAATAGTTTTTTCAATTTCTCTTATCATTTTTTCATTTGTAAAATGGCATAGATTAGGAATTGTAAATGCTCTAATTAGAATTGCACTGCTTCCTCTCATAATGGGTGTTAGTTATGAGGCATTAAAGTTTTTTGCAAAATTTGATAACTGGTTTGTTAAAATTCTAAAAGCGCCAGGACTTTTAATGCAAAAACTGACAACAAAGCAACCAGACGACCAAATGGTTGAAGTTGCAATTGTAGCCTTTAACAAAGTATTAGAAATGGAAGCAAATCCAGATCTTGAAAATGAAAAATTTATTTTATTCACTCCAATAACAAAGGCAAAACTAGAACTTGAAAAGATTTTACAAGGGAGCAGAAAAAACGAAGTTGATTTGATCATAATGGATGTTTGCAACGTTTCAACAAAATCAGAACTTGCTAAAATAACAAGATTAGATGATGAAAAAATGACTAAGGCAAAAGAGATTGCAGAAAAATGCAAAAATGGAATGCCACTACAATATGCAAGTAATACAGCACATTTTTATGGAATTAAACTTTATGTAGATCAAAATGTTTTAATACCAAGATTTGATACTGAACTTCTTGCTGAACAAGTCATTAAATATGTAGGCGAGCAAAAAGGTCTTAGAATTTTAGATCTTTGTACTGGTAGTGGAGCAATAGCACTTGCAATAAAAAACAATATCCCATCATCAAATATTGTTGTAGGTACAGACATTTCTGCTAAAGCATTAGAAATTGCAAATAAAAATGCAAATGACTTAAATCTAGATGTTTCATTTATGAAATCAGATTGTTTTGAAAAAATCGAAGGTAAATTTGATGTCATAGTTTCAAATCCACCATATATCAAAACTGAAGATATAAAATCACTAGATAGTATTGTAAGAGATTATGAACCAACTGGTGCATTAGATGGTGGTGAAAAAGGTCTTGATTTTTATACCATCATTGCAAACGAATACAAAAAATATTTAACAAAAGGTGGAGTATTAATGTTAGAAATCGGCATAGACCAATTAGAAGATGTCAAAGCCTTATTCAAAGATGAAAAAATAGATGTTGTCTATGATTACAACAATCCACCAATTGCAAGAGTTTTAATCATTAATGAAAATGAAGACAAAGCCCAAATGTAATGTTTTAATGAAAAGATTGATTGAAATGACAAAGGGTAATGATTAAAAGGGGAAACTAAAACATACAGTAAAGATTGCAAAACTAAATAATTGCAACGCAACCCCAAAAATAGATAGAGGTTAAAGATAGTATAAAAGTTAACACACAACTTAAATAAACAAAGGTAAAAATATATGATTGAAAAGTTAGAAGCAATTAAAAAAAGATACGAAGAATTAAATGAGTCTCTTGCAGATCCTGCTAAAATTGGGAGTGAACAATGGAAAGAAGACTCAATTGAACATGCAAAAATTTCTGAGATTGTTGAAGCATATAATAGATATTTAAAGTGTGAAGAAGAAATGGAACTTTGCGAAGCAATGCAATCTTCAGACGATAGTGAAATGGCAGAACTTGCAAAGGCTGAATATTATGAACTAAAAGATAAAAAAGAAGAAATTGTTGAAGAACTAAAAGTCATGTTAATTCCCAAAGATCCAATGGATGAGAAAAACGTTATCATTGAAATTAGGGCAGGTGCAGGTGGCGAAGAAGCCAGTTTATTTGGTTATGAACTTATGCGTATGTACTATAGAGTTGCAGAAAGACAACATTGGACAATAGAAGAAATTAACTCAAATATGACAGAACTTGGCGGAGTTAAAGAAGTAACTTTCATGATTAAAGGTAAAGGTGCGTATTCAAAAATGAAATATGAAAGTGGTGTTCACAGAGTTCAAAGAGTACCAGAAACTGAAAGTCAAGGCAGAGTTCACACTTCAACTGTTACAGTTGCAGTTTTACCAGAAGCGGAAGATGTAGATGTGAAAATTAATGATAAAGATGTAAAAATAGATACATTTAGAAGTAGTGGTGCAGGCGGACAACATGTTAATAAAACTGAAAGTGCTGTTAGATTTACTCACATACCAACTGGCATAGTTGTTGAATGTCAAGATGAACGTAGCCAAATTAAAAATAGAGATAAGGCTTGGAAAGTTTTAAAGGCAAGACTATATGAATATTATCAATCACAAAAAGATAAAGAATATGCAGAAAACCGTAAAATGCAAGTAGGTACTGGAGATAGATCAGAACGTATTAGAACATACAACTATCCTCAAGGCAGAGTTACAGACCACAGAATCAATATGAGCCTATATTCTCTAACAGAATTTTTAGATGGCGATATTTTTGAAATGGTAGAAGCTCTTGCAGTTGCAGATCAAGCAGCGAAATTAAGCAATCTTGAAGGGTTTTAACAAAAATACAAAATTATTAATAACATTTATTAATGTAAAGTGTATAAAGTAATAAAAACATACAGGCTTACCACAATAAAAAAGAAACTAGCAATAAAGTCTTGGTTTAATTGAAAGAAATATAACGAAAACATAACATAAAATTAATTAAATAGAATTAAAATTAATAGATATAAATAAAAAAAAGAAACTAGCAATAAAGTCTTGGTTTAATTGAAAGAAATATAACGAAAACATAACATAAAATTAATCAAATAGAATTAAAATTAATAGATATAAATAAAAAAAAGAAGGGCATGATTTATGAAAGAGAAAATATTTTGGAATGAAAATAGAAGTTTATTAGAAACACATAACTTCACGCATGAATTGCAAGACAGAAAAGAACCTCAATTGTTTAGAGAAATGTTTACATATGATGAGGTTCCAAAGATTCTATTTAACTTCACAAATGTGCCAATGGCGTGTGCTGAAGAAATTTGGATGACTGATACAACTTTTAGAGATGGACAACAATCAAGAGCTCCATATACTGTTGAGCAAATTGTCGATCTATTCAAATTACTAAGTAAACTTGGTGGACCAAAAGGATTAGTAAGACAATCAGAATTTTTCTTGTATTCAGATAAAGATAAAGAAGCCGTTAGAAGATGCCAAGATTTAGGCTTAAAATTTCCAGAAATTACAAGCTGGATTAGAGCAAGCAAAAAAGATTTTGAATTAGTTAAAAACATGGATATAAAAGAAACAGGTATTTTAGTATCTTGTTCAGACTATCACATTTTCAAAAAGATGAATTTAACTAGAAAACAAGCAATGGATAAATATTTAGGCGTCATTAAAGAGGCTTTATCATATGATATTGTCCCAAGATGTCATTTTGAAGACATTACAAGAGCAGACTATTACGGCTTTGTTGTTCCGCTTGCAGTAGAAATTAAAAAACTTGGCGATGAAGCAAAAATGCCAATAAAAATTAGATGTTGCGATACTATGGGTTATGGAGTTTCATTCCCAGGATCTGCAATGCCACGAAGCGTACAAGGCATAATCTATGGATTAAAACATTATGCAGAAATTCCATCATCTCAAATTGAATGGCATGGTCATAATGATTTTTACAAAGTTGTTACAAATGCCACAACCGCTTGGCTATATGGTGCAAGTGCAGTTAACTGTTCTTTATTAGGTATTGGAGAAAGAACAGGTAATTGTCCTTTAGAAGCAATGGCAATTGAGTATGCATCTTTAAGAGGCACAACTGATGGAATGGACTTATCCGTTATTACAGAAATTGCAGATTACTATACAAATGAAATTGGATATAAAATTCCTTCAAGAACTCCTTTTGTAGGAAAGAACTTTAATTTGACAAAGGCAGGTATCCATGCCGATGGTTTACTAAAAGATCAAGAAATATATAATATTTTCAATACAGAAAAAATCTTAAATAGACCAGCAAGAGTTGCAGTGGATGTTAATTCAGGTCTTGCAGGAATAGCATTTTGGATGAATGCATTTTTCCACTTAAAAGATGATCAAAAAATTGACAAAAACGATGCTTTAATTAAAAGTATAAAAGAAAAAGTTGATGCAGTATATGCAGCAGGAAGAACAACAACAATAGGTGATGAAGAATTAATAGCCTTCATAGACAGCGTTGATCCAAAAAAACTTAAAAAATTATATAAAGGCAAAAAAGAATAAATTAAAAAAGTGGTGAAAGCCACTTTTTTTATTGGGCAAAAGTGATGTTTTGATGCAAAGTCATTTTTTCATAAACAGTAAAGCATGTTTGTGTCATAAGAATTTAGTCAATCATACAAAAAGTTAAACTTGGAAATTAATCTTAAAGATTGTTAAAATAAAGATGTATGGAAAAGCAAGATTTATTAAAAAATGAAAAGAAACATAAAGGGAATTTGTTTACCGCTTTAACTTTTTCAAAAGGAGAAGTGGAAAAAATTTATGAGCATTTAGAAAAAATTGTAGATGATAAAAATAAACTTACGGCAAGAGAAAAAATTCATTTAACCTTAGTATATATCGGCAAAACTGATAATGAACAAGCGATAATAGAAGTACTAAGTGAGATTGATTTTGAAAGTTTTGACATTACAATAAGCGGTATTTCTAAAATGCCAAGATTAAACATATATGTTTTCAATGTTGTAGAAAATGAAAAATTAATAGAGTTAAAAAAGTTAATTGATGCAAAATTAGAAAAGGCAAATATTTCATTTAATAAAAGAGAAAACTTCTATCCACACATAACAATATCAAGGAAAAACATTAAATATAAAAAAACGGATTTTAGTCTTAAGTTAAAAATTTCAAAATTTGATTTAATTGCAAGCATTCCAATTCCTGGCAATGTTAAATATGAGACATTGTATACAAATAATTTTAAGAATTGATTTAATGGTAAGTATTCATATTGCTTGTGATGTTCAATATGAGACATTGTTTACAAAAAAATTCAAAATTAAAGATATTTAACAACTTTAATGCTATGAGTTAATGCGATTTTTTATTGTGAAAAAATAAAGAAGTCAAAAAGTTTATTTTTTAAATATTTTTTATTTTATTAGTTAAATAAAAAGGTGTTTATGCGTTAAGGGGCACGGTTAAATAGAAAATAATGGCAAAAAATCTTGTGTAAAAATGCTTATATTTTTTTGCTTGGCTCTTGAAAAAAAAAGTCAATGTGATAAAATATACTTAACAACTCAAAAGAGAGGTTTATATGATCAAAATTATTTACGGTGCAAAGGGTTCAGGAAAGACTAAGAAAATTATTGAAATGGCAAACGACAGCATCGCAAAAGAACTAGGTGACATAGTTTTTATCGCAGATACATCAAGATATATACACGAAATAAAATATCAAATTAGATTTACCAATACAAAAGAAAGTAACATAAAATCAGAAGACGGGTTCATTGGCTTCATTCAAGGAATGCAAGAGGCCAATTATGACATTCGTCTCTTTTTTATTGATGGCTTAGCAAGGATGATTGGTAAATCTATTGCAGAAATGAAATCTTGCTTTGATAGATTAATTCAAATTTCTAACAAGACAGAAGCAACTTTTGTTTTAACAATCTCAGAAGATTATGAGAAATTACCAGATTTTATTAAACAATTCATCGACAAAAAAGACTAAGCATTTCAAAAAAACAAAAGATTAATTAAAGTTGTATCGAAGCCATTAAAAACTTTAACTGACAAGCTTGAAAACTGGTTTTGTAGGTGAGCTATATACAAAAATTTCAAAAAGAGAAAAACATAGTTTCATAAGTAAGCTATAAGATTTTCCAAGAGAAAAACATAGTTTTATAAGTAGGCTATAAGATTTTCAAAGAGAAAAGCATAGTTTCATAAGTAGGCTATAAGATTTTCAAAGAGAAAAGCAGTAGTTTGGATAAAAGTTTTAGATTACTTTTTAAGGCAAAATCAGTTATGCATGTAGATTTATTGGACAATTTGCTAATAAAATATAATAATTAGATAAGTAAATATTAATAATTTTAGAGGTATCAGTGGAATATATAAGTACAAGGGGAGAATACGGCGCGAAAGCGAGTGAGGCTATTTTACAAGGTATTGCAAAAGATGGTGGTCTATATGTTCCTTTATCTTTTCCTGTTTTAACAAAAGCCGAGTTGGAATATTTAATTCCATTAGAATATTACGAAAGAAGTGCATACATTTTAAGCAAATTTTTAACAGATTACGATCCAGAAGATTTAAAAACATATACGAAAAAAGCATATGCAAGATTTGATGGTGATCCTGCACCTGTTTTGAAATTAGATGATGAAACATATGTTTTAGAGTTGTTTCATGGTCCAACATATGCATTTAAAGATATTGCTTTGACCTTACTTCCACATTTATTAGTAGGAGCAAGAAAGCAATTAAATGTTAAAGAAAAAACTTTGATTTTAGTTGCAACTTCTGGAGATACTGGAAAGGCAGCACTTGAAGGATTTAAGGATGTTGAAGGCGCTGAAATTGTTGTAATTTATCCAGCAGACGGTGTATCTGAAATGCAAAAACTTCAAATGCAAACTGCAGAAGGGAAAAATGTACATGTAATAGGAATTAATGGAAATTTCGATGATGCACAATCTACAGTAAAAAGAATTTTTGGAAGTGAAGAAGCAAAAGAAAGATTTGCATCTATGGGATACTCTTTAAGTTCTGCAAATTCAATTAACTGGGGAAGATTGGTTCCACAAATTGTCTACTATTTTTCTGCATATCTAGATATTGTAGGTACTGATGAAATTAAAATGGGAGATAAAATTAATTTTTCAGTTCCAACTGGAAATTTTGGAAATATTTTAGCAGGATATTATGCTAAAAGAATGGGTTTACCAATAAATAAATTAATTGTTGCATCAAATCAAAACAATGTATTAACAGACTTTTTCAATAAGGGCGAATACAATGCAAATAGAGAATTTTACAAAACCATGTCGCCTTCAATGGATATTTTAGTTTCTTCTAATTTAGAAAGACTTTTGTTTGAACTATATGATAGAGATTTTGAAAGAATTGTTGAGTTAATGGAAAAACTACAATATGACAAAGCATATTATGTCGATGTAGAAGAAATAGAGGCAAAACTATCAGAATTTGTTGCATATTACACAAATGAAGCAGATACATTAGAGGCAATAAAATATGTAAATTTAATGTTTAATTATACCCTAGATCCTCACTCAGCAGTTGGTGCAAATGCACTATATATGTATCGTGATGATACTGATGATAAACATAAAAGCGTAATTGTTTCAACAGCAAGTCCATATAAATTTCCAACGGATGTAATTTATGCTCTTGAAGGAGTTAAAGTAGATGGTTTTAAGGCAGTTAAAGAACTAAATGAAATCACTGATGTTGAAATTCCAAAACAAATAAAAGAACTCGACTCTTTAGAAAAACGTCATACTTTAGTTGTAGACAATAGTGAAATTGAGGAAACAATATATAAATTACTTGAAAAATAAGATTAACTATTGGGTGAAGAGTCACATTTTATAATAGTGAAGTTAAAAACAATAAATTATTTTGAAGAGTATTTATTGAAAAATACAAAATATGAAACGGCATCTACCTCTAGACATGATTTTGGAACAATGTATAGAGAAAATGGGGAAGATTTTATAAAAATTAACTTGCAAGTAAGATTTAGATAATATTGTAAAATTTAGTTGTTTCAAAGAGACAATGTTCAGTAGATATTATTGTCTTTTTTAATTAGTTTTTTTGATAAACATTATTATATTTTTAATTTGTTGCTAAATTTATTAAATATGCTGTTGTAAAGCAAGATTGTTTGTTGTTTTTTTGAAAATGGGGTGCATCTAAAATTTTATATATAAAATAGTATATATTTGCATATTTAGTATAATTTGCTAAAATATTAAATGTAACATAAAGGAGAATTGGAGATGGAGCAAGGGAAAAAAAGAATTTATTCTGCAATACAACCAACAGGGATTATTACCATAGGAAATTACATAGGAGCCATTAATAATTGGCTAAAGTTTTTAGATGATTTTGATTCAATATTTGCAATTGCAGATTTACATTCATTAACAGTTAGACAAAATCCAACAGAATATAGACAAAGAGGATTATCATTTTTTGCGCAATTACTTGCCACTGGACTTGATCCAGAAAAATGTGTTTTATACTTTCAATCACATGTGCCAGCACACACTGAACTTACTTGGTTATTAAATTGCTTTACCTATGTTGGTGAGATGCAAAGAATGACACAATTTAAGGATAAATCCGCGAAAAATGAAGATAATATCAATATGGGGCTATTAGATTATCCTGTTTTAATGGCAGCAGATATTTTACTCTATCAAGTCCATTATGTTCCAATTGGTATAGACCAAAAACAACATTTAGAAATTACTAGAGATATAGCAATGCGTTTTAATAATATTTATGGCGATGTGTTTACAATTCCAGAAGGATTTTATCCAAAAGTTGGAGCAAAAATATTTTCACTTCAAGATCCAACTTCTAAAATGAGCAAGTCAGATCCAGATCCAAATGGTGCAATTTCAATTATTGAAGATCCAGATTCAATTGCAAGAAAGATCAAAAGGGCAGTAACTGATTCAGAAAGAGAAGTTAGATATGACGTGGAAAATAAACCTGGAGTATCAAATCTTTTAGTAATTTTATCTGCTATGAGTGGACAATCTTTAGAAAGCGTAATTGACAAATATACAGGATATAGCTATAAAGATATAAAAGAAGTTGTAGCAGAGGCTGTAATAGAACATTTAGCACCTATAAGAGCAGAATATACAAGATTAATGAAAGACAAGGCGTACTTGATGGAAACTGCAAAAGAAGGCGCTTTAAAAGCAGCATATATTGCAAATAAAACTTTACGCAAAGTTAAAAGAAAAGTTGGTTTAGTTGAACTTAAATAATTTTGCAAAAAAAGTTTTGTTAACTTAAATAAATCAGCACAAAGTTAAATTAAAAGTTAGTTAAATTTGACTTGAATAGTTAAAAGAGAAGTGTTTGATTTAAATAAATTAATGCAATTTAAGGATGATTTAGACAAACACAAAAAGTGGTGTTAAAAAAGGCATATGGTACATAGTGGAAGAAAACAAAATAATGTGAAAACAAAGCCATCACAAAGGCTTACTTTAGCAGGTTTTGGTGCCGCTATTTCTGTTATGTCAATTATTTTATCTTTCTATGTTAGACCATTAAAACTAGCATTTAGAGTGCTTACTGTAATGGGTCTTATGCTGCCACTTACAAAAGAATATTACAAAGAATCATTTCTTGCATACATTGGAATTATTGCAATTGGTTTAATTTTCATCAATGTAAAAATAGTAGGTTTTGCTTTTATAGGTGGTCTATATACAATAATTGCAGTCTATTTAGACAGAAATGTAAAAGCAGGGAAACTTAAATGGTATTATGCTGCTTTAGCAAAAATAGCATATGCTATGGTGTTATTTTGGGCTTTGCTTGGAGTAATAAGTCTATTTTTTGATATTTCAACGCTTGGATATATTTGGAATCCATATGCAACATATTTCATGGTAAATCTGATCTTTCTTGGAATATTTTTAATGTATGATAAGTTAGTAATATGGTGCTTTGATGCCTTTGCAAAATTAATTGATAAAATTAGCACATATCATTATTAATCAAGCAAAAAATGTTTTTTATTATCAAATAGCCAGTGATTTTTTTATTATCAAATAGTCAGCGATGTTTTTATATATTAATAAAACAGTCAAAATTTTTTTTATTTAATCAAATAGTTAAAAGA
Source organism: Clostridiales bacterium (assembly GCA_012841525.1). Lineage (GTDB taxonomy): Bacteria > Bacillota > Clostridia > Christensenellales > DTU072 > JAAZJD01. The sequence continues at coordinate 11,055 of DUUO01000019.1, forward strand.
TATATTTTCTTGTTTTATTTTAAAAAATTAAACTATATATTTCTTAAAGAAATCGCACATTTCATTGTTGACTTTTATTGATTCTTCTTCAAATGGATTTAGGTTGTAAACATGAATTGGTTTGAAGTTTTTTCTGTGTTCAGTCTTATCTTTGATATATGACAAATGTACATCTATGCCTTTTTCTTTTAATGTTTCATATACTCTTAAAGCCATTTTTTTCATGAAATCTTTATAGCTAGTTATTATAAAAACAGGGCATGATTTTGGTGATACATAATCTAGATAGTTTGCAACTAAATAATATGGAGATTTTTTATATCCAGGTCCTATTATATGCTTAAAAACAAGTTTCCCAAATTTATCCGTTAGATCTTTTAATTCAGATGCTGGGCAATTTAGACACATTGCTCTGAATAAAAAAGGAGGTTTTACCTTAAAAAGTTCTTGTAGTTTTTCATCATATGTAATATTTGCAATAACTCCACACAAGTTAGCACCAGCAGAATCTCCAATTGCAAAAACATTATTTAAGTCTAAATAAAACTCATCAGCATTTTTTGCCATCCAATCTAAAACTGCATAACTTTCTTGTATTTGCTCATAATATGTAGCATCTGGAGCAAGAGTGTATGAAAAATTCACAACGGCAAAACCGCGTTTGCTTAAATCCATACAAAATCTTTTGTAATATTCTTTATCGCCAAAACACCATGAGCCTCCATGAACATTAAAAATTACTGGCAGTTTACTTGTTGTGTTTTTTGGAACATAAACATCTAAAAGATGATACTCACTTCCATCATCAATATATGGGATATTGTTGTATTCTGTAACACCTGCAGGAAATGGTAGACTTTTTTGTGCTTTATCCGTTACATACGTTAAATATGCTGTATCTATTTTTAAAAATAATTTTGTCATTTTAACCCCTTTATATTTTTAATAACTAAATCTATTTGAATGTATTATATAGCAAAGTTAATTAAAACAATAGATGCAAAGATAAAATGTTTAGATAAATAACAAGTTATATAAAAGTTTGTTAAATAATAGTGCAAGATAAAATATTTAAATAAATAACAAGTTATATAAAAGTTAATTAAAACAATAGATGCAAAGATAAAATATTTAAATAAATAATAAAATATATGAAATATTTGTTTAAAAATAGTACGAGATGAAGGATTGAAATTAATGATAAATATAATGTGAAAAATATTAAACTTTTTGATTTTAATTTGACAACAAGGGCGGATTTTCCTTTCGATATTGAAAAATAGGTGTTTAATGTATATAATAACCATACAAAAGAGAAGGTGAGAAAATGATCGATTTAAAAAATGATTGGACTGAAATTTTAAAACCTGATTTTGAAAGTGAAAGCTATCAAAAACTTAGGGAGTTTCTAAAATATGCATACAAAAACACTGTAGTTTATCCAGATATGTATGACATATATAATGCTCTTAGATTAACTTCATACAAAGATACAAAAGTTGTAATTTTAGGGCAAGATCCTTATCATGGACCAGGACAAGCACATGGCCTTGCTTTTTCAGTGCAAACTTATGGAAAATTTCCTCCATCACTTAAAAATATTTTTAAAGAAATAAATAGAGAGTTTGGTTATCCTGTTCCAAAAACTAATGGAAATTTAACACCTTGGGCAAAACAAGGAGTGCTTTTGCTAAATACTTTACTAACAGTTGAAGAATATAAACCTAGTTCTCATATGAGTCGCGGTTGGGAACAATTAACTGATAGTATAATTAATCACTTAAATAATAGAAATGAACCAATGGTGTTTTTGCTATGGGGAACATTTGCAAGATCTAAAAAAGCCCTTATCACAAATCCAAAACATGTTGTTTTAGAAACAACACATCCATCACCACTTTCAGCATATGGTGGATTTTTAGGCAGCGATTGTTTTAAAAAGGCAAATGAAGAACTTGTAAAAATGGGATATGAGCCAATTGATTGGCAAATTAAAGATTAAATATATTTAGAGATTTATGTATAAAAGAATTTATTATTTGGCAGATTGAATATTAAATATATTTAGAGATTTATGTATAAAAGAATTCCTTAATTGGAAAATTAAAGGTTAAATATTGTTTTTTAAAAAGAAAACATATATAAAAACATTAAAACTAGGGTTAAATTTACACATTTAAGGGAATATACTGAGGACTGTTTAAATAATAAAAATTGAATTTGTTGTGTTTTAGAAAAAGAGGCTATACGTAGTCTTTTTTTATGTATTTTTTATTTATTTTAAAAATTGAAAACTATAATTTTTCTGCATAAAAAAATAATTGACACGTGATATTGTGTAATGTATAATAATTTAGCACGCTGAAAACGTGTTGTAACTTTGATTTACAAAATATTTCAAAATTTTTGAAAAAAAATTGAGAATGTGGGCTGGTAGCTCAGGTGGTTAGAGCGCACGCCTGATAAGCGTGAGGTCGGTGGTTCGAGTCCACTCCGGCCCACCATGTCTTTTTAAGACATAAACTAGCACCTTGACAACTGCATATAAATAAATAAAACATAGAGAATATTGACGAAATATCTTAAATTAAGAAATACGTAAAAGGTAATACGAAAACGAGAGTTTTTCTAATTATACACAATATTTTC
>DUUO01000020.1 GCA_012841525.1 Clostridiales bacterium
TACCCCACTTCCAGAGTAACTTGGAGTAAAGGTATTTCCCGCTAATATTTTAGGAGTTGCATCCCATCCTATAGGTACAATTTGACCATCATAAGTTTTTGATGCTGCTGTTGGTCTAATAACAGTGCCATTAACTTTAACAGTAAGAGCCATTTGATGTGCAAAGACTTCCATTTCACGAAGAAAACCCCATTTTTTAACTTGTATTCCAACTCGCACAGCAGTGACACTAGTCTTTTTTACACCAATACTAACAGACATTAAATTTTCCTCATTCTCACTACTAGAGCCTGGGCTTACTTTAGTTGCAACACTAGTAAAACCATCTAAAGATGTGTCCCCATGACCCCAATCAATAAAAATTGAAAACTCTTTGTTGTCTCCTTTTGTATATGTCTTTGATTCAAAGGTCATTTCTACATTTCCAGAAGCAATGGCCTTCGTAACAGAATTGTGAAGTTGAATTGTTGTAAATATAACAGCATTACGATCGTCAGATGAAAAACTTTGATCAAGTTTTATATGATTAGAACTACTTTTTATATCGTCAGCAGCTCCAGAGCTTTGATGATAAAACCATTTCCCGCCCATTTCACAATCTACCGCTAAGTTTGTTTTCCCAACACTGTTAATTGTAGAAAATACTGATCCTTGACCTCTGTTGTCTCCACCTCCAAAATTGGCATATGAACCACTAAACGAATAAGCGTTGGCAGTAATTTTAGATTTTGGAGAAAAAGCAAATAAAACAATTAGTGCTAAAAAAATTAGTAGCACATATAATAACATTTTTGAAATTTTTGACTTATATGTCTTTGTCATACTTCCTCTTGCGTTTCAAAATTTTTTAGTATTATAAGTGAGCCTACGAAGTCTTTATATCTTTTTGCACCACTTTTTGATGCTTTTTATATAGATAAAATTTTAGTATTCGTTTTTTAAAAATATCTATCTATTTTTGTCGTAACAAATCGCTAAAAATAAATTCAAAAAATATAAATTTTAAGCGATAAGTTGATGTATGCACTTCAAACAAAAGCCACACTACCCCGTTGCTTTTGTTATTTTTGTTTCAAAAGAGCCTCTTTATTTTGTATCGCAAATGCTTTTTTGCTAATTACATATTAACATTTTATATATACGCATGCAATAGTCAAGATATTTTAGGGTAAAAATTAAACAAAAATTCACAAAAAAATCTCAAGACAATTTTGAGATTTTTAAAAAATAACTAGTTAACGCCTATTAGAAAGGCTTTCAACTGTTCTTTTTAGAAGGCTTTTTAATTGTTGATTTTTTCGCTACAGGTTTTTTGGTTACCTTTTTTGCTTTAGTTTTTACTGATGTTTTTTCAGTATTTTTAGTTACCCTGCTTGTGCCAAATTTTCTTTTGACTGTTGGCTTTTTGCGAGCAATTATATCATAAATTTCACTATAACCTGTACCTATTTCTTTTTCTTTGTCATCTGTCTTTTCAGATTTAGAAACACCTTCTATGTCAGTATCTTTAGTATCTTTTTCTTTTCCAGAAGTTTCATCTTCTAAGGCACTAGTAGTTGATTTTGCAGTTTTTTCTGTTGTTGCAACCGCTGAAGATTCAAGCAGCTGATACAATCCTGTAATACTATCTTTAGTTCCATCTTTTGTGGAAACCGATTGATCTTTTTCTGTAATTCCATCTTTTGTGGAAACCGATTGATCTTTTTCTGTAATTCCATCTTTTGTAGAAACCGATTGATCTTTTTCTGTAATTCCATCTTTTGTTTTGCCTTTTGCAGAATCCATTAATTTACCAATTGTTTGATCTTCTTCCGTGGAGCTATCTTTTATGGAGTCTAGCGATTGAGTGGTTGTTTCAGTTTTTGCAATAGCACTATCTTTTGTAAAGTCTATCGATTGAGTGGTTGTTTGAGTTTTTTCATTGGTGCTATCTTTGGAGTCTAGTAATTGAGAAGTTGTTTGATCTTTTTTGGCAGAGGGTTCAGAAGACTTTAAAATATCTGGCTCAAAGGAAACATTTTCTAAAATCTTTTTCTTTTCTATAACCTCAAAATGATTTGGAGATTTAGGTGGATTTGAATAAGTTTCAGATAAAACCTCTTCTTGATCGGGGGTATAATATTCTAAAGAATCAGATTGAGTAGAAAGAGATTTTTCTTCACCACTAGAACTATCTCCTAAAGATGTAGAGTCTTTAATATCACTAGAGGATGCATCTTTTTCCAGTGAGCTTTGCAGTGTTGTGTACATATCAATTGGTTTTGAAGTTTTAGTATCAGGCATAGCATCTAAAAGCTTACTTTCATCACTAGAATCTTTATTGACATAATCTTCAAAGGTGAACGTATCTGGATCGTAATCTTTATCTTTAATCCCACGAAGCAGTGAATCAATAATTGCCCTTTCTCTTTCTTTTTGAGTTAAGGCTTTCTTCGATTTTCTTTCAATGTCAATTTTGCCTTTTTCTCCAATTTCATGTAAAGGTTTTGCAAGATTATTTTGAATCATTTTAGTCTTACCTTTCAACATTGTGGCTCTTATTGGAGTATCAAATATTAAAAGTAATTGTGGCATCATAATAAAGACTAAAAGTAATGAAGCAAGACCCCCTCTAAAAATCATACTTCCAAACATCGCTGTCGCAGGAGATGCTGCTTTATTTACAAGATTTGTGCTAAGCCCTGCAAACATCAATATTCCGCCAGATGTTATCAGTGTTCTAGATGACGATGCTAGCGCTTGTTGTACAGAATCATATTTATTATATTTTTGCCTATATTCTAAATAATGCGAAACTAATACAATTGCATAGTCAATTGTTGCACCAAGTAAAATGGAGCTAACCATCATATATCCAACAAAAACTATTTGTTCACCTTGCATGTATGGAACAACCATATTTAAGTATATTGAACCTTGAATAACCAAAATCATTAGTAATGGTAATAATATAGATTTATATGTTATTAAAAGTATTAAAAATACTAAGCCTATAGAAATCGCGGAAATTATTCCATAGTCATCGTTTACTACTTCTTTAATTTCAAGTGTAGCAACAGATTGGCCAATGGTATATACTCGTTTTTCTCCATCATTTACTTGAAAGGCTTCATCGCCATATACATTTGCAATGGTTGTATCTATATCATCTATTGCTTTTGTTGTTTTTTCTCCCTCTTGTGGCACTGGCAAAAACATTATAACTCGCCTATATGTAGTTGCCTTTATTTCTTTTGTTTGAATATTGCCATTCGAATCTAATACATTTTCATATAGTTTTGTTCCTGGATCGTATTTGACTAATACATATTTGTAATTTGGATTTTCACCATCTGCAGAAATGTTTTTATATTCATAATACAAATCTTTATTTGCGTATTTTTCTCCTAAATTATTATTTGAATTGTATGCTCCCTTTTTTGCTAAAGCGTCTTCTTGTGCAGTTCGCTTTAGCCTGTATCTACCATTTTCAATAACATAGATGTCTCCATTTTGGTCAACCATAATATGATCTGTTGAATGTGCTCTAATCCCCCTATCATCATATTTATCTACTACAACCATTTGAGCTTTTAAGTCGCCAGGGATTATTCCAGCTCCACCAGAATCTGCAATATTTTGAAAACTTTGCACCCCTAATGAAACTGGTAACCCTGTTTCATTTTCAATCTTTAAATCATGCAATTTTTGATAAAGTAAGTTTTCTTTAGAAATTATTACAGATGATTTAGCACCTTCAACTGCTTGTTCAGGTAAAGTGATAACTTCGCTTCCATCTTCTAAAGTGGAAACTTTTACTTTTTGTGATGTAAATTTTGCATCTTCAGGTAAAAGAACTACTACCTGATTTTGTTCGCCAAATATCTCTCTAATTGCTGCTTTATCTGCCCGTATTTCTGTCTGAGGCCCCTCTAGACTTGCTTCTTGACCATAAGTAAATTGGTTTTGACTTTGGAATATGAAACTTGGAATTATTATTGCAATTAACAATATTGGTAAATAATATCTACTCTTAATTAAAAACTTTGAAAATTTCTTAAAGGAAAAGTTAAGTGTTTTATGTGCTGTTTTGTAAATTAACTTTTCAGTCATTAAGATTATTGTAGGCATAAAGACAAAAACTGCAATTAGTGAAAACAAAACACCTTTTATCAATACAAGCCCCATATCAAGACCTAATTTGTATGACATAAAGCAAAGTGCAGCAAATGATGCAACTGTAGTCAAAGATGCTGAAAAGACCGTCTTTACACTATTTGTTATGGCCTCAACCATTGCTTCATTGCTTGTTAACCCTCGCTGTTTTTCCTGCTTAAATCGATTTAGAAGATATATGGAATAATCCATTGTCAATGCTAATTGCAAAACACTTGCAACACCTTGAGTCATATATGAGATACCATTCCACATTAAAATGTTTGTCCCCATATTCAGTAGTATTGCAGCTCCTATTGTCACAAGAAGTAGCACAGGTTCCCAAAATGAATTAGTTGTTAAAAGTAATATGACAACAATGACGATTAATCCAAAAATCATAGATTTCATTGTCAATGATTGAAGGACTTCAATACTGTTTGAAACAACTGCAGCGTTTCCAATAATATGAGCCCCTATGTCTAGCTTTTTAATTTGATTAATGGCATTAGCAGTAGCGTCATCATAATCAGAATATTTAAACATAACTTGTAATAATGCATTACCATTTTTTGTAGGTGCTCCTATACTTTGTCCAGTATTTGCTTTCCAAAATGGTGCAAGTTGATCAGAAATCATAGAAACATCAAAAGAACCCTCGCCAGCAGAAAGATCTTGTGGAATTTCAATTTTTCCCTCTAAAACCATTTCAATTATCGTTTGTTGAAGTATGGGGAAAACATTATTTAAAAAGTCATTTTCACCAGGATTTTTTTCATCTTCTGCAAATAATCTATTAAAAAACTCTTTTTTCTCTAATGGGTTACTCTCATATACATCTTGCTTAAATTTCTCTGTCATCATTTTTTCATTTAACTTTGTTTGAATGACATCAAATGCACCAAGCCCTGCATCAGCAACTTCTTGTTTAAATGTTGGATCATTTGTAAGTGGAATCAACACTTTTCCCATTTCCCAAACATATGCAACGAGTTCAACATTAGTATATGGTTCTATCATTTCTAAAGTATTAGGATGTTTTATTTTCCCATCTTCATTAACTTTTCCCGTAGTATCAACCAACTGCCAAAGATTAAATTCTCTTGCTAAAATTAAACTGTCAATCCATATGATTTGATCAATTGGAGCAACAGTCTCTTTTTTAACGATTTTTCCATCAACAACTCGTCTGGATTTAACTTCCATCATTTTGTTTTTATTTCTGACAGTTTGCGCAATGCTGATATCTTTAAACATGACGGTAACATTACCACCATCTCCAAATGAGTTATACATTTCTTCTAAACTTTGCGATACATTAGAGGTTTTTGGTAAATATGCAGTATCATCATAATTTACCCTAACAAAAGGAATAAAGGCAGCAACAACGACAGTAATAACGATAAAAACTATCATTACTATTACCTTATGATTAACTATGAATCTTGAAAACTTTCTCATTGCTTTTCCTTATCTAAAATTTCTGTATTTGAAATTTAATCCCTCTTATTTTTTTGCACCTTGCATATTTTTCTAGTTTTAATATAGTGCTTATTTGTTTTTTAATTTTCCACTTAGTATATTTTTTCTAGTTTTAATGTGAATCTCGTTTGTTTTTTGTTATTCGCACTTTATGTCTCTTTTCTACAGTTTCGATGTTGTAAATATATTTCTATCTCCACCTTGTATGTTTTTCTAGTTTAATGTAGTGATAAAATAGCACAACATTTAAGATGCTATTAACTAAAAATTTATATATGGTATGTCAATTGTTAGGCTTTATACTATTTTATTTAACTTATTTGGATTTTTTTCAATAAGCCTAGCGACCTTTTTTAACACCTCATCATTAGCTGGCAAATCTATATTTTGAACATAGTCTATATTAGAAGAATGAAAGTAAAATAGGAGCAAACTTGAAATCTGAGTATACAAATCTTCTTTAGGACATTTTTTTGCAATTACTATTATCCCTTCTAATAACCCTTTTGCTAGTACTTCTGCCACTAATGACTCTGATTCTTTCTTATTTACTGGTAAAAATGCAGCAATTCTTTTAATGACAATGTTATAAAAGCCTTCGTAGTTTGAACCAAAACTTTTTTCTAATATCATTAAAAACTCAACTTTGTATTCTTTTATATATTCCGAGACAGCATATGATACATACTTTAATTCTTCTGTATGTTCTTTCAGGTTTTGTTCGACCACATGTCTATACAAGAAAAAATCGACCATTTCCTGAGCTTGATTTGCTGCTTTGTCAACTAAAGCTTCAAAAAGACTTTCCTTACTAGGAAAATATTTATATAAATTACCAATAGGAACTTTGGCTCTACTGCTAATTTGCAACATCTTTGCCCTATAATACCCTTGACTGCTAAATTCCTTTAGAGCAGCCCTCAAAATTCTATTACGGACTTCTTCTTTTTGGTATTGCATAACGTTCCTATCTGGTGAGAAATGATTATTCTCTTTTAACATTATATGCTCTGGTAAAAAGATAGTCAACAAAGAATATAAATATTTAACAATTTTGTTTATGAAAATTTTATGAATAATTTTTTTTATTTGTAAACACTGACAGTTTAGAAAAAATAGATAACACAACACGTATCGCATATTTTCAAAAATATCAATTTTTACATATTTAATTTATTTTTCGCAAAAAAAGAGCACCTTTAAGAATTTTGTAGCTAAAGGCTCCTAGACAAAACAACTATAAACATCTGCATTTTTAGCATTTTCCTCGTAATTTTTTGTATCTATAGCTACAGAATATTGCATATTTTTGCTAACATTTATTTTTATTTTGCAACTTTTCTCCCTTCTTTTTTCTTCTAAAGTGAAGTTAAAACACTTCCACTTCAAACACCTTACAAAAATCAAATTTGCAAAAAAAACAACACAATTTTTCTCTTTCACTAATATTTCAAAATATATGCATTTACCTTTACTTCGCTTTTAAAATTGCCACAGCCCTTAACTTTAGAAAAGAGTTATATTGCTTGCACCACTTTTAGAAACAACAGCAGCATTTTATCTTAGAAAAAACATCCTCCAATCAGCATAAATCAAGTTAAAATGATAAAACACCAACATTAGACTTAACACTTTATATTTAACAAACAATATTCCCTTTCCCTTAATTGATAAAAGAAGTCAAGAGTGATAAAATATCTAATAAAATAAGTCAGTTTTAACTGTCTATAATATATTTTAGGTAGATATGTATAACGAAAAAATGTATAACCTTGGAAACAAGCGCTCTGTCATTAGAGAATTATTTGAATATGGCAAAAAAAGAATAGCCGAATTTGGTGCAGATAGTGTTTTTGACTATTCACTTGGAAATCCAAATGTTGAAGCACCAAAAGAAATTAATGAAACCATAACCGAACTATTAAACACTCTAGATTCTATTGAAGTGCATGGCTACACATCTGCACCTGGAAATTTATCAACTAGAAAGGCAATATCAAAAAATATTAAAGAAAGATTCAATTTTGACATTCCAGAAAACAATATATACATAACATCTGGAGCTGCTGCTGCACTTACAATAACATTAAATGCCCTTTCAACAAAGGATAGAGCAGAATATATAACTTTTGCTCCATTTTTTCCTGAATACAATGTATTTACAAATGCAGCAAATGGAGTATTAAAAGTTGTTCCGTTTGATGAAAAAACATTCACGCCAAATTTAGCGGCTTTTGAAAAAAGCCTAAGTGCTAAAACAAAAGGAGTCATAGTTAATTCTCCAAACAATCCATCTGGCGTTGTTTATGATGAAGACACCATCAAAAAAATAGTAGATATAATAGAAAAAGCAAACAAGAAATTCAATACAAACATTGTTTTAATTAGTGATGAACCATATAGAGAACTAGTATATGATGATATATTTGTTCCATATCTTCCAAATTACTATGATAATACAATTGTTTGCTATTCATATTCAAAATCACTTTCTCTACCAGGAGAAAGAATAGGATATATTGCCGTATCTCCTAAACTTCATATGGCAGATGCTGTTGTTTTAGCAGTTGCAGGTGCTGGAAGATCTTTAGGCTATGTATGTGCTTCTAGTTTATTCCAAAGAGTAATTGAAAAATGCATTAATGTAAAAGTTGATATTGCTGCTTACAAAAAAAATAGAGACTTAATTTATAATAGTCTCACAGAAATTGGATATCAATGCATTGAACCAAAAGGAGCTTTTTACTTGTTTGTTAAATCACTAGAAGAAGATGCAAATGCTTTTTCAGATAAAGCAAAAGAACTAGGTCTTTTATTAGTCCCTGGCGATGATTTCGGAGCCAAAGGTTTTGTCCGCTTAGCATACTGCGTAAGCTATGATATGATCAAACGCTCAATTCCAGCATTTAAAAAACTATATGAAATGTATCAATAACACAAAATAAAGCACAACTTTAATTTAAAATAATATATCCCTTTTTCTTTTAGATATAAGGGATATTTTTTATATACACATTTTAATCGTTAGACAAAATATTATATAAATCTAGATTAAAATGACAAATATATTTTTCAAAAGCTCTCTATTCTTTTTAGTCCCAAAACATGTTACTTTACGCACGATTAAACCTTGAAAAAATATAATATATTTAATAAATCAGGCTTTGACAAAACGAGCATTGTGTTTTAATATTATTATACTAACTACGGGGATATAACTCAGTTGGTAGAGTGTCACAATGGCATTGTGAAAGCCAGGAGTTCGAATCTCCTTATCTCCACCACTAAAAAGGCGTTATTTACGCCTTTTTAATATATATACACTCTGAAATAAAATGTATTGGAAAATACTTTTGATTATAACTATCAAATATTCAAAATCTTAAAATATAAATTTATCCATATATA
>DUUO01000021.1 GCA_012841525.1 Clostridiales bacterium
AGCAACCTAATAACATAAAAGATGTAGGAGACTATATAATTCACTTTTATGATACAAGTTCTGGAGGAAGTTCAGATTGTGATAATGAATATGGAACAACTTCAAGTATAGCACTTACTGTTTTAATTTTACCTAAAATTATTGAAATATTAGATTATGGAACTGGCATAAAAGAATACGATACAAATACTAGTTATTCAGGTTTTGAAAATCCTTCACAAAGTGTTTCATCTGATGATGCCTCATGGAATGATGGATTAAAAATTGCTGGTGACACTATTGATGTTATAGCAAACTATAATTCTAAAAATGTAACTGAAGCAAATGAAATTACTTTCATAATAACAGGCACATCTTCAACAAACTATGTTGTTAATGTTGGTGAATTTGATTTTGACAGTTATGATCCATTAACAGAAATGGAAGATGCAGTAGATGCTGTTAAAACAACTCTTAATACTTCAGATATTAATGATCTTAGGATAACAGAAAAATTAATAACAGCAACTTGGACAACACCACAAACTTTTGTTTATGATGGTATGTCACACGGTGTTGAAGCAAACTTAGTTGGTGTTTATGAAATAGATGTTAGTGATGTTTCAGTTTCATATCTATCAGGAAGCACAACATCTGCAATAGATACTGGCAGTTATTTTGTTACAGTTGAAGGATTAAATGGTAGTAGTGCAACGAATTATTCATTAGGTTCAACTACTTATACAGTAAATTGGAGCATTACTGTAAGGCAGCTTGAGTTGGTTTGTGAATCAGTTAATTTAGATGCAGATAATAAAGCAGTATATTCTGCGTCAAATAACATTGGAAAGAAGTTAATAATATCAAATATTGTAAGTGGCGATAAAATTAAACTTAGTGGAGTGTTAACTGGTGAGTTTAACGATGCCAATGTATTAAATAATATTATCACTGCAAATGATTTAGGTAATGGAATAGGTAATGGAACATATGAATTTTTAGGACAAAATGTTGGATATAGAAATATAACAATTAATGGTCTAGCAAACGATAGTTCTACTCAAAATGCAAACTATACTTTAGGTTCAACATCTTCAAGTTTTGAAATTATTCCTAAGACAATTAATCTAATATGGCATGCAACCGAAGGGCATGGCTTCGATTCAAATTTTGTAACAACATATGATAAAACTGAAAAAACAATTTATGCAATATTTGAAAGCGGTGCTACAGAAGTAAATGATGGAAAAGTTTATGCTATAGATTATGATAGCATTAGTTTAAGCTATGTTAATAATTCAAAAATTAATGCTGGCTCATATCAAGCAAGTGCAACATTAAGCGGAACCAACAATTATGTAATAAATAATAAAAATGCTAAAAAGGATTATCAAATTCTAACACGAGGCGTAACTATTTCATTTGAACCAACTACATCAAATAGTGGGTATAAAGATGTTTATGATGCAAATAAACATGGTGTAATAATTATATTTGAAAATATAGTTTCAGGAGATATTGTAAATATTAATCCAACACTTGAAAGTAGTTCAATGAATTTAGAGTTTGTTGATGGAAACTACAGAGTTACCGCTATTTTAACAGATACATATTCAGTTACAATAAATGAAATTTCTGGTAATGCTAACTATCATTTAGATTTATCCGCAAATCCTGATGGATTTACGCAAGATTTTGAAATATTGAAAAGATCAATTACTTTGGAGTGGGGCTATACAACATTTACATATAATGGCAATACACAAGGACCTATTTTACCTGCAATATTGAACTTAGTTACAGGTGATGATGTAAGTGTAAATTGGGATGCAAATTATACTAATACTGCTATTAATAAAGGCAATTACATAGCTGGTGTTTTAAGTAGTTTATCTGGTAATGATGCAGGAAACTATGACATAACTGGTGAAACATTAACAAAAGATTGGGAAATCATGGCGAAAACTTTAGAGCTCTCATGGGAAAACTATTTTGAAGACTATCAATCAGGTGATTTACCATCAATAACAGAAGATTCACCAATCAATATAATATATGATAAAAACTATTACGGAAAGGTTTTAACTGTTAATGGAATTGTTGGAAGTGATCAAATAGGGCTAAGCGTTGAATTGAACAATGAAAATATTGTTGCAAACCCAATTGATTTTTCAGCGATTGAAAATAATTCATCTATTACATTTAAGTCAAATCTTGCTTTCGAGGCTGGATATGTAATATCAATTAATGCTGTTACAGAAAATAATAACTATAATTTACCATTAAGCAATACATTAAAAACATTTACAATTAACAAAAAAATCTTAACATTTATTTGGAATGATGAAAAAACATTTACATATGATAAAACTGAAAAGACAGTAGAAGGCAAATTTGGCCCAAATGAAGTTATAACTGGAGATGATGTAGATGTTCATTTTGATAACTCTGGTATCTTTAACAATGAAAGAAGTTATCACAGTAGTGCAGTAAATGCAGGTCTTTATACCTCTAAAATTTTATCTTTGAACGGTGAAGATAGTGCAAATTACAAACTATCACCTTCAACTGTTATGAGTGTTGATTGGGAAATAAAAGCAAAAATTGCTGAATTTACCTGGGTTGGACAAGAGTTTTATATATATGATAAAACGCAAAAACTTGCTGAAGCAGAAATTACAAACTTAATATCAGGAGATGAAATAACATTTACCTATGATAATTCAGGGGCTGAGGAGAATGGTAGAAAATTAAATAATGTTGCAACCATTAAAGGACAATATAAAGCAAAAGTTTTAAGTGTTACTAATCCAAACTATACTTTAGTTGGAACAGCTTCTGATTTAACATTTGATTGGGAAATTAGGACTGCAGATATTACAAATATTGCCTTATCTAACAAAACGGTTTTATATGATGGAAACAATCATAATATTGTAGTTAATGAAACAGTAACTCAATATGGCGATGCAATTAGTGTAACATATCAAATAACACCAAATGGTGGAATTGCAGAAAACGGAAATAGTGCTAAATATGTCCATATATATAATGGTGATGTTTCATATTACACTGTTGATGCAACAATTAATGCTGGCGAAAACTACAATGAATTAAATTTAAGTGCAAGATTACAAATTAATCAAGCTTCAATGATATTTAATTGGACGCAAATTCTATTAAATAGTGAAAATCAAGCCGAATATGATGGTGCTGAACATGGCTTTAAATTAACAACTGAAAATATTATTGGAAATGATATTGTAAAAGTTCAAGTAACATATCAAGGACAATTTGTTAAAAAAGATTTAGATGCTAATCAAGCATTAATTAATACAACTGAATATTATACAACAGGCAAAAATGTCGATACATATGTTGTTAGAATTTTATCACTAGATAATACAAACTATAAGTTAGGTGGAGTTTTACAACAAACATTTGATATTTTACCAATCACCTTGAATATCGATTGGACTGGTCAAACTTCTAGTTTCGAGTATGATGGAAGTCAAAAAACTGTAGAAGGAACTTTGATTGGTGTGTTAACAGAAGATCAATTAGATGTATCATTAATTTTTGATAACAGTGCCTTAGTAGAAAATTCAAGATATCTAAATAGTAAAGGTATAAGGGCAAAACAATACTTATCAAGAGCATTAAACATTGAAGGAGAAAAAGCAGGGAACTACATTCTTTCAAGCTCTGATAGAGAGTATCAATGGGAAATTACGCCTAAAGTTTTAGAAATAATTTGGAACGGTCAATCAAGTTACACTTATAATAATACTACAAGAAACATATCAGCATCTTTGACAAATGTTGTTAGTGGAGATGAAGTTTTATTGACATATAAAACTACTGGTAATTCACCTGCTCCTGATAGTAGACTTTATGCTATTAGTGCAAAAGATGCTGGTGAATATAGAGCAGAAATTTCTTCTATATCTAATACAGATTATATTTTAAATGCTCAAAGCATATATTTTGACTGGGTAATTAACAAGGCAAACATCAACAACATTTCCTTACAAGGCGAAGAATATATTTATGATAAAAATGCACATCCTATAACTTTAGTTGTAAATGGGGAAGAAATTAAAGTTGTTGGAACTAGTCATGAGTTTATGACTCAATTTGGAGATGCGGTTACAATAAATTATGAAATCAAGGGCTCAAACGAAGGAGATGATTTCTATGTTCAAGGAAATAACAAGATCAATGTCTATTTTATAGAAGATGAGATTTCATATTATATTGTTAAAGGAACAATAAATGGAGGAACAAACTATAATAATTTTGAACAAACTGCAAACTTAAAGATACTACAAAGGGATATCAGCGATATTACAGTAGAAGAAAATAAAACAGTAACATATAACGGTAAAGAGCACAGTATAGCATATAGCTTTACCAATTCTGGCAATACTGATTTAGGTGATCCAATTGAAGTAGTGCAAACAATTAATGAAAATTCAGGAAACAGTGCTAAAAATGCTGGTATTTATACGATTTTAACTACTGCAAGAGTATTAAGTAATGGAGAACCAAACTTAAATTACAAAGAATTCAATGTTTCTAGAATCTTATCAATAAATAAAGCAAACATGGTAAATAGAGATAATGGCAATGCAATTACTTACATTGACCAAAATGTAACATACACCGCAAGCACCATATATCTCAATGTTGAAGAAAGTTCTGTTGGCTCCAATAAAAAACTAGTTTTAGATATTAAACCTCAAGATGTGATATTAGATGCTGATTATACTGGAGATATTGCTAATATTTCATATAAATATTCAACCACCGATGGTGTTTATGATTTAGACTTTAATGGTGTTAAAGATGCAAATACATATTATGTAAAAGCAATTTTAACTAATCAAAATTATTATGATTTAATTTTGATTGCGACATTGACAATTGATAAGAAAAACATTGGTGATTTGAGCTTGTATTTTGTTGGATATACACAAGATTATGATTCAGAATATCATTCAATTGGTATTAATACAATAAATGAAGTTAATTACAACATAAATACATCTGTGGCATTACTAGGTTCTGATACAGGTATAGTTACATATACATACAAATATAATAGTGGCGATGGTTATCCTCAAGAAGCTACTCCATTTAATTCAAGCATCATTAGGAATGCTGGTCAATATCAAATATTTGCCAAAATAGATGGTGGCTCAAACTACGTATCAGATAGTAAAGATGCTTTGGTGGTTATAGAAAAAGTTGATGTTACAGGAATTAATTTAGAGGGAACAGGAACTCATATATATAACGGGGAATATCAATTAGTTAATGTTTCGAAAAATACTACTCAATTTAATGAAGAAATATCAATTGATTATACGCTAACTCCAGAAAATGTTGAAAGTGGTGCTCCAAATAATGGTGCTAAAAATGTAGGTGAATATACCATAACAGTGACATTTAACTTGGGAGGAACAAATCAAAACTATAATGAAACTTATATAGAAGGCAATTTAACTATTACAAAAGCCAATATGTATAACATTGAAGGTAATTCTAATTTGTTTTATTTGCTAAATGCTGAAATAGATTACAGTGCAACAAAACACTATTTGAATATTCAAACTCAAAACACATCTGGATTATCTGATAATCAAGTTATTAATTATAATATTGTTCCAACTAACAACACGAATTTAACGCCAAGTGAAATTGGAGTTGTAAGATATCAATATAAATTAAGCACCGATACAAGTTATGCTGATTTTGCTGGTGTAACTAATGCTGGCACTTATGATATCAAGGCAATAATTCAAAATCCGAATTATTATGACTATGAACTAAATGCTACTTTAACAATTAACAAATTAGAAAGGGCAACAATTTGGACTGGATTAGAAAACACATATATCTATAATGGATTTTCACAAAACAATAGTATAACCGCTTCATTTGATGCACTACCTCAAGATGGCGGTAATACTGATTTAGCAATTTCATATTCATATTCTGAAGTTTTAGAAGGAGAATATGTAAACACTTTAGAGTTTAAAGATGCTGGATATTACAACTTAAACGTTAATTCTCCAAATCCAAACTACGAATTAATAAACAATGCAAAAGCACTACAAATGTTAAAAGCAAACATTAATTTATTATTTGGAAATAGAACAGTGGGATATACAAATACCACATATTATTTATCAGCAAACATCACTGAAGATTATAGCGGCTCATATATTAACGGAACAAATGAAACTAATCATAATGGTCTAGGAACTGATATTTGGAATGTAAAATATTTTGTATTATCTGAAACTGGTAGTTACATCATTGGAGATACAATTGAAACATATGCAGAAGGTCTTCCAGGAAATAGAGCAAATGAATTTACAGGCGATAAAAATGCTGGCTCATATAATATAATTGCAATTATTGAAGAAAGCAGAAATTATAATCTTTGGAAAAAACAAGGTGTATTGGTCATAAATAAAGCAGATATCACAAATATTACATTTACAGATGACAATACATCGATTTATGATAAAACAATTCATGAAATCGAAATTGAAAATACAAATAGCGAAACGGATAAAACTCAATATGGGGATAATCTAACTGTTTCATATGATATGAATCCTTTAGATGAAAGTTTAGATTATAGTCAACTTATTAAAAACAGAGCCAGATCTGCTGGAAGTTACACTGTTACTGCAACTATAACGGCTGGGGATAACTATAATGACTTAATTTTGAGTGCAAATCTTAATATTGCAAAGGCAAATATTTATAATGTTTTAGACGATCAACATCTTGGACAATTCTATTTGCATAATCAAAATGGCAATGATGCAATAATTTATGATGGTTATACACACTTTTTGAATGTTGTTTCTTCAAGTTCTGATAGTAGTTTATCATTATCTCAAATTACTTTAATTGATGTTCATCCACACACAAATCATAACGTGGCTGCAGATAGTGCAAGTATTGAATATACTGTAAACGGCAGTTCATTTGAAGGTGCAAAAAATAAAGGTATTTATAACATTAAAGCAGTACTAAAAAATAAAAACTATAATGATTTAGAATTAAATGCAGTGCTTGAAATTCTTCCATATGAAACAACTGTTGCATGGGTAGGTATTATAGATGAAAACTTAAATGATATTGTCTACACATACAATGGTTATGACCAAAAAGGTAAAATTTCTGCAACATACAAACAAGTAGCAGGAGATGGTGGTCAATATGTTCCTGCAAATATAACAATTGAATATAAGTTAACAGAAGATGCAAGTTACAATACTACAAATCAATTTAAAAATGCTGGATATTATAAATTCACAATAAGTGCACCAAATGACAACTATATTTTTAATACAAATGATGTTCAAAAAAATAAGAAAATGGAAAAAGCAGATATTGATTATACATTTATTGGTAACAACATAGTATTTGATAATGAATTCCATTATATAGGTGCTAGCACATCGCCAACAATTCCAAATACAGATCCATATCTAGCAAGACCTATGAAAATAAGTTTACTTGGAAGTGATACTGGAGTTATTGATTATACATATACAGTAAATGAATTAGGCTTTTCTTATGAAGGCAACTGGCTATATTTCAATGGTGCAAAAAATGCGGGTACTTACTACATAAAAGCAGCAATAGAAGTAAGTGTTGACTTGGCTGTTAATTATAATACATGGGAAAAAGAAGCAATTTTAGAAATTAATAAAGCAAATATTACAAATATAACATTAGAAAATAAAACTGTTACATATAATGGTGCTTTACATACTATTGAAGTTTCTGGAAACACAACACAACATGGAATTGCAGTTGAAGTTTTATATTCAATTAATCCAATTGACACAGAATCTGATAAAGGTGCTATTAGCGCAGGAAATTATGTTGTAACTGCAATAGTAAATTCAGATAATGCTAATTACAATAGCAACTATTATACATTATCTCTTGACGCGGATTTAATTATAAATAAAGCAGTAATGTATAACATTGATGGTGGTGCTGAAGACTTTTACTTTAATAATGTGACAACAGAATACAACAGTTATTTGCAATATCTAAATGTAGTTGCATTTTCAGGTGAAAGCAATTTAGCTGCAAGTCAAGTTACAAGTTTAAATATATCACCTTTAGGAGAAAGCCATACTGACATAGCAGCAATTACATATAAATATTCACAAACCGAAAACATTTATAATATGGACTTTAACGGAGTAAAAGACAAGGGAACATATTATATTCAAGCAACACTTGAAAATTCAAACTATATATCAAAAACATACACAGCAAAACTAATAATTAATCCTAAACAAGTCGAATTGATTGTAAGTGGTTTTGATGAAAGTTACACATATAATGGAAGTGACCAAATATCATCATTAAATGCATATTATACTCCTATAAATGCAGATGTTTTGTATGAAGGTTATGTCATTGTGGTTACACCTCAAATTTTGTATTCTCAAAATAATGATGAAAATTATGAAAACACGATTATATTTAAAAATGCTGGTGAATATAAATTTGTATTTAGTAATGAATTAAATTCAAATTATGAGTTCACAGAAACTGAAAAAATATTAACAATGGATAAAGCAGATATAGCATTATATATGTTAGATAATACTGTAACATATGATGCAACAACACATTATTTAAGTGCATCTACATCTCAAGAAATTGCAAATCCAGCATATCAAACACAATATCAACTTTTAGGCGAAGATATAGCAACAGTAACTTATAAATTTACAGAAAATGAAAGTGGATTTTCATATACAGGAACTTGGAATGATTTTGAAGGAGTAATTAACGCTGGAAAATATTATATTAAAGCAAACATCGATATTGAAAATAGTTATAACTATAATGAATGGCAATCAAGTCAGGCTGTTTTAACTATAGAAATTTCTTCAATACTTGGACTTTCACTTACAGGGCAAGGAGTTTATACATATGACGGCACTATAAGAATAGTTGAGCTTCAAAATGAAAATGAGGTAGAGCCTGTAAACACAACTCAACATGGCGAGGTTGTTACATTATATTACACAATTTCTCCGGAAGATCTTGCTGTTGAGTATGCTGGTGATTTAGATAAAAATAGGGCAAAATCTGTAGGAACATATGTAATAACTGCAACATTAAATGATCCTGATAAAGATGGTTATAATCCAAACTATACAAAACTTACCTTGCAAGCAACATTGACAATTGAAAAAGCAATTATGTATAACAATGAAGACAAATCTAATGTGTTCTATTTTAACAGTGCTGAAATAACTTTTAATGGAGCAATGCATTTTCTAAATATTGTGACAACAGAAATGCAAACATCTTTAGCGACTGAAAGAGTTGATACTTTAGAAATTAGACCATTTGAAGATTCTATGACAATAGATAGTGCTACAATTACATATATGTTTTCAACCACAGAAGGAGTTTATAATAATGTGTTCAATGGAGTTAGAAATAAAGGCATATATTATATGCAAGCTACGATGGAAAACAAAAATTATATTACTCAAGAGTATACAGCAATTTTAACCATTAACGCATACAAAGCAGAAATAATTTGGTTGGGCTTTGATAACGAATATACATATAATGGATATAGTCAGAAAAATAAATTAAGTGCATATTATACGATGGCTGAATTTGAACAAAGTGAAGGCCAAGAAACAAGAAATATTGCACTGGATATTTATCGTGAAAATAACGGAAGTTATGAATTAATCAACGATTTTTATATTGCTGGCAATTATGATTTTAGGGCAAAAACGAGCGATAGCGTTCACAGCAACTATGATTTTTCTGAAACTGACACATCAAAAATTCTAGAAATGAAAAAAGCGGACATTAACATGTATATGGTAGGAAGAAACCTTGAATATAATGGATATGTTCAATATATTGGTGTATCAGAAAGCAGCACTGTTTCAAATGCTGAAAATGTAACCTCAATCAATTTATTAGGGCTTGATACAGCAGATGTTTCTTATACATTTACAACTTCAGAAAATAATATACCAAATGTATTTGAAGGCAAAAAAGATGCAGGTACTTATATTATTAGAGCAACTATTATTCCACATACACCAGAAGGAAATAGTTATGATGTAAAAGATAATTATAACTATGAAGAGTGGAACGATAATGAAAACTATAATACAGCAAGTCTAGTTATAACTAGAAAAACCATTACAGTCACATCTACATCATCTTTAGGTGATTGGACAAAAGTGTATGATGCAACAATAGCATATGAAGATTTTGAAGCAACTGGTTTTGTCTCTGTTGTAAATGATGATGAGACTGTTAATGAAGAAGATTTATTTAACATAATTGCAACATATCAAAACAAAAATGTTGGCTCTGATAAAATAATTACATTTGCTATTGTAAATAAATCAACATCTGAAACTTCCAAGAACTATACAATATCACAAGTTTTAACTGGAAAAATTATTGCACATAAATTAATCCCAACTTTAACAAATTGGACAAAAGTTTATGATGGTAATAATTATTATGGTAAAATCACAACCTTTATTGAAGATCCTTTTGCTGGAATATATCCAGGTGATGTAGTCGATGTAGATGCATACTTTAATAGTAAAAACGTTACATCCATTAATTCAGAGCAAATTTATATCCCTGATGATTATGCTAAATCAATTTATTTCGAATTATCTGGCAATGATAAAAACAATTATATTATTGATGAAATTGATAATGAAAATGCAAATGTATCTATAACTCAAAGAGATGTTTCTGTAGTTTGGGGCAACACTCAAATGGTATACTCAGGTGTTGAAAATGCTACTACAGCATATTTTGAGTTGGTAGGTAATGATAGAACCACAGCAAATGAAGGGAAAGAAATATTAATTGTTAGATATTATGAAGAAGAAACAAATAATGAAGTAATATTTAGAAATGCAGGACATTATATAGGTAAGGCCTTCATTAATGATGAGTCAACTGATATTGATGGAGTTAAATATACTTGGAACTATAATGTTAGTCTTGAAGAAAATGAAAAAGAATTAGAAATTTTATCATTATTAAAAGAAGTAGAATGGAATAATTTACCTTTAGAAAATTATATTTATAATGGAACCATCAGAGGAACAGATATTAATGCAAAAATTGATGTAGTTGGAACTGATAGAGGTATTCAAGGTGTTGTAAATGATAAAATGACATTAGATATAGTTATAAGAACTGGTGGTGCTGTAGTTTCTGAAATCAAAAACGCTGGAATTTATACTTTAACTGCAACAATTACATATGTATATGATGACGGCTTCGAAATGAAATTTAACTATTCTTTGAGTAATTCAATGAAAGAAATTACCGTTGAGAAAGCTGATATGACTAATATTTACTTTAGTGGCAGAGATGAATTTGTTTATTGGGCTGGTGAAACACATTCATATTATGTTGTTAATCAAGATTCAGAAAATGCCTTTAGTCCAACTGAAAGTACAATATACTATCAATATGATGGAAATGAAGAAATACAAGTCATTTATAATGGTGGAGATACACAGTTTGCGGGTGGAAATACTGTTAAAAATGTCGGTGAATATACAATTAAGGCAACTGTTTTGGCAACTAATAACTACAATGGTTTTGAAGGATTTGTGACAGTGGTTATAACAAAAGGTGATATTTCAGAAGAATTTGTTTATTATGATAGAACAATGGATTATATAGGGGATTATGTATTTTTATATTTAACTCAAGATGAATTAACACCAAATAATATATTCCAAAATATTTATTATCCAGATTCTACAACACCTAGTGTTATTTATGAATATTTAGTTCCATCTGCTGACGGATATTGGAAAGTTTTAGAAAATACCGTTGATGGTCAAACAACTTACGAAGTCGTAGAATATGATAATTCAATACATGAAAATTCAAACAGATATAACTATGCTGAGTTTACAAATCAAACAGCCAGAAACGCTGGAGTATATTTCTTAAGGGCCTCAATTAATGAAACAGGAAATTATACTGAGTTTAGTGATGTGGCAATACTTGAAATTAAAAAGATTACAAGAGATGTTTTATGGTATTACACAGATTCTATACAAGGAAGAAAGAGCCTTGATCAAGCATCTATAATATTTGATGAAACAGATAAATATACAAATCTTTCAGCTGAAATCAACTCTGTTGGAACCGATAAAACAATAATTGCTGGTGAAAATGTTAATAAAATAATTCTTGACATTCCTCGTGACAAAATTATTCCAGAAGATATAGCAAAATTCACATATGATCAAGCGAAAAATGATTATGAGTTTAATAATGGAGTTTTAGGTGAATTTAGAATGGCTGGTAACTACAGTATAAGTGCTGAATTTAAATCTAGTGATAATTCATTATATTTCTATTCAACGAACTACAATTTAAGGTTAACTCCAGTGCAAACGAGAATTGAAAAATATAATTTACAAGTCAAATGGTTTAGGAACAATCAAGCCATTGAATATATAGATGACAATCCTTTTGTTTATGATGGAAATAATCATGGTGTTAATCCAATAGGATATGGATTACAAACATATGAATTTCCACAAGGAATTGTTATTCCTATTGTTTTAACAGCAAATCTAGAAAAGAATGCAGGGAGATATAGATCTACAATTACAAGAATAAAAGGTGGAGACATTGAGGCAGATGATATTTTAACAGATGGTAATATTTGGTCAGGTGGTACTCCCCAAGTTGGCTATTTATTTGATTACAACTATAAATTGCCTGGTGATTCTTCATTAGATTCTAGAAGATATAAAGATTGGGAAATTATAAAACGTCAGTTAAGCATAATACAAGGAACAACTAGTGGATTTAAATTAGATTCAGAAGGGAATCCTGTAGGATTATATAAATTTTATGATGGAACAACTTTGTTTACATTAGAATCTACAATTGTATCAAATCAAATTATCACTACAGACAATGCTGAAGGCATGAGTTTTAATGTCGCACATTTGTATAAGAGCACTTTATTACAAGGTGGATCAAGGTTCTTGTGGGAAATTGATAATTTAATTGAAAGTGATATCGATAATGTTTCAATTAGCATTGAAAATATTAATTCATATTTAAGAACTTCTTCCGATGATGTATTAAAGAAAAATATTACTTCAAATCTTGCCAAAATTGTGTTTAATGCATTTACTCATCATAACTACTATTTGTTTGTAATAACTGATGAATCTGAAGTTCAAAGCTTTGAAGTATATGAATCTGATTCAAGTGCAGAAAATCCTTTAATTGTTAGACCAAGACCTATAAGATTGAAAAAAGATAATATTGTAAGTTCTTATGATGGAAATGGATTTGATTTAGAGCTTAATTTTGCAAATCACATTAATACAAAAGATGGGCTTGAAGTTATTGAATCCATTGAAGATGGCGTAAACAATTATGCTTTTATTAATGGTATATATGAAGATGATTATTTCAACGGAAGAATATATATTGAAGGTAATGACTTTGAAGGCAATTTTGTTATGGGGGATGAGGCTAAAGATGCAGGAAAATATTCGATAGTAATAGAAGAAGGATTTACAACATTTGATTCAGATGGAGTTACAAATTATGAAGTAACAATTGATGAATCAATTGGCGAATATACAATCAAACAAAGAGTTTTATCACTAGAATATAATGATGCTTTACAAGATTTGTTTTCTGTTAAAAATGGGAACGCTAAAGATGTAACAGTTAATAAAATAGGTATGCTAGCCAATGATGAACATCCAATCACACAAGACGAATTTGATGCCTTATTAATCGCTGATGGATTATCTCAATCATCATTTGATATAAAAAATGCATGGCTTTCCGATGCGATGAATTCTAATTTTTATACTCTATATGTTGGAGCAAAAGATGACACTGAAAATAATGATGTGAAACTTGGTATTACTATATTAAATGATAGGAATAGGCATAACTACACATACAATGCACCTGTGTTGCAAATAACAGGGGTTAGATTGGCTGATGATCCAAACGCTGATAAAGAATATTTATTCAAAATAGAATCAAGTGAAGACTTAAACAATTTTGCATATGATGTTGAAAATCTAAAAGCAACTTTAGAAAACTATAATGTAGGAAAGCATCCAACATATTATCAATTGTCAGATATTATCGCATCATATGAAGGTCGTCCAATAATTTTACGATCAATTTCAAGTTTTGCTGGCAATTATTTTGGTGGTGGGCATAATATAATTGGCTTAACTATTATAGCAAGTGGAAAAGACCAAAACACTGCAATGTTCAATTTGTTAACTGGAAAAATTTCAGGAATGAATTTAAGGAAAACAACAGTTGTTGCACATAACAGTTCATATGTTGCTCCTATCGCAGCAGAGGTAAACGGTGGTATAATTGAAAACTCAAGCTTTGAAGGTGTAATTAGTTCTCATGCAGAAAGCAAATCACTTACAGTCGGTGGTTTAATAGGCTTATTGATAAAAGGTAGTGTAGAAAACAGTTATTCAGTAGCAAAAATATTTGCAAAAACAAATGGAAATATTAATGTGGGTGCATTAATTGGTGAAACTAAAAACGACAATGAAGAAGAACAAATCATTTCCAATGTAGGAAGCTTTATTGAAGCAAATCTTGATAATGTACCAAATGAAAATAATGATGTTGTTGCACCAGTATTTAATAGCGTTGTAGGTAAAGGTAATGCAAATATTATCTCTGATATAGTATTTAAAAATGGCGTTGTCATCAATGGTGAAAGACTTGATTTAATCAACTCAAAAACATATGATGAGATAATGGTTGAAAACTCTACAGTGTCTTCCATAATTTATGATTGGGTACTAAATAGGGCATATACTGGAAACAAAAATGGAACTTTAACAGATCCGTTTATGCTATCTTTTTATACTCAATTTTCATTAATAAGAGCATATCCATATGCAAGCTTTAAATTAGCAAGGACTTTCATAATTCCTTATAATGTAAAGGCTTCTGATGTACAACTTGATTTAGTATTTTATGGTGCTGGATTTGATTCAAATGGAAAGAAAATTTATAGTAGAAATTTATCTATACCAACAAATTTATTTAAATATGTTATACCAGACACCGCACAAAATATAGTAGTTGAGCCAATAGGTGAAATAGATCCTGGAGCATAATATTTATGATGGAGTAATAGAATTGAAAAAAACATTTAAATTTAAAATTTTAACTTTGATATATGTTTTGATGATAATTGTAATTGCTACGACAGCATTTACTTTGTCATGGTATGCAAATAATTCCATTGTTGAGGCTCAAAATGCAACATTAGTTTCTGCATTAGACACTCAAGCAAGTGCAACCTGGGAAACTATTACAGATACTGAATATTCTGGACAAACTGGAAATGCTTACAAAACAGAACCTGATGCACCATATAGTGCACAAGTTAAAATGAACATTAATATTAGTGCAACAGGGGGAGCACCAAAACTTAAAATGGATTTGGTGCAACTTATTATAACAAAATATGATTTAAGTGAAGAAGATAAGTATATGGTAACGACTGTTGACGTTGATCAAAACTTTACCATCAGAGTTTCGCTTCCTTCTGATCCAACGAAAATATATAAAAGAAATAGTGAAGGAATATTGGTTTTAGAATCTGACAATGGTGTTTTTGTTCCAAAGGGATCACCTGAAATTGTTATGCCGTTAGAAAATGGAGACAACACAGTAAATATGGATGTTATATTTTTGCGTGAATCACATTATCTTACTTGGCAAGAAGATAATATTAGAGCAGAAAATGACTATAGCCAAGCAAATCCCGATTTGCCTATTGCATCATGGATTCCTACTCAAAGAAACAATGATAATACTCCAAAATATTTTAATTATGGAGCTTTTCAATATAGTCATGCTCAATATATGCACACACGATTTTATATATCATTTATTTCTACTGTTCTTGAAGAATAATAAAATTATAAAATAATAATATTGTGATAATATATATATAAGAAGTACAAATAAATAATTAGGAAAATGGAAAAAAACAGAAAAAGATTAATAGTAATTATATTGGCAACAGTGTTAACTGTCGCGTTGTCGTTTAGTGCTCTTTCATATTCATGGTTTGTGCGCCAAGTAAAACTTGAAAAGAGTCACGTTTTTCCTGCTACAGGTTTTGAAATTCTGCAGTTTGAATCAGAAGTTTCTAAAAGTGCTCAAGAAGGAAAGCTTTATCCTGCAACATTGAAAAGAGAATATTATAAAAATGGATTTGGTCTAGATTATTATAACTATAATGTAACTGACATAAATGGTGTATTACCAGAATATGTTGATAAACCAGCGGGTAAGGTAAACTTTAAGGTTGACCTTAGCTATTGGAGTGGGTTAGAAATTACAGAGGCGCAATATCAAATAATAAAAATCAATCAAAATGTTAAAATTAAAAATGCTGAACAAGATGGCAAAAGCACAAGAGATTTAACTAAAACGGGCGAGATGGCTGTTAATATTGATTTTAAAGAACATGATAAAAGTATATATGTTTCAGATAGTGAGCCAGTCTTAAGAAGAGGCCAGTTTCCACGGAATGGCTCAGTATTAGTTGCTGATAATTTAGATAGAAACCATCATTATCAAATGTTTACTGATTCAGATACGCTTGTGTTAAATGAACAACATGCTAAAGTGCATTTTGGTGATTATAATAAAAGCTTTTATTCTGCATCTAACTCAAATGATTATAAAGTAAATGTAAATAATGCTTATCAATATTATAATTCAGACGAAGGTATTGATCTTATGAAGTATAATACAAATTTTATATTTTATAAAGAAAAAGGCAATGATTACTTTGAATCTCTTGATTGCTGGGATGAAAACCCTTTTAGCAACAATAATATTAACATTAAAACATTTAAGTTTATAAAACAACCCGACGATCAAAATCTTAAAATTAAATATGTACCTGTACCTATAATAGATGAAGATGACAATAATGATGAGACTATTTATACAGATAAGTTTTATTATACAGCTGAAAATGTATATTTGCCATCTATAATAGGCTTAAATTTTTATGTGCATAAGGAAACTCAATCTTTATTAATCGTTAAGTCAAATGATAATCCAGGGGAAAATGAGTGGGATAGATTACTTCCTGTTGATCCAGATTATTACAACTATATTGGCTTAGTACATGATAGTGCTGGAGGAGGCGTATATACTAAGACTTCTGTAATACTTGGTATTAATAATGTGTTGTATGATAGGGGAAAAACTGTAACAATTGGTGATTCAACTCAAAAAATGCTAACACATGAATTTTTTAATCCTGCTACTTTTGATGCTATGTCAGATGAGTTAGTTTATTGTTTTTTTACTGATAACAATCAATCATTAATTTTGCCACAAAAAAAGATATTAGGTGATTTTAATGTTAAAAATCGAACGATTGGTTATTTTAGAGACCAAGAATTAATACACAGTTCTTTTGATAAATATATGCCAAATGATGGTGATGAAATATTGTTTGTACATAATCAAACACAAGAAATATCTCCTGGTGATGCTGGATTTGACGAAAACAATGTTCTTGTCCCTGATCCAACAAGAGTAACTGCATCTAATATTGTTATCTCTGATAATCACATTGTATATAAAAAAGAAGAAATTCTGACTAGATATATAGATATAAGAGCCAACTTTATTCCTTCACCAGCGGAAGTTATACTATTTGAAAATGGCGATTTTATTCCTCACGAGACTGATATTACAAGCATAAAAACACATAAAGGAAAATATATGTTATCAAAGGCATATTTACTCTCCAATAACACAGTAGTGCTTCGTGATAATATACTTAGAGTTTTTACTGAATATGATAATAGCACAGCACCAACAACAGATATTGTTTTATTTCAAAGTGGACAAATAAAAAATCCTGAAGGTATAAATCCACATGATTACATAAAAAATGATTCAATTGATAATCCAGATCCTAATGGATATTATGTTGAGAATGTTTTCTTGTTCCCAGGTGATTATGCATATAAAGATTTAAATACATTTAAGGATCATATAATGACATCTCCAGTTTTACCAGATGATTCTACTAAAAAACCAATTGTATTTAATGGAAAGTTAGTCATGGGTAGAGACTCTACATTCTTGTTAAATATTTTCATGTATATCGCTGTCTTTGATGAAGACTTTGACCCATACTTAAAAGGAGAAACATTTGTACTAAATTTAAGTGCAACATTTGAAAATGTATAGTATATAGAGATATTATGAAAAAAATATGGCCAGTAATTTTAATTATAGCAATCATATTTGCGATTTCTTTACCGATTTCCGTTAGTTATGCTTTATGGCAGCAACAGTCTGAAGCAAGCCTAAATGTTGAAGTAAGTCCACCAGAGAATGTTGCGTATTGGAATGAATCTTTAAAAGGTATAATTTTTGTTGGCTTAAATGTAAGTAAAGAACAAACAGATGATATAGAAAGTATAAAATATTTTGCTGTAGTAGGATACGATCACATTGTTGACAAACTGGAAATTCCAAACGAATATTCTATTGTTATAGGTGATGAAGAAAAGACATTTCCTGTAATTAAAATAATGTACCCACCTTCAGATCCAAATTTCTTAATGTTTCAAAATGGGGCAGAGTATAATGGAGATGTTTATAAACAAATTTTAAAAAACAATTTTATTATTGAAGAATTGGTATTAAATGAAAGACTTGAAAGAATTGAAAATGGTGTTTTTTCTGGCTGCACAAACTTAAAAAAGATAACAGCATTTGGAGTAGATGATATAGAGTTTGGTGAACTATCTTTTGCTGCGTGTGAAAAGTTAGAGGAAATAGATACAGAACGTAAAATTAGAGCAACTCCTGTATTTTTGGAATCAATTTTTATAAATTGTTCAAATCTTGATTTGTCATCAATTAGCATAACAGACCCAGATGTTGCTGAGGAGCCATGATAAATAAAAAATTATTATAAAAAACAAAAACTCCTGCAAAAGGAGTTTTTTTTATAAAATGCCAAACTATATGTGTTTTACAGTAAGCTTTGGTTTGTTTTTTGGTACACCATCAGGGACTCGAACCCTGGACCGATTGATTAAGAGTCAATTGCTCTACCATCTGAGCTAATGGTGCATTTTGGAGCGGGAGACGGGATTCGAACCCGCGACGTTCACCTTGGCAAGGTGACACTCTAGCCACTGAGTCACTCCCGCAAATTAAAAGTTTTGTTGTAAGCACCACTAACTTGAGCAATGGGTGGCATTTTGTTTTGTTTGGTGCGGTCGAAGAGACTTGAACTCCCACCTCTAAGAGACTAGATCCTAAGTCTAGCGCGTCTGCCAGTTCCGCCACGACCGCAAAGTTTTGGTGACCCATCGGCGGATCGAACGCCGGACAACCTGATTAAAAGTCAGGTGCTCTACCTACTGAGCTAATGAGTCATAAAATGTGGCAGGGGTGGCAGGATTTGAACCTACGAATGTCAGAGTCAAAGTCTGATGCCTTACCGCTTGGCGACACCCCTACATTTTTGGGGTGAGTAATGGGGATCGAACCCATGACCTCAAGAGCCACAATCTTGCGCTCTTCCAACTGAGCTATACCCACCGTGATATTTAGTTATAAAGTTTCATTTTGGCGAACCAGAAGGGATTCGAACCCCTGACCTACGGCTTAGAAGGCCGTTGCTCTATCCTACTGAGCTACTGGTCCAACTTGGAGCGGGTGATGGGAATCGAACCCACGTATACAGCTTGGAAGGCTGTCATTCTACCATTGAACTACACCCACAGGAGAGCTGTCTTTAAAGATTATCTCTTTTTAAATTCAAGCTAGTTTATTATAAGCAATAGGCGTTTCCTTTGTCAAACAAAAATTATAAAATTATTTTAAAATATGCGTTATATTAAGTCTAATGTTAAGTGGAATTATAGTGTTTTTAAAATTTTTAATTAAATATACATTAAATTAAATTTTTATGCTTTTCTAATTATACAAATCGTTTCATTAGATATGAGCGAGTAAAACTTCAAATATATAATATGGTAGTTATTATGTAGCTGCTGCAACTTAATAGAGTAAATTTATGTTTTTTAATAATAGTTGTATATTTAATTGATTTTTTAATTGTAATTTAGAATATTTTTTTAATTTCATTTGTAATTAATTTAATATCTTTATCATTTAATATATGAATTAATTCTTTTTCTAAATTTGAAATTATAAATTGTTTTCCTAAAAGAGCATTTTCAATTTGCTTTGGTAAATCCGTATTTAGTGAATCTGAATAAATTTTAATATATTTTATTACATCATTTTTAATATCAATATTGACAGTGAATTCGCCGCAACTTAAGAATGTTGTAAATTCTATATTTGTATTAGGATTTTGCCCAAACACCCATTCCCTAGAAGAATATTTAGAGAAAATATCGTAAAACTTATCCTCATTAGGTAAATTTTGATAAGTTGGATTGCCATATCTTTTTGTGTATTCTTTAATAAGTTGTTCTATTATTATTTCTAAATTTAGATCTCTATTAATGCTTGATAAGTTTATTACTCTGGATTTTATGCTTGAAACACCTTTTGTTTTAAGCTTTGTTGGATTAACATTTAAATATTTAGATAATATAGAAAGATCTTCATTAATTAAAATTGTTCCATGATGTAAACTATGAGTTTTTGTTTTAAAAAAAGCATTACCACTAAATTTTTTATCACATATTGTTATGTCATTTCTTCCACTTAATTTAGCATTAATATTTAAATTTTTTAATGCCGAAATTATTATCTTAAAATTATCTTCGGTGTTATATATTTCATTTGGTAAAATAAATGAAAAATTTAGATTCCCTAGATGATGGTAAACTGCACCGCCACCTGTAATTCTTCTTGCAAGTTTAACACCATCGTTTTTCATTTTTTGAATTGAGCATTCTTTGTAGGCACTTTGATTTTTGCCTATAACAACTGTTTTTTCATTTTGCCACAAAAACAAAATTGCTTCAGGACTTTTTTTCTCTAATAAATACGTTTCTAGAGCAAGATTTTTATAAACATCTAGTGATTTTGAAATATAAAGTGAAAAACTCATAAGCATATTATATTTGACACAATAAATATTTTCAAATAGAAAATGACCAAACTGCTTGGTAAATATCTTGAGTTTAATATTGAGAATAACTTATTTTATAAGAATAGATTTGATAAACTTTTCAAAAATCTA
The DNA here is from genome assembly GCA_012841525.1 of Clostridiales bacterium. GTDB lineage: Bacteria > Bacillota > Clostridia > Christensenellales > DTU072 > JAAZJD01. The sequence goes on from DUUO01000021.1 coordinate 21,305, forward strand.
TAATAAAAGTTAATGTACATTTATTGAAGTTTAAAGCGAATAATATAATATGTTAATATGTCGATATATTGACAATTTGCATGCCTAGTCATAAAATAAAATGAGATACTAAGCATTTGTTTAGTCAATTGAAATTTGACAATATGCAAAAACAAACAGCATTTTTTATTCCTGTATCTTTGTATATTGATATATTAGTTTCAAAAAACTTTTTATAAAGTTTCTTTTAATGCAAAGCTAAATTGACAAACAAAGAAAAAATTTGAATGAAATTGCTTAAAGAATAATCAGATAACTTTGACGTAATTATTAAGTATTTTTCATCAAATAAATATCATAAAAATGATAAAAAAAGGAGGAGGTATATTATGAATGTTTTTATGAAAATGTGGTGTAGGACATATCAATTTGGGTTTAAAATTGCAATGTATTTCTTACCGTGGAGAAAAGCTAAAACTTTAGTCGGTGAAAATTCTTTGCTGTTGTTACCAGAATTAATTAAATCTGAAGGTTATGACAAAGTCTTAATTGTTACTGATAAAACTTTAGTTAAATTAGGTTTAATTAATCCATTATTAGAACAATTAAAAAAAGAACAAGTTGAATTTGTTATATATGACGAAACAGTTCCAAATCCAACGATAGATAATATTATGGATGCATATAAACTTTATCAAGAAGGTAATTGTCAAGGCGTTATCGCTTTTGGAGGAGGTTCACCTATGGACTGTGCAAAAGGTGTTGCCGCAAAAGCTACACGTCCTAAAAGGGACATTGCAAAAATGGAAGGCTTGCTTAAAGTTGGTAAAAAAACACCGCCAATATTTGCAATACCAACAACAGCAGGTACTGGCTCTGAAGTTACTTTAGCCGCTGTTATAACAGATTCAAAGAAACATCATAAACTGGTAATAAATGATCCAATGCTAATTCCAGAATATGTTGTTTTAGATCCAGTATTAACAATTGGCTTGCCAAAACATATAACTGCAACTACAGGTCTAGATGCATTAACTCATGCTGTTGAAGCTTTTATAGGAAATACCAGAACTAAAGATACTAAAGCACAGGCAATTGAAGCAACAAAATTAATTTTTGAAAATATTAAAAAAGTATACGATAACGGTGAAGATATAAAAGCTAGAGAAAATATGTTAATAGCTTCAAATCTTGCTGGTAAAGCATTTACACGTTCATATGTAGGATATGTTCATTCTATTGCACATACACTTGGTGGACAATATAAAATTCCTCATGGATTAGCAAATGCAATAATTTTGCCTCACATACTAAGATGGTATGGTGCCAGTGCTCATAAAAAGCTTGCAGTTTTAGGTAGAGCAGTAGGTCTTAGCGGTGAAAATGATGAAGTTATAAGTAATAAATTTATTGAAGAAATCGAAAAATTAAAAAAATACTGCAATATACCAGATAAGTTTGAAAATGTAATAAAAGATGAAGATATATTACAAATGGCAGAATATTCCTTAAAAGAAGCAAATCCGCTTTATCCAGTACCTAAATTAATGGGAAAAAATGAAATGATAGATATGTATAAACATTTAAAAGCATAAGAATTTTTTGTTTTTTATGGTATAATAAAAAAAGAGGCTAATGACCTCTTTTTTTTAATAAGATGTATGGAGATTAACTTGGAAGGCATAAAGAAAAAAGCTGTTTTAGTTTATGTAGGAACAGAGCCTGAACATATTGAATTTTTAGAAGAACTTTCGCAACTTGCAATTGGTGCAGATTATGAAGTTGTATCTTATCTTATACAACAACGTCAAGTACCAGATTTTAAGTTTTACATTGGCAAAGGAAAACTTAAAGAACTTAAAGAGGTTGCTGTAGCTACAGAATGTGATGTAATTATTTTTGATAACACATTAAGTAGTATGCAATTTTATAACCTTGAAAAATATCTTAGAGTAGAGGTTATGGATAGGGTTAATTTAATTATTGAAATATTTTCTAGGCATGCAACTTCAAATGAAGGAAAACTTCAAGTTGAATTAATGTATAAACAAAAGATGTTGCCTAGAATTTTGGGACAAGGATTGGTTTTGTCTAGACAAGCAGGTGGTGGTACTGGTGCTGGTGGCGCAAGAAGAGGTGCTGGTGAACAAAAACTTGAACTTGATAAAAGAACTATTAGAAGAGATATTAGAAATTTAGAAGACCGAATAAACACACTATCCAAACAAAGAAATATTAGGCGAAAAAGACGTACTCAAAACAATGTAAAAACTATTACTCTTGTTGGGTATACAAACTCTGGAAAATCTACATTAATGAATGCATTAACCGATGCAAATGTTTTAGAAGAAGATAAACCTTTTGCTACACTTGATCCAACAACAAGAAAATTATTTTTAGGTCTTGATAAAAATGTCATATTAACTGATACAGTAGGCTTTATTTCAAGGTTGCCTCATGAATTTGTAAAAGCATTTCGTTCAACTTTAGAAGAAGTTAGATATTCAGATTTAATAATACATGTTCTGGATGGAAACTCATATAATGTTTCAAAACAGTATGAGGTTGTTTTAGACGTATTAAAATCATTAGAAGTTGATGATATTCCAATTATAACGGTAGTAAATAAAATTGATTTAGGACAAAATGCTTTATTCATGGAAGATTATGATAAATTTATTCCAATAAGTGCTAAGCATAATATTAACATTGATGTTTTAAAATCTAAAATTAATGAAGTTTTATTTGAAAACAATTCATCTATAACAAATTCAAATTAAATTTTCCATTTGAGTAACCACCACTTTTAAGTGATATCGAGTATGTAATTTATTAAAAAATAATCATTAAGTAAGTATATTTTACGCAAATACCACTTAAAGTATTTGGTTTAACATTCTTCTATCTTTATTTTTATTAGACTTGCCTTTTTATATAGTATTTAATATAATAGTTTTTGGTGCTATATGGGGAGCTAGCGGTGCCCTGTAACTTGCAAACCGCTCTAGCAAGATAGAACGCCCACCGAGGCTTGTATTATGGAAAGCCGATGCATATAAGCGATGTTGATACCAAGGTCTTGTGCAACTTGACGTAGTGAACCGTGTCAGGGTTTGATCGCAGCAGCACTAAGCTATTTTTCAAGTGTGCCACAAGGAAGCTTTGAGGGAGTTGGCTGTATGTATGCCGATTCGGTAATATGTGTCAGAGTGGGTGCACCTTTTAAAAAATTACCACCTTTATCTTATTTCGTTTTTATTAATTTTTAGTTAATTAAGACTGAATAATCAAAATATTTATGAAAAAATTTCTATAAAATGTTAAAATATAAAAAGAAGCTATTCAAAGAGAAATTAATGTTGAAAAAAAAGACTTTAATAATTTTAATTAGTATTTTATTTTTAGTTTTAATTGTTTGTTTAGGCGCTTGTCGTAAGCCTGAGCAAAAAGTTTTTATTGTCGAAGAAGTAGAAAATGGTTTAATTATTTTAGGAATCAGCGAAGAATATCATCAAATAGAAGAATTAAATTTTCCAATTTCAATTTATCATAATAAAAAGGATAAAAAAGTTGTTGAAATAGGAGATGGGGCGTTTAAGGATTACACAAATCTAAAAAGAGTTTATTTGTCAGACGATGTGATAAGAATAGGAAAAGAAGCCTTCAGTGGTTGTTTAAATTTGGAATCAATTAATTTACCAACAAATTTATTAGAGATAAGAGAAAAAGCATTTTTTAACACTGGGTTATCAGGAATTAATTTAGAAAGCAAAAATATTAAAATCGAAAAAGATGCATTTTCAAATTCAAAAAATCTAATCATAACTACTGGATGCAGAGAAATAAATAAGCCAAAGGAATGGTCCAATGATGCTTTTAACGATGTTAAGGCAGTTTATTGGAATTTTATAATAACAAATGAAGGTATTGCCGCTGGTGTCAAAATTTTACCATTGCAAAGTGAATATGTTGCCTATTCAGATGTAATATTAGATTTTTCGGAAATTGAAGATTTATCGTCTTATGACGTTTTTTCAAATGGAAAACCAATTAATGTTAACAATAAAAAAGCTACAATTAGAATAACTGAAGATATTATAATAACACTATTAGAAAAAGACTTTACATCAATTTATGAAGCATTAAATTATGAAAAAATAGATGGCGGTCTTGCTGTTACAGGATTTAAAGAGGGAGTTTCTTTAGATAATTCTAGTAATTTAATTTTTCCTAAAAATTATACTTTAGATGGTGAAAATTTAGAAGTTATTGAAATATCCGATGGAGCTTTTGCAAACTCAAATATTTATATTAGAGAAATTACAGTTAGTGGTAATATTAAAAAAATAGGTAACGAGGCATTTAAAGGATTTGATTTTGGGAAAATTACAATTAAGGGAGTAGAAGAGATTGGCGATCGTTGTTTTGCATCAAATAAGAGATTAATAACAATTGAAATTTCAAGTAGTCTTGAAAAAATTGGCGAAGGTGCTTTTTCTGATTGTTTATCTATAAAAGAAATAGATTTGAGTAATACTAAAGTAGAAATTATAAAATCAAATACTTTTGAGAATATGAGTGAATTGTTTTCTCTAAAATTACCATCAAATCTTAAAACACTAGAGTCATCCTCAATCATAGGATGTCCAAATTTAAAAACTTTAGCGTTGCCAGACAATATTGAAAACATCGGTTCACCAGCAATTGTAAATTGTGATACTTTAGAAAAAATTAATATTCCATCAAAGTATATACCTAAAGAAGAAGAAGTACTTGGTTGGGGTGGATATTTACCTGTTTTCGGATTGTGTAAAAATTTAACAACTATCGAAGGTGAAAGTAATGACAAATATACTGTTATAGGCAATGCTTTAATTGTTGATAATTGTTTGTTAAATTTAGGCGTTGACTCTCAAATTCCAAATGGTGTTAAAGAGATTAAAGAGATTGCCCCAATCGCTATATCATACAATAAAACACCAAAGATTGTTGTTCCTTCAAGTGTAAAAAGTATTGGTTTTGCTGCTTTTTGGGGATTTAAAGGACAAATTTTAGATTTATCTCAAACTACTGAGATAAAGGAAATTCCAGAGGCGTTTTTAGGAACTGTCGAAGGAGCAGAAGATATAAGCGATGTTGAATGTGTTATTTTACCAAATACTATTACACAAATAGGTAATGAGGCTTTTGCAAATTGTAAGAATTTAACTTCTATTAAATTTTCTAGTGAAGATGAAGATGGTTTTTCAATACCAAATACAATTACTGATATTGGTGAATATGTTTTTGCAAATTGTAATTTATTAAAAATTAGAACAAATTGCAAAAAAGAAGAAAAACCAGTAGGTTGGAGCTCATACTGCTTTGAATGGGCTCCAGAAGAAAATATTATTTGGAATGAATAAAATTGTTTGAATAATTTAAAATTATTGAATAACGATTTAATAAAATAATATTTAAATAGAAGTAGGGTTATTTAAGATTGACTATTATATATTAAATTGACAATTTTACCTGATAACCATTAATATGAATATAGATTAAATTTTAAAGGAAACGAAAATGAAAAAAACGAAAAACACTATTTTTATTGTAATGTTTGTTTTGCTTTTGATACTTGCTTTAGTAGGCTGTACAGACAACAAAACAGAAACTGAAGATCAGGCTACAGTTGTCGGTATTGAAGCAAAACTAAAAAATGATACGAAGTTTAAAGTTGGCTCAGATTTTGAAATTTCTAAAATTGAAGTAACTGCAAAGTTATCAGATAATACTTCAAGATTAGTAGATAAAATGTCTGCTGTAAGTGTTAATAACAATGTAAAATTTCTTTATGATGCAAATGAAAAAAAATACAAACCAAGTAATGAAGGCGATACATATATGTTGGATGGACAAATGAAATTTATTACTGAAGGTACATTTGTTTTAACTGTTTCTTTTAACGGTTATGAAACAAATATAGATTTGCCTGTTTATTCAAAGTAGGAGTTTTTATGTTAATTTCAAAATTAGTAGGTGAAAGATCTAAAACAACCCCTTCAGATGCTCAATTTACAAGTCATGCATTTATGCTAAGAGCAGGATTTATGAAGCAAGTTTCAAACGGTATTTGGACACTTACCATGCCTGCAAAGAGAATTGCAAATAAAATTGAGACAATTATAAGAGAGGAAATGGATTTAATTGAAGGGCAAGAATGTCTTTTTCCAGTTGTTCTTCCAAGAGATTTATTAGAGGAAAGTGGAAGATATGAATCTATTGGTCTTGAATTAGTAAGATTTAAAGATAGAAATAACAGAGATAATGTTTTAGGTATGACACATGAAGAAGCCGCCGTTCATTTAGCAAGAAACACTGTTTCTTCATATCAGCAACTACCATTTATGATATATCAAATTCAAGCTAAATTTAGAGATGAAGCAAGATCAAGAGGTGGCCTTATTAGGGTAAGAGAATTTACTATGAAAGATGCTTATTCATTTCATGAAACTCAGGAGGATTTAGAAAAATACTATAAAAGAGTTTATGATTCATATATTAAAATATTTAAGCGTATTGGTATGAAAAACTTTATAGTAGTTCAATCTGATTCTGGGATGATGGGTGGTAGCATTGCTCATGAATATATGCTTTTAACTCCAATAGGCGAAGATAGTATCGTAATATGTAATAATTGTGGTTACAAATCCAATATGGAAGTTGCAATTTCGAAAAGAGACGAAATTGAAGATGAGGATTTACAGCCTATAGAAAAAGTTTATACTGGTGATGCTAAAGAAATTTCAGAGGTTGTTGAAAATCTTAAGTTAAAAGATAATTCAAAAACATTAAAAGCCGTTGTATTTAATATAAAAGGTGATTTAAAAGCAAATGTTTTGTGTTTCATTAGAGGAGATTTAGAAGTAAATGAAGCAAAACTTAAAAAAATTGTTAAAAAAGATATAGTTCCTGCTTCGTTAGAAGATAGTAATTTAATTGCTGGAAATATTGGTCCTGTTGGGTTAAAAGAAGATAAGAATTTAATAATAGTTTATGATAATTCGGTTAAGGGACTTAAAAATGTTGTAGTTGGTGCAAATGAAAATGAATACCATTTTATAAATGCATGTGAAGGTAGGGATTTTGTTATTGATAAAACTTATGACATTTCAAAAGTTCAAGCTGGTGAAAAATGTAGTGTATGCGGATCGCCTTTAAGTATTGAAAATGGAATTGAAATTGGAAATATATTTCAATTAGGAACTAGGTATACAGAAACTATGAATATGAATGTTTTAGACAAAACAGGTAAAACATTTCATCCAATAATGGGTTGTTATGGTATTGGAGTTGGCAGGGCAATGGCTTCAGTTGCTGAAGAAAAATCGGATGATTTTGGTTTAGTATGGCCAATGTCGATTGCTCCTTGGCATGTATATCTTTGTCCAATTAAATTTAATGATGCTGAAATTCATGCAAAAACTTTAGAGATATATAAGACATTAAACGAAAATGGAATTGAAGTTTTGCTTGATGATAGAGATGTGTCTCCAGGATTTAAGTTTGCAGATTGTGATTTAATGGGGATTCCAATAAGAGTTGTAGTTAGCAAAAAGCTTCTAGAAAAAAACGAACTAGAAATTCAACTAAGAGAAACTAAGGAAAGGTTTAATGTTCCAATAAATAGCATTGTTCCAAAAATTCGGCAAATTATTGAAGATTCAATAAAAACAAATGATTAAACTTTAAGAAAATTGCAAATATAAAGATTATTGAAAACTATAAAAAGGTTATCTAAGCACACAGAGTATATTTTAAAATCAAGTGATTATTTATGTGAAAACTCTTGAATTTTAACAAAAATATGAAAACCATAAAAAAATCAACAATAATTATTCTTTTGATTTTATTGCTTTTGTTGTCTGTTCTTATGGTAAGTTGCGGTAACTCTACTAGTTCACCTAACGATACATCCAAAATTTCAAACGAAGTTGCTAAAACGAAATTAGAAAATTTTACTAATGAAAACGTTTTTAATGATATCGCTTCTTGCTTTGGTAATCTATTTTACAATGTGACAGAAGAAAAAATAAAAGAGGTTTCTCAAACTTATAAACAAGTATCTGTTGAAACTACTTTTAAAGCAAATATTAAAAATAAGGATTTAAGACTATCGCTAATATTCAATAATGATTTAGATGATGAAAGTCACAATTGTATTTCTCTCAAAGCTGAACATTCAAAGACAAAAGAAAATTTAATTAATTTAACTGTTTTTCAAGCTGATCCTTTTATAGAAAAGCGTCAAGAAGGTGAAGGATATAACCGAAAAGAGATGACATATTATAATTATAATCTTAATTTTATTTTAGGCACAGAAAGTTCTTATTCAATACCATTTAGCAGCGATAAAAAATTTATTCCAATTACAAAAAAAGACGACAAAAAGACTAAGCGTCAAGAAATTACAGAAAGTGTAAATGATATTTCTAAAAGCTTAGCAGAATATTTAGTAATAGATAATAATAGAAATGGAGAATACTATAGGGGAAAAAAAGATGATTTTTACACAAGATCATATGATATTACAATTGATGTTAAAGAAACATTAATAAAACTTGCTGAAAAATTAAGATTTGCTCAAAGCAAACCAAAAGATCATCCAATTTCACCTAATCAAAAACAAAAAATTGTTGATGCAGAAGATGCTTTAACAAGTATTTTCGGAGTGAATTTAACAGAAAGAAGATCTGAATTTGAAATAGCACAAGATGTAATTGAAAGTGGAATGCCTCCTGCAGAATTAAGGTTAATAGTTGAAGCGGAAAATATTTCAAAACCATCGGTCTATGGTGGAAAAGATGTTCGATTAAAAACATTTAAAGCAAATTTTGACGTAAAAAAAGATGAAAAGACTAAAGATAAAAATTTTAGATTCAAGGGAGAAAGTTACAGCTCTTCGTTAGAGATGGAAATTTTTGAAAACGCATATAAAGTAAAAAAGGTTAATGAAAATTTTGATGATTCAAAACCAGTGTTTTTTGACAACAATTATATTATTGTAGAAGCAGAAGTAAAAGAGTTTAACTCATTAAAATTTGATATATTAAATGACAAAATTAAAGATAATGATGATAAAACTACAATGCTTGAAGTTGTCGCTCAATATACGCCTAGAAATGTAGGAAATGCGCAAGATGAACAAATTAGACCATCACCATTGTTTTCTATTAGATTATATAACAAAAGTTCTCTTACGAATCAAGAAAAAGAAGAATTATTTAGTCTATATATTAAAGATGAATTTATATATATAAATGTTTTATCTAATGAAGCCGAAGAGGGCGAAGTAAATACAAAGTGGTGGCTTGATAACGACAAAAATTTCATAGATGATTTTTTGGTTGAATTTAACAACTATTATAGAAATAGAATGTATTTACGAAAGTTTGATGAAGAAAATGTAAGACCTGATGCTAGCGATATAATTGCGTATAACGGAAGTGCTTTAATTACAAAGTTTTTAACATATTTTTATGTAAATGGTGAAATTAATGATGATTCTCTAAATATATATATAAACGTGCCATTAATTGCTCAAACAGTTTTTCATAAAAACCCAACCCCAGTAGGTAATGAACAAAAAACTAATTTGCACGATGATTTATTCAATATTTGGAGTGCCCAATTAGGAGAAATTCCTGAAGACACAAGGCAAAAAAAATTTATTGAACAAGGTTTTGAAGATGGATTTTTCTTTGATGAAGAATCAACTTTTGAATTATATTTTTTTAATATATCTGAATGCTTCCGTTTAGTTGAAAGTGCTGAGGGATATAAAATTTGTGATGATGGAGCAAGTTTGGACAAATTAGATTAGGAAATTAATAATAAATAACCTTAACTTTTAATAAATTTTCTAACTAAACTCTAAATTAATACAATTATGTAAAAAAACAGGCAAATTTGTCAATAATTTGCCTTTTTTTTGCTTGACATTTTTGTTTTTAGTTATACAATATAACTAAAGAATAAACATTGTTGAGAGGTCGTTATGGCATACAAAAATATGAGGGTAGAATTACCTAAAAAAATTAAAGTTTTAAGAAGAAATGGACATGAATATGTCTGGCATATTGAATCTAGCGAATATCAAAAAGATAAACAATACAATATCGATAAAAGAGTAATGATTGGCAAAATTGATCCAAAAGATAAAACAAAATTAATACCTAATGCTAACTATTTCAAATACTATCAATCTTTAGATATAGAATATGTTGAACCAACAAATGCTTTTAGTGATACTGTCTCAATTGGTGCTTTTATTGTTTTAAATAAAATAATTCAGGATTTTAATCTTGATAATATTCTTCAAAACATTTTTCCGACTAAATCAGAACTTATGATGTCTTTAATTAACTACTACATTGATGCTGGAAGTACAGTTCATCAACAACTTGAGAAATGGGCTTTTAACAATATGATATACAACAAACATATTTACTCAGAGGCTACAATATCAAATTTGTTTAATAAAGACATAACTGTAGACTCAATAAATGATTTTTTAGATGTGTGGAATAAGCAACTGAGAATGACACAAGGTACTGATGAAGCCATAATTTCAATAGACTCTACTAATATGAATATACATTCTAATGATATCTCTATTGCTGAATATGGAAAGCCAAAATATGACGAAGGGTTGCCACAAATTAACATATCATATGCTATGGATCAAGCAACAGGAAAGCCTTTGTTTTATGACTTGTTCCCTGGCTCAATAACTGACCAAGTGCAATTTAAGCAAATGTGTGATAAGGCAAAAGCCTATGGATACAAGAATTTAACTTTTGTATTGGACAAAGGATATTTTATACAAAACAATATTGATAGTATCTGCAAATCAAATTATCACTACATAATTATGGATAGAGAATATAACAATAATTTGAAGAAAATTAGAACTGAATATAAAAACGAATTGGCAAATAATCCGCAATATTACATAACCCCTAAAGTCTCTGGCACAAAATTAAAAGCAACAATTTTCCAAGAATTACCAAAACAATATGTTTACTTGTATTTCAACGATACAAAAGCCGCTGCTGAAAAAATAATATACAATGAGAAAATTGAAAACTTTAAGTGTAATTTACAAAATGTTAAAAAAATCAATGATGGTATTTTAAAAACCTATTCTAAATATTTGAATTTTAATACAGATAGTAATGGCAAAATCTTATCTATTGAAATTAATCGTGAAACACAACAAAAGATATATGATAATGCTGGTTTGTTTGTTATCGTTTCAAATATGGACATGGAGCTTGATACTGTATTAGAAATGTACAAGCGTAG
>DUUO01000022.1 GCA_012841525.1 Clostridiales bacterium
AATCTATTTACACACTTTTATATAAATTCCATCGCTTTACTATGATATATATGTGTTGTAAAACTCAACCATTATTTTATGGTGTAGGTGGTTCTACAATTCTAATTAAGACTGGGTTTTCAGTAATAAACTCTTCATCAATATCATTATATTTTACTGTAACGGTAATTGAAGTTTGATAAAACTCGCCATTACTGTCTTGATAAATATCTTCTGACCATTCAGTTGCTACATAGGTATATTCATCAGTTTTAATTAATGAACCTACATAATTTAAGTGTTCCATTAAATTAGAGTATTCTTCACCATATGGATTTACACTTGCTGCATATCTTTCTGGTGTATACTCAGCATTTACTAGACTGGTTTTTTGGTAGTTAGTTGAGAATAAAATTTTGTTATCAGCAGGTCTCATATCCAAAAATACTAATTGAATATTATATACAAGAGTTGCTATTTTTGAACCACCTTTAATAACTTCAACTTTAATCTTCCACTCATCAATTATTCCACCCTCAAGCATATATTTTCTTGCTGGTAAAATTGAACTATTTGAATCATCCATATCCCAGAATATGACTTGATATGTATGTGTATTATCTAGTGGATTATCATATCCATCTTTAATTACAATTTTTGTACTGTCTAATCCAAAAGCATTTGGTGCTGAAACTATTTCGCTTCCTGCAATATTAAATTTGGGTGCAAGTGGATCTACAACAAAAATCGTTTTTCCCATTTCAGGAGCAGTTTCAAGATTATATTTTGCAGCATCCATTCCCATTCCAAAACCTAAATCTAAAGCATCAATATGATATTGAACACTGACAACTCTTTTTACTATGCCAGTATTATATGTTTTTTGTACTATTCTAACTCTCTTAGATTTTATGGTTCTCATTCCATTTTCTTCTATTTCTGCACCTTCCCATTCTAAAACTTCATAATCATATAATCTACCAATTAAGTTGTTATCCATTAATCCAATGTTTAATACATTATCAGTTTTTCCATGTCTTGTAACTTTTGAGTTGACTATTTCTTGATAAGATTCTCTATATGGATTCATCTTGCCTGAATATGTTGAAGCATTATATGAATTAATAATAGATGCTTTGTTTAATATATTATGATTTGGAATATTTATTGTTTGTTGTGGAGACATATCAAGAGCCACTAGCATGATTCTAAATGATTGATTTCTTTGATATGTAGGATCTGAATGTTTCCTTATTCTAATATTGATTGGGAAGTTTCTATCTACACCTCCACCTATTAAAGCATCTTGAATTGTTGGTGGACCACTTCCTTCATCTGCCCATACGGCCTCAATTATTAAATCTTCATAATTATTTAATAAAACATTTGAATTAACACCAACTCTACCTCTTGCTCTAATTGGAATAACAAGTGAACCGCTGTTAGCATAATTGAAAATTGGAGCTATTGGATTTACTACATAAATTGCAGAGTGTTCTACACCCATTCCAAATCCTAGATCAACTTCTGTAACATGTGGCCTTGTATATGCATAAGTTGAATTTTCTACTACAAGTTTAGTTTTGAAATCTTTATTTGAAAGATAATATTTTCCTTGTGTAGGATTAGACTTTGCACTTTCTAATGCAAAATCATCCCAAACTAATCTATATTGATAATTTGCTGGATATGTACTTTCAGTTCCTGGAACTTTAACTCCAAGTGGATTTTCATCTTCAGGAATAAATATTCTATATTGTGTACTTGGTGCATTAGGGTCTGAATGACTCCTAACTTTAAATCCAAGTTTATATAATTTATGAGAAGATTTATTGGTCATTTCATCAAATAAAAATTCTGCAGGATTCATTGGTTCAAAATTACCACCCTCACCTTGAGGTTGTTGTATTTCAAATAATTCCCATTGAGAGACAGATATTTTGAGACCTAAAGGTTGACCTATTCCTTTTTCATATATCCAGCCCTTAAATACTTTTGGAGCATTAGCGTAATAATTTCCGTTTCTAACTATTGTGCCCTCTGCGTTTATATCTTCTTCTACAATTTCCCATATTATAGGCAATGTTCTTGTTTCATATCCAAAATCAAATGTTTTTTCAGTTGGGAAAACAGAAATATTTTGTTCAAATGGATTTGTAAAGAAGTAATGAGTATTTGGATTTGTTATTGGCCCTGCATTTGCTACATATCTATCAATTTGTCCAGGATTAAATGTCCACTCATTTACTATGTAATCCTTGCTAGTTACATTCAAAATTAAAGGTTGAGGAGTTACTGTTCCTTTTGCATATAATACAGATTCAAACCTATAACTCGTTGCATTTCCATTTTCTGGAGTATTTATGCTTTCTCTATATGTATTAAAGAAAAATCCTTGATATATTGAAGGTTTAACCCAATTTGTAGTAATTGAATAATTTGGTCCTTCCATAAATTCAATAGTAACTTCATTTGGTACTTCTCTATAATCTGAATATGGATCTATTGTTAAAAGTTTATTTTCTGTTTGAGGTAGATTTGCGAAATGATATTCTTTTATTCTCTTATCATTAATGTGAATTAAGAATTTAACTACTTGTCCATCTTTTAATGTAATGTTTAATAAAACATCGCGAATAGTTTCAAGTAAATCAATATCTGTACCATCATCAGCGAATTTTACATTATTTAGTCCAGTTATTCCTTCTAAATTATACAAAATACTGCTAGCAGTTTTTTGTGGATCGCTTGCTGATTTTGCATAAGTATAAGATATTCCATTGTATAAATATGAAAGATTTACATGTTGATATTCTTCAGTATTTCTACCTTCGTATTTGAAATTTAGATTTGTAGGCAAAATAAATATTCCTGCATAATCAATGTTTTGATATATATCAAAATCTAATCTAATTATACCCTCTTCGTTTTTAACATTAGATTTGAAGCTCCTTGTGCCCATAGTTTCTGGAGTTGCATATTGGATTTCATTTACTACTGCTGGAAGCACATCTAGATAAAGTGTGACAGTTTCTCTCATTATTCTTGCAGTTGCAAATGCTCTTTCTTCTTTAGGTAAGTCAATATTTCCTAGATAGTTAATAGAATTTAATTTTGCAGGATCCATAATAATGGTCCAATTAATATCAGAAATTTCAAGGCCATTTGCTATTTTAACTCTCTTTGGTAATCTTGTTGCCAAAACATTATTTCCTAATGGGAAGTTGTCATATATATTATCTATAGTTAATACGCCTTGTTTAATTTCATATCTACTTAAAGGATCTATAGAATCATAATCTGAACCAATTTCAATACCTATTGAAATATATCTAACATATACTCTTGAACCATCTGGTAATAGCGTTGTAACCCATAGCCAACCACCTGAATAAATTGTTTCAGTATCTAATTTTGTTATTTTGTCATATATTTCAAAGGTATAATCATCAATTGAGTAATAACCCATCATTGTTTCAATACCACCATCTTCAGGTTCAATAGGACTCATAACAACAGACCATTCAAGCGGTAATCTAGTCTTGCCTTCACCATTACCATAATTTATTATGGTGCCATCTTTATATCTAATTGAAAAACTCAATTCATCTCTAAATACATAGCCGTTTGGATATTTTGGTAAGTTTTCTGATGTAAACGCTTCAATTTGTCTGTAAAGGATATAAAATCCTTCATTTTGATCCATTTCAGCAAAATCGTATTCATTTGAAGGGCTATAAACTTCAACTTTTACATTTACATTTAGATCATGTGCTTTATCCCCTTGGCCTAGATATATTTTTATATCTTGTCCTAAAGTTCCATCGCTTCCTAAAATTTCTTGTAAATCAATTTCCGCATAAAGTTTATCATCAGCACTTGTTGCAGCATCTAAAATATTTACTTCTACATTATCAGCATATCTAATAGTGATATTTCCAAATAAATGTTGAATATATTTATATATATTTGCTTTACGTCCATCAACTAGGAAATATTCATCAGCACTTTCTCTTTTTAAGACATATCCTTTTTCATCTATTCTTATACCACTAACTTCAATATTTGTTCCATTTATAGCATCTGATATTGTTAAGTTGTCAATATTAATTAGTGCATAATCATCTCTTTTATTATTAATTTCTATTTCTATAGGAGTTCTAGGATCTGTTTTGAAAGTTAAAAAGATTTTTTCTTTGATTGATTTTCCTATAACTGCAACAACATCACTAAAGGTTTTACCTGGGTGCCAAGGTTTTAATGGAAGTAATCTATATTTTTCAGGATCATTTTCATCCATAGTATTTGAAAATTCATTGTTTCTACCCCATTTATTAACACCATATGTTCTAACATCACCATCTCTAAATTTCACTTCAAAACTACTTGGCATTGCAAAACGCTCATATGTATTGACATCATATCTATATGCTTTTCCTTGTGAAGTATAGTTTTCAATTTCAGCCTTATATGTTTGATCTTCTTGGATGCCTTCAATTTCATTTCCGTCAACATCAAAAAATCTAACTTCACTAATATGACCTGATCTATTTATGACAATTAACTCAAAATTGATATGATTTTCAGTTGTGATATCACCAATATATCCTCTTAGGCGGAAAAATTTTGGCATTTTAGAAATATTTTTAATATGATAACCTTCTTCAGTTTCAATGAAATATTCATTTGTATCGCCTTCTAAATTTTCCCAATTAACTTTATATTCTCTTCTAACGTATTCTCCTGCAATTCCAGTATCAAAGTATACATAGATATCTCTTTTTAATATCCATGTATCTTCATTGTATGGATCTACTGCAAAATATCCCCAAGTAGAATTTCCATTATCATCGGGATTATAGTAATCTTTAATTTGAATATTGTAATGTTCTTCATTTGATGTCATGTGATTTTGACCATATACATCTCTATCAAAGGTTGATACAGTTTTATCTGGAATATCAACTTTGACATTGACAGTTAATACATGGAACCAATCATCATAGTACCAATTCATATTTTTATCGAAACAATTTAGAAAATCTACAAAAGAACTTGTGTAATTGGAATCTATTTCTATAAATGGTTTAACATGACCATCTATATAATCATTTATTAATTTTACATTTGTTGCCTTTGGATTTGCCCATTTAATTAAATCAAGTCCACTTGAAGCTTTTGGTAAAGATGAAAGTGTTGGCATAAATTCTTCTAAATTTCTAAATATTGAAATTTCATCTTCGACTTCGTTATAAAAATCTAAAACAAAATCTTCCATTACTGGATTATTAGAATCATCTAATACGATTTGTCCAAATTCGTCTAAAACAACTCCAGAGAAAACATATCTTAAATTTATAGGAATTATATATGTGCTAGTATCTAAAGCATCAACAGTGTATTTATTTGGCTCTTCTTCTCCATCAATATAAAACTCTTTTAACTCCCTATATGGTATTCTAATTTCTAAAGCAATTACTTGATTATGAAATACCGTATAAACATAAGTTTTTTGTAATAAGTTTTTATTAATATTTCTGTTATTGATTTGCTGTTCAGTATATACTTCATTTCCATCAATTTTATCAAAATACCAATTGAATCTTGCTATTTCATCTGGAGTATCTTCTTCTGGAGCATCAATATATATTTTTGTAAAAGTAAAAGTTACCATGAATTTTTCAAAAAACCAGGTATGGAAATCTTTTGGCAAACCACCTAAAACATTTACATAATATGCTTTGTAAACTAAATATACATATGGATCTACTTCTATTCCATATGCAACTGGAGCTTGAATTTGTCCATGCGTTTCTGTATTTACTAAAACATATTTATCTGTATCAATTGTTCTATTTGTGACTTTAACTACAATGTTTTCTACATAAGTTGCCATCATGCCTTGACCAACTGTAGCCTTTACTATGTATAAACCACCTTCTAAAGTCATATCTTCCCATTTTGTTTTTTCCCAAACAAAAGAACCAAAGACTTCATCATTCCAGTCAAATAAATCTTCATTAATTAAAGAAAAACTAATATGTGAATATTTTTCACCTTCCCAATCTAAATCATCTGAAAAAACTACTCTATTTTCTAAAAGGAAATTTCTAATTTCTTGTGCTGGTTCGCCTCTTTGTATATAATATGTTCCTTTGCCATCTGTAGAGTTTTCTGGAATATCAGGGTTATACATGATTTTTACAAATCTATCTTCTCCACCTTGTGAAATATTTACATTTGCAAAATACAAACCTGTCTTTAAGTCAAAATAGAATGTCACTCCACTTGTAGATTGATGTGTTGGACTATATACCTTTGCGGTATAGTCTTTTGCTTTAATAAGTTCTGTAGCCTCATCACTAAAACTCAAAAATTTATTATGATCTTTTAGATATAACACTCTTCCTGGCATTGGAATATCTAAAACATGGGTTGCTACATACATTCCTGCAATTTTAGAATTGAACTCATATCTGATTTTAATATCATTTAATAGAGTTTCTTCCCTATAATATATATTTACATCGCCAAGTTCTTCTAAAGCATGTTTGAAGTTTAATTCGCTGCCTAAAGATAAAATATATATCTTGTTTTCATGGTCATAAATATTTTGATAATCGTAATCAGAAATAACGGTATAATATCCAGTTTTCCTATCATATGCAGCATGTAAGAGATAATCTACATCATATAGGTTTATTAAACCTTCAGATCCATAATATGCTTCGCCTGTTGTTGGAGTTGGTAATAGTGGCTCCCATTCTTGTCGTTTTTTGACCATTTCATTAATTGGTTGTCTACCAACTCTATCTACAACTCTTACTAGATAATCACGAGTTACACCCATAAATCTATCATCTATTGCTGGACGATAAAATTCTCTACCAGGAATTATTTCAATACTTTCTGGAGCATGTACGAAATAAAAATCTCTTTCTTCAAAACTATCACCAAAATCGAAATACACTTTGATGGTGTCATGAAGTTTTATTTTATATATGCTAGTTCCAATAATATCTTCTAAATTGCCAACGGTGTACATTGCAAATTCACTGCTTAATTGGTCAACTCCAAAAACTTGTTGAACAAATCTTACAGAAACATCAAATGTTGCAATCATTTTTTCAACACCGAAGAATTTTTTAACTGTTTGGTTTGATGTTGTTATTCTAATTACTTCTGGCTCAAAGACAACCCAGCTATCTTCCATTAATGCTTGTATAATATCTGTTAAGCCTAAAACAACATCTGGATTTTCGTTTTCAAAATCATATCCCATATATTCATAAAAAGAAGTTAAGAATAAATCTTCTCTAACTTTAAATTTTGGAAGATCTGGTACGCATACATAATCTAACCAGACATAACTATGCTCTTCAATTGGGAAACCTGAATTAAAACTAACGTCATTTCCATAAATTCTTAAAATTGTAGTTCTTTCATCACCTTCAACAACATTAAATCTCAAGTCAAATGCACTTCTACCACGTCTTGTCCATCTACCGTTTTCTAAAACTTGCTCTCTGATATATTGATCGTAGTATAGTTCAAATTCAACTTTTGCTTGATAAGGAAGAATATATGGTGTATTTAATCCACTTTTATCTCCCATAAATGCACCAAGTAGACCAGACATATCAACTATTTCATCGTTTGCAAAAATGAACTGTCCGCTTAGTTTTCCAGAATAGGTCATTACATCTTGCATTTCATTAAAGTTTGAAAGATCACCAAAATTAATTGGAACATATTCACCAATTTTATCTGGATATAAATTCATTCTCAAATATAAATCTGCTGGAGCACCTTGTGGTTTTTCAGCAGCAGAAAAAACTTCAAATTTAATACTTGAATAATCTACATCATAAGTTATGTCAAAATATGAACGCTCAACTAATTCATCTATGCTGACACCTAAAATTGCAGCAATTGCTTCAATATCAATGTTGAATTGATGATTAATCATTTGAATTAATTGCTCATTTGTAAAAGTCGTTCCCGTTTTGCTAGTTGCAGTCATAACTTCTCTTATGACTTTCATATCAATTCTCACTCTGATAGTAGATCTTGATGCTGGATCTTCTTCATCCTTCATATGAGATTCGATATTGTTCATAATTATTCTAGTAACTTCGCCAAATTTACTTTCTTCTTCAGATTTATTACCTTCTAAAATGTTATCTACTGCTATGACAATATATGTATCAAAGAAATCAGAAACCCACATTAAAGTTTTAGCAAGATCAAAACCACCTCTATATGCTTGAGGAAGTCCTATATCTTCAAAATGAACACCACCATAAAGTTCTGTTATGCCTTCAATATCTAAAAACGTGAAGGCCTCTTTATTGTCGGGCGGCTTGCCCGCCTTTTCCATTATTGCTTCATAAAATTCAGAAGTATAGTACATACCTATGACAGAATTATCAGTGCCAAGTTCTCTACATTGTAAAAACACCCTATTAATCAAATTATCGTACTTATTTACATCAGTTCTTAGCAAAACATCTAGTTTCAAATCTAGGTGTGGCATATACATATCACCTGAAAACTCATAATTACCATAGTCATATAAGACATAATTTGACTTATCAAAAACTAAATCAGTTGCAACCCTGATGCTATAATTAACTCCAATTGATACTGTAAATGGTACAAGCACATCTTCTTCTCTTTGTAGTGCTTTGTTAAATTTCTTTACGTTTGCATCGCCCCTACCATCTACTTCAACTCCAGTTAACATTTCTTTTCCTAAAATTTCATTAGGTTCTACTAAAAATCTCATATCAGAGTTTAGAGTTGTAAATCTTGCTTTACCTAAAGTAGAAAATAGAAAACCTAAATATTTATATGTAAGTGGGTCAACTTTATCTTCAAATGGACCAAAAACACCTTGAACAAAATTTGTAATTTGATCTGCAAATGGAGATAAGGCTAAATCGTGAAAATATATTGAACCTACATTTTGGTTTTGAGTTACGACATAGTTATCTACAACACCCATTCTCAATGTTTGAGCAAGTAAATCTATTGTATTATCACTTGTACCATCTTTTGATGCAGATGCTAAAACTGAATCTAAGTTAAATTGTGTAATAAGTCTTATCAATTGTTGATACAAAACAGTATCACCAAAATTTGGATGCAATCTTTTATTTCCTTGCAAATTCAAATACAAGTTATTCCCAGGATCTGGACTTCCAGGATTTAATCCGTCGTAATAAAAACCAAGAAGCATTGTATTAGTTGCACCATTGTACCACTCTAAAATTAAATCGTTTTTCTTTATTAATTCATTGTGTTTTGCAAGTGCAGCATCATATTCTGGCGTCCCTTCTTCAAAATTTTCATATGGGTATGTATATAAATTGGCCCTTAACTTTAATCTAAAAGCAGAGCCATCTTCTGTATTTATTACCATATCTGCGCCAATAAAATATCCAGCATCTGAAACAGTGGTACTATCTAAATAGGTCAACAAATTGTCTAGTGCACCAGTTGCCCTATCAATTGCCTCATCTCTTGTCGAGAGTTCTTTATATTTTTCATTATCTGGACCATCAATAACAACAAAATTAGCACTAGATGCCTCAGGAGGCTTACACGCTACTAAAACACTAGCAATAAAAATTACCATCAAAACAACAAATATTATTAGTTTTAATTTTCTTTTTTTCATCTAACTAGTCTTACCAAAAATTTTTCCTTACTCTAAATAAATTCCAACTATTTATCTTCTACTGCCAAACTTTAACAAACTTAAAATTTTATCTTCTATTTAACTTCCAAAGTTTATAAACCTAAAATTTTCTTACTATTCATCTACACTTTCAATACTTACAAACCTAAAATTTTATCTTCTATTTACTTGCACTTTCAAAGCTTACAAACTTAAAACTTTATCTTTATATATATTATATTTTATTTGTGTACTATTTATTAATTAATATTTTAACAAGTTTTTAAACATATGTATACGCATTTTATAATATTATATAAAAAATACATTGTCAACCTTGCCATTTTCCTTTCAACAAAGTTTTTGTAAAAATTCAACAAGCAATTTTATTCCCCTAATCTCAATCAAAAAGCCAACATTTACCCCATTTAACTTCAAAATACCTATATATTGAAACTTTTAATATTTCCCAGCCTAAAATAAACAACAAAATTCACCAAAAAAACAAGACTACATACAAATTAAAAACACAAATTTTCTAACCTTAAATAAAAATTCTCCCTATAAAACAAACCTATACAAAAATTATCCTATCCTCCACAAGCAATAAAAACTAATAATTAAAATCACTTTCCCTTATTTTTTCTCCTTAAAAAAGTTTATTTACCAAAAACAAAAAAGCCCATAACTTATATAATTACAGGCTTTTATTTCATACACCAACCAGCAATGGTTTCCCACTGCTGGTTTGTCTTTTATTTTTACGCTCTTAAAAGAGCTTATTTTGTTACCAAAATTTCGTTGCGAATCTTGTTATAATTATTATTCTACAATTTCAAATGGTACAACGCCTTCTGGTAGCATATTTGCTAGTAAAGCATTTAATACTGCTTTCCATT
>DUUO01000023.1 GCA_012841525.1 Clostridiales bacterium
ATAACAAAGAAAATGCACAGTTTTCTTCAAAGCTTATTTATATCAAAGATGGAAAATTAGTATCAGAAATAGATGATGCAACAGTTGAGGCGGAAATTACAATGCCTGATGCTGAAGAACCTAATTTAAAAAATGAAGGCGAAACATCAGCAAAAAATAATGTTATGCAAGATGATTTAAAAGATGACAATGAAAATTCATTGCCGCAAGATAAAGAAAAAGAAAATATTGAAGATTCTATATAAAAAAGATAGTGAAATGATAAATAATGCAATAAAAGACAAGATGGAGTAAAAAATAAGATCTAGGGGATAGATGAAAAGATGAATTTATTACTAAAACATACACTTAGATCTTTGAGATCAAACAAGGGACAGATATTTGTAATAATATTAACTATTACAATAATTGTTGCTATGGTTTTTATTGGTCTTTCTATGTTTGATATTTTTTATAATATCCAAATGGCTGAATTTGATAGAATTGCAAATGGTGCGGACATGTTAGTTGGTTCGCATTCTGGTAGTGATGAACTATATTCGAAAGCAAGACTTGATAATCTTTTAGATGAAAAAGATATAAAAGATATAAAACATTTCACAAAATTTGGCTCTGTTTTAAAAACGGAAAGTGATACTAAAACTGTTTTAGTGGAAGCAACAGATTTAAAAACATATTTAGAAAAAAATCCAATTAGATACATTGAAAAATATGATCCTAAAACCGCGAATATTAACGATGATTATTGGTTTTATGGAAAAGACTTAAAAATAATTGATATTGATGATTATAGAGATGGTGGAGATACTAATGCTGGATATCCTTTAGCAATAATTGATAGTGATTTTGCTAAAAAATCAAACATTAAAGCAGGCGATATTGTCGAAGTTTTCATTCCAACTTTTTCAAGTTACACAAAAATGAAAGTAGGTTTTGTTGCACTAAAAGAGGGCATATTTTCTTCCCCTGCAAGTAAAAATATTTTAGTGGATTTTTCTTCAATAGAAAATATGAGTCAACTAACATCTACATATATAACATTCAATGACCCGAACTGTTATGCAAAATATAAAGATTTAATCGAAAAAGAGTTTCCAGCAGTTAAAGTAACAGAGGGAAATTCTTATGAATATGTCATGGATATAGTTAGAAATAATACATTGTTGCTAAGTATTGCAATCGTTATTTTACTTGCAACTATGATGATAATTTTATATTCAACTTATGTCATAATAGCAAAACATAGAGTAAAAGATTTAATCATATTTAAGACTGTAGGTGCAACGCCAAAACAAGTGATATTTATTTTGTTGCTTGAAATTTTCACTTATGTTGTTATAGGAGTTGTCTTTGGACTTTTATTTGGAAGATTTATATTTTCACTTGCCTTAAAATTGATATTACCACAAGTTATGCATGCAATTAAATTTCCTTTCTGGAAATATCTTGTGTCAATTTGCATAACACTTTTGGCTACTGTTTTAGCAACAATTGGTGTCATATATTCAGTTTCTAAAAAAACAATTACAGAGTTAAAACAAGATACAATTAAAATTGCAAAAGTTTCAAAGCCAATATTTTATATATTATCAATTCTTGCTTTAATTGTTTTAACCATCGTTTATTTTGTCGTTGATATTCCACTTGCAACAACAATTTCTGGATATTTAATTGTTATATTTGTAGTTGCACTTGTAATATTTTCTAGTGGACATTTATTTAATTTATTTGCCAAATTAACAAGAAAAACTCCTTTAGCACTTAGTGGATATGCTTCAACTAGAAGCAGTGCAGTAAAAAATCTTGCAACTTTGCTTGCTTTAATAATTGCATTCTCGTTTGTTGTAGTTCAACTGGTTGGCATAGTAAAAGTTGCAGTTGTTCCATTTAATTCTAGGTATACTGCTGACTATGTTGTTACCGTGCAAAAACCTGCAGATGAAGAGGAAATAAAGACATTTAACAATGATGTTATTTTGAAAGTAAAGGGGGTAACAGATTCAACCTATTACAATACTGTAAATTTTCTATATCCAGAAAACGATAATCCAGATCCATCACATGAAGATATGTCTATTTATGGAATTTCTGATAAAAAACATTTGCAGTATTCAACAAAAGACTTAGATCCACAAACTTATGAAAGATGGGATAAGACTCAAAATCCAATAGTATTATCAAATGACGTTATGTTAAGACTAAATTTAAAAATTGGAGATACTGTTGTTTTTACACCATTTGCTCCAGATTTTAGGTCTGAACCTCAAACATTTACAGTTGTAGGCATTGATTATTATCTTTCTCAATGGGATCAAATAGGTTATGCGAAATATGAACAATTAAGTCGTATGTCTCAACCTTTGAAATTCATGATTCAATCTGATGAAGATGTTTTTATAGATCTTAGAGCCGCAGTTGAAAATGCAGGCTTAAAGCAAACATATGCATTAAAATTTAATGAGTGGGCTTATATTGATAAAGATACCAATACAGGTATTTCATACTTATTAGCATTTGTGCAAACTCTCATTTATATTGTAGCAATCATAGGCATATTAAATATGGCAATAATGACATCATATAATCGTCAAAATGAACTAGATATATATAAAATTTCTGGAATGAGTAATTCTGATTTTCTAAAATTTAGTTTTGGTGAAGGTCTTTTGATTGTTTCAACTGGAGGTATTTTAGGAATTATTGCGAGCTTTTTCATAAATCTCGCAACGCCAATGTTTTATAACATAATCAACAAGTATGTCAAATTAACAGTTTTCCCATATGAAATTTTGATTGTCTTTTTAGTCGCTACTGTTTTGTTTTTATGCGTTTGGATGTTAATTGCATTGTCCAACAAGAAACGATCAATATCTTCATTTAACAAGCGGTTTAATGAGTAAAATTCAATTATATTTTTCAACAAGAAACGATTAATATTTTCATTTGATAAGCGGTTTAATGAGTAAAATTTAATCGCATTTTTCAACAAGAAACGATCAATATCTTCATTTAACAAGCGGTTTAATGAGTAAAATTATGTATTTATGATGTAATTTTATTTGTTTTTATAAAGAAAATTTAAATTTTTGCATAGTCACACTACATTTAGACTTAACATTTTCAACTAAAAATTTCACAGCTAGTCGTGTTTTGTTGTCTCTATAATTTTAAAATGTTAAACTTTAGTATAATAAAATATTATAGAGGTGCACTGGTGAAACAAAATGTATTAGATACCCTTAGAGAAAGAGGATTTATTAAACAAGTAGTTTATGAAGAAGATTTACACAAGCTTTTAGGCGAAGAAAAAGTTAAATTTTATATTGGATTTGATCCAACAGCGGATAGTTTACATGTCGGACATTTTGTAGCATTGATGGCAATGGCTCATATGCAAAGAGCAGGGCATACACCCGTAATTTTAATTGGTGGTGGAACAGCGATGGTTGGCGATCCATCTGGAAGAACGGACATGCGTTCTATGTTAACTCGCGAAGATATTGTCCATAATGTTAATTGTTTTAAAAAACAAATGAGTAGGTTTTTTAGTTTTGAGGGCGAAAACGCTGCATTTTTTGTAGATAATGCTGATTGGCTCTTGAACTTAAATTATGTTGATTTTTTAAGAGAAATAGGTTCGCTTTTTTCAGTAAACAGAATGTTAACTGCAGAATGCTTTAAGTCTAGAATGGAAAAAGGTTTATCATTTTTAGAATTTAACTATATGTTAATGCAAGCATATGACTTTTTACATTTGTTCCAAAAACATAATGTAGTTTTACAATGTGGTGGAGATGATCAATGGTCAAATATTTTAGCAGGAGCAGATTTAATTAGAAGAAAAGAGCAACAACCAGCATACGCAATGACTTTTTCACTTTTACTAAAATCAGATGGCGAAAAAATGGGAAAAACTGCAGGCGGAGCTTTATGGCTAGATAAAAATAAAACTTCTCCTTATGACTTTTTTCAATATTTTAGAAATGTCGCCGATGAAGATGTTTCAAGTTGTTTAAGATTTTTAACATTTTTACCATTAGATGAAATAGAGTCTATGGTCAACTGTTATACAGTTAAAGATGGAATAAGACACTACGATAAGGCTATAAACGATGCTAAAGAAAAACTAGCATACGAAGTTACAAAATTAGTTCATGGTGAAGAAGAAGCAAAAAAGGCATTAGAACAAGCAAGGGGAGCATTTGGTAGTGGAAATGTGATGCCAGAGGCAATAATACCAAAAGGATTAAATCTTTTAGTAGATATTATGGTTGAACTTGGTGTCGAAAAAAGTAAAGGTGCAGCAAAACGTTTAATAGAAGGCGGTGGAGTGAGAGTTAATGATGAAAAGATTTTTGATATAGATTATGTTGTTCCATCGGATTTACTTGAAAAAGGTTTTGTGCTACATAAAGGTAAAAAAGTGCATTTACAAGTTTATGTAAAATAGCACGTGACTATAAAAGATATAGTAGTTGAATGTAAAATAACATACGGCTATAAAAAGATATAGTAGTTGAATGTAAAATAACATACGGCTATATAAAGAGTTAGTTGATTTGTAATATTAAAAATATAAAAATGCAAAGCACATAAAAAAATTGGAGATGTTTTGAAATACAAGACGATATTAAATAAAATTAGACATAAATATGTCATAAAAAAAAGCAGATTTATTTGCGATTTAATACCTTGTAATGACTTAGAAGAAGTAAAAAAATTTCTTAACGAAGTTAAAAATGAATTTCCAGATGCAACTCATCATTGTTACGCATATATAGGCTTACCAGGTACAAATGAAATTGAATTTAAAGATGATGGTGAACCTTCAGGTACCGCAGGAATGCCAATACTAAATATGCTAAAAGTTAATAATTTAGAAGGTGTACTTAGTATAGTTACAAGATATTTTGGAGGAATAAAGTTAGGTGCAAATGGTTTAAGTACAGCATACGCAACAGCAACTAATGAAGCAATATCAAAGGCCAAAATAGTAGAAGCAATATATTCTTTGTATGTATCATTTTCTCTAGATTATTCAAAGTTTGAAGCGTTAAAGGCTAATAAAAACATAGATTTTGACATTATTGAAGTTGAATATGGAAAAGAAGTTAATATTGTGGTTGCTGTATCAAAAGAAAATTATGAGGAATTTGAAAGTTTAATATCTAATTTAACAAGCTCTAAACTAGAGGCGAAAATACTAAAAGAAGATTATCATTACTATTAATTTTCATTAGAAAAAATAGTTGCTCTAAATAAAAAAGGGCGGATCTTTAAGTAAATATTGTTAAATGTCAAAAGTTAAAATATTATGAATGAAGTTGAAATACAAGAAATTAAATATGGTAAAAAAACAGCAGATTTAACTGTTGATGGTCAAGTTTACAAAAAGGTAAGTCTTGAAGCATTAGTTAAGTGTGGTATTTCAAAAGGAAACTTAAAAGCTGATGATTTTAATAAGTTTTTGGACTTAAATGAAAAGTTAAGTGCTAGAGATAGCCTGTTTAATACACTTGCACGTTCATCATATAAGTCTGAATTTGGATATAGACAAAAATTAAAAACTAAAGGATTTTCAAAAGAAAGTATCGATTACGCAATTGATTTTGCAAGACAATATGGGTACATAGATGATCTCAAATTTGCTACACAGTTTATTGAAACAAATAAACAAAAAGCAGGGGAATTTAAGTTAAGGTATGATTTGGAAAAAAATAGAGTACCGCAAGATATTATTGAAAAAGCCCTTAGTTTAGCAGATATAAATGAAGAAAGTAGTTGTTATTTAGTTTTAGAAAAATATCTAAAAAGTAAACCGCTAAACTTTAAAACAAAACAAAAAGCATATAGTGCTTTAGCATCAAAAGGCTTTTCATATGAATCAATTAATGCTGCATTAGATAAGTTTGATTTTAAGATCGACGAGGAATAAATAATTCCAATCCTAAAATTGAAATAAATGTAAATCAGAAAAGCATAATGAATAAAATGAAAATCAGAAAAGTATAATGAATATTAGGAATAAATTAATAAAATATTAAATAAATATGGAGAAAATGATGGAGAAAAAGAAATTTTATATTACAACACCAATTTATTATAGTAGTGGTAATTTTCATTTAGGGCATTGCTATACAACAGTTATATGCGATGCAATTGCTCGTTTTAAAAGACTAGATAATTACGATGTTTTTTATTTAACAGGCACAGATGAGCATGGTCAAAAGGTTGAAAATAATGCTAAAAAAGAAAATATGACACCAAAAGCCTTTGTTGACAAACTACATGAGCAAATAGTTTCTTTATGGAAACTTTTAGGAATTAGCTATGATAAATTTATTAGAACTACTGATGATTATCATGTAAAATCAGTGCAAAAAATATTTCAAAAGTTATTAGATAATGGCGATATATATAAATCCGAATATGAAGGAATGTATTGCACTCCTTGTGAAAGCTTTTGGTCAGAAGGACAATTATTAGATGGTAAATGTCCAGACTGTGGAAGAGAAGTAAAATTGATGAAGGAAGAAAGTTACTTTTTCAAATTAAGTAAATATCAAGATAGACTAATGAAATTATATGAAGATAATCCTGACTTCATTTCACCAAAAAGCAGATTGAATGAAATGATAAATAATTTTTTAAAGCCAGGACTAAAAGATCTTTGTGTTAGCAGAACTTCATTCAAGTGGGGTATTCCAGTTCCATTTGATGACAAACACATAATATATGTTTGGGTAGATGCTCTTTCAAACTATATTACAGCTCTTGGTTATCTATCTGAAGATCCTACATTATTTAACAAATATTGGCCTGCTGATTTACATATGGTTGGAAAAGAAATCGTTAGATTCCATACAATTATTTGGCCAGCTTTATTAATGGCACTTG
This sequence comes from Clostridiales bacterium, assembly GCA_012841525.1. Classification (GTDB taxonomy): domain Bacteria; phylum Bacillota; class Clostridia; order Christensenellales; family DTU072; genus JAAZJD01. The sequence goes on from DUUO01000023.1 coordinate 6,898, forward strand.
GCGTTGAACCACCAAAAAGAGTATATGGACATGGTTGGCTTTTATTTGGTGGCGATAAAATGAGTAAATCAAAAGGGAATATAACAGATCCATTTTTGCTTTGTGATAGATATGGTGTAGATGCAGTTAGATATTTCTTGCTTAGAGAAGTGCCTTTTGGAAATGACGGAGTATATACTAATTTGGCTTTTCTAAATAGAATAAATGCTGATTTAGCAAATAGTTTAGGAAACTTGGTTAGTAGGACTACTGCTATGATAAATCAATATTTCGATGGTGTCCTTCCCAAGCCTTCAGAAAAAGAAGATTTAGATGATGAGTTAATTAATATGGCAAACTCACTTTACGGAAAATTAACAAAGCATATGGATGAGTTGTTGATTCAAGAGGCTTTAGAAGAAATATTCAAATTAATATCTAGAGCAAACAAATATATTGATGAAACAACACCTTGGATACTTGCAAAAGATCCAAATAAAAAAGCAAGGTTAGGCACAGTTTTATATAACCTTTCAGAGACTTTGAGAATAATTGCAATGTATTTATCTAGTTATCTAATTGAAATGCCTCAAAAAATTATGGATTGTTTTGGAGAAAAGTTGCCTAAAACTTTTGATGATAAAAATGTCGTATTTGGGCAATTAAAACCAGGAATTAAAGTAGAAAAATCTGGTGTGCTTTTCCCAAGATTTAACATTGATAAGGAGTTAGCAGAAATGGATAAACTGTTAGATAGTGCAAAAAAAGAAGAACCTAAAAAAGAAGAACAAAAGAAGGAAGACATAAAAAAAGAAATAAGTATTGATGATTTTTCAACGATAGAGTTAAAAGTAGGAAAAATTTTAGAATGTGAAAAGTTAGAAAAATCTAAAAAATTATTAAAATCAAAAGTAGAAATCGGAAATGAAACTAGAACAATATTAAGTGGAATTGCAAAATATTACTATCCTGCAGATTTAGTCGGTAAATCTGTAGTTGTTGTTACTAATTTAAAACCAGCAAAACTCTGCGGTGAAATGAGTGAAGGAATGATACTTTGTGCTGAAGATAAAAATGGCCAAGTTGTAATTGTATCACCAGAAAAATTAGTTGAATCAGGAAGCATCGTTTCTTAATAAAACATAGAAATTTTTGATGTTTGATTGAATGTAAAATAAAGGAAACATTAAAATATTTACTAGTAATTTTGATGGGGTTAAAATAAGTGGTAAAAATGTTAATAGATACACATACGCATTTAAATGATGAAAGATACAATAATGAAGTACCTGAAATTATTGAAGATTTCAAAAATTATGACTTAAAAAAGGTAATTTGTGTTGGATATGATAGGCCAAGTAGCGAAAAGGCTGTTAGTTTAAGCAAAGAATATAACGAAGTTTATGCCACCGTTGCCATACATCCACATGATGCCCAAAATGCAACTGAAGATGATTATGTGTATTTTAAAAAAGTAGCAAAGGAGCCAAAAGTTGTAGCATATGGTGAAATTGGATTAGATTTTTACTATGATTTTAGTCCAAAAGACATACAAGCAAAAGTTTTTGAACAACAACTTCAAGTAGCATATGATTGTAAGTTGCCAGTTATTTTACATGTAAGAGATGCATATCAAAAAAGTTATGAAATATTAAAAGCAAATAGAGATTTGCTCAAATATTCTGGTGTAATGCATTGTTATTCTGGCAGTGCTGAAATGGTTAAAATGTATGCTGATTTAGGTCTATATATAAGTTTTTCAGGCGTTATTACTTTTAAAAATAGTAATAAAAGAGCAGTTGTTGAAGCAACGCCAACCGATAGACTTTTAATAGAAACTGATAGCCCATATTTAACACCAGAGCCATTTAGAGGAAAATTAAACTATCCTCAATATGTAAAATATGTTGCAGAAAAAGTTCAAGAGTGGTTGCCTCATATTGATGTTGTAAAGGTAAATGCAGAAAATGCACATAGATTATTTACAAAACTCGCAAATTAATGTTGTGAAAGAAAAAGGGGAAATCTGCATTGATTATTTACAAATCTTGTAAATTGATGTTGTGAAAGTAAAAGATAAAAGCAATATAGAATATTTGCAAAATTAGCAAATTGATGTTGTTAAAAAATTAAATACAGAAAAATATAAATAACTAAAAAAGGTGAAATATGATTAGAGGAAAACAATTTTCATACAGTTATGGTGATAAAAACATATATATTAATTTAACAAACAAATGTTCAAACAATTGTGATTTTTGCATTAGAAAATCAGATTGTTTTGACAATTTTAACTGTACTTTATGGTTAGAACATGAGCCTACAGTTCAGGAAGTTTTAGATTCAATTGATGAGAAAGCTTTTGAAAGGGCAGAACAAATTGTTTTTTGTGGTTATGGCGAGCCTACATATAGAATTAATGAGCTTGTTGAACTTGGAAAATATTTTAAATCTAAAGGCAAAACAACAAGAATAAACACCAACGGACAAGGCAATTTAATTAATAAAAAAGATATCACTCCTTTATTTGAAGGAGCAATAGATATTGTAAATATATCATTAAATGAATCAACCCCAGAAGAATATCAAAAAATCTGTCACTCAATTTATGGGAAAGATGTATTTTGGGAAATACAAGATTTTGCAGAAAAAAGCAAAAAATATGTAAAACGTGTTATTTTTTCTGTTGTAGATGTAATTCCTACAGAATCTATAAAAAAATGCGAGGAAATTGCTAAAAAAATCGGAGTTGATTTCAGAGTGCGTAAATATGCTAAATAAAACTATTCTTCTAAACTAGGGAATATATGTTTTTATTTAGGTAAAAAATAAGGATGATTGCTTTCATATGGGATGTATAAATACAAATGGGAGATTTATTATCAAAATTTAAATACAAAAAATCATTGGGGCAAAACTTCATATTTGACACAAATCTTTTAGAGAGCATTGTTTCAGATTCAGAAATTGATGAAAATGATATTGTTGTTGAGATAGGCACAGGCTCTGGGACCTTGACAAAAGCTATTGCTAAAAAAGCAAAAAAAGTTTTTTCTTTTGAGATTGATAAAGATTTGATGCCAATACTTCAAGAAAATCTAAAAGGCATAGAAAACATAGAAGTAATTTTTAAAAATATATTAAAAACGAAAAAAGAAGATTTTCTAAAGATAGTTCCATATGACTTTAAAGTAGTTGCAAATATCCCATACTATATTACAACCCCTTTGATAATGTATTTTGTAGAAAGCAATTTGCCAGTTAAAACATTAACTTTGACTATTCAAGAGGAAGTGGCAAAAAGATTAGTAGCAAAACCAAACACAGAAGATTATGGTGCAATTACTCTTTCGCTAAATTTAGAAAGTGATGTCTTTATTAAAAGAAACATTAGCAGGTTTTCTTTTAAGCCATCTCCTAAAGTTAATAGTTCAGTAGTCCATATTGTTATAAATAGAGAAAAATATCTAATGAAAGACAAAGCCCATTTGAAAAAATTAATTAGAGCAGGTTTTCAAATGAGGAGAAAAACATTTGCTAATAATATAACTCAAAACTTTGCTAATGCATCTAAAGAAGACATAAATAATATGCTTGAAGAACTTGGTTATAATAAAAACGTTAGAGGGGAAGCATTAGGCATTGAGGACTATATCTTAATTTCAAATAAGATGATAGAAAAAGGCATAAATTAAAACTTGTTAATGCAATGAATACATTAGAAAAAAATGAGTATTTAAGTATTGATGACCATATCTTAATTTCAAATAAATGATAGAAAAAGGTATAAATTTAAAATTAATTAAAGAAAAGGACATTAGAGGAAATTAGTATTTAAGTATTGATTACCATATAAATTAAAATTTGTTTAACATAATAAGTAAAAGGAGTAATTATGAAAAAAGATTCAGTTTTTGACCAATTACACACTAAGGAATTATATTTACCAGATGCTAAAGATTTGATGATCAAGCAATTTAAATGTATCAAAAAAATGCAAAAATTCAATAGAATTAAATCTTCTTTATTTGGCGTTTTGAGAAGAACACATATGATGAAGAAAATGTTTGGAAGTGTTGGGAAAAATTGTTATATAGAGCCGCCATTTTATGCAAATTTTGGTGGTAAAAATGTTTTTTTAGGCGATAATGTGTATGCAAACTTTGGACTTACATTAGTTGATGACACATATATCTATGTAGGTTCTAATACGATGTTTGCTCCAAATGTTGTAGTTGCAACGGCATCACATCCCATATCTCCACAACTTAGAGGAGCAAATTTTCAATATAATTTACCAGTACACATTGGTAGTAGAGTTTGGATTGGAGCAGGAGCTATAATATTGCCAGGTGTAACTATAGGGGATAATACAATTATTGGCGCAGGGAGTGTTGTTACAAAAGATATTCCAGCAAATGTAGTTGCTGTTGGAAATCCTTGCAAAATACTAAGAGAGATTACCGAGGAAGATGACAAGATATATAATAGAACTTGTGAAATTCCTAAAGAAATAATTGATAAATATATAAAGAAATAATGCATATTGTAGCAAAATGCAATAAATAGTATTAAAATAGAGGGAAATAAATCTTAAATGTGGTAAAAAGAATCTGTAAACATATTGTTTGTTTTAATTTTTATATCGCACACTAAAGGATATTAAAGGATAATTGAAGATGGCAAATTTAATTAGTTCGATATTTTTAGCATCAGCGAATGGCATATGGCAAGCCTATCTAGTGCTTTTTATATATGTTATTGCAATGGTAGCAGTTGTTGTTGTGACACAAAAAAAAGCACATGGCTTAAATGCTTATCTTATAGGAAATAGATCTGTTGGAGCATGGTTTTCAGCGTTTGGCTATGGAACAACATATTTTTCTGCAGTTGTTTTTGTAGGATATGCTGGTACTTTTGGTGCTAACATAGGGCTATCATCAATTTGGATTGGTATATTAAATGGAATTGTTGGCTCATTTTTTGCATGGTTAATATTAGCAGAACCTACAAGGCGAATGACACAAAGATTAAACACAAATACTATGCCAGGCTTTTTTGAAAAACGCTATGAATCTAAAAAACTAAGGCTAATTACAGCTATTTTAATTTTTATTCTTTTAATTCCATATTCAACATCAGTATATCAAGGTATTGGTTATTTGTGTGAAGCAGTTTTTGGCATTGATTTTAAGTGGATAATCTTCATAATGGCAATTTTAACTGGTTTATATTTATTTGTTGGTGGATATTTTGCAAATGCCTTATCTAATTTTATTCAAGGTATCATTATGTTAATTGGTGTAATTATCATGATTGCTTTGATGCTTGCTTCGAAAGAGGTTAATGGATTAGAGGGATTTAGAAAATTAACTGAAATGGGTTATGGCTTTAGACCAAAGGTACCAGACGGTGTTGGTTGGCTTGATAGACCTGGAGTTATCATAATGTTTAATGTTTTATTAACATCATTTGGTGTATGGGCAGTTCCACAATCAATTCAAAAATTTTATGCAATTAAAGATAACTCCGCTATTAAAAAGGGAATGATTATCTCTACAATTTTTGCTTTAATTGTTGGTACGGGAGCATATTTAAATGGAGGCTTTATAAGACTATTCAATCCTAATATTTCTCCAGCAGAAGTTAAAAATGCAGTTCCTAATATGTTTTTAAATAATCCATTGTTTACTTATGGAGTTTTAGGATTTATTTGCGTTTTGGTTGTATCTGCAAGTATGTCTACATTATCTTCGGTTTCTTTAGTTTCTGCATCAGCAATTGGAGTAGATATATTTCAAAAATATTCTGGTAGGGAAGATGATGATAAAGTAGTTGCAATAGTTGTTAAAAGCTTAAGTTTTGCCTTTGTTATGCTGTCAGCTATTTTGGCTATTTTAGAAGTTAACGGTATAGTTATTTTAATGTCTCTATCTTGGGGAACTCTTGCTGGATGCTTTATGGGACCTTATATATATGGCCTATATTCAAAAAAGGCGACTAAATCTGGCGTGTATATTTCGATCTTTTCATGTTTAATAACAACTATCGTTTTGGTTTTTGCTTTTGGTAAATTGGACGGTGGGAATTCATTTGTAAGTTTATTACAAAAAGGAGTTAAAAGAGCACCTGTAATTGGTACCATTGTTATGGTTCAATCAATGGTTCTAACCCCAATTGGATTTTTAGTAAAGAAGGAAGTTCCATCCAAAGAAACACTTGATTTATGTTTTAACAATGCTGAAAGGTTGTTTGTTAGTAAAAAAAGCAAAAAAAATGCTTCTAAAGATATAGCAAAAGGGGCAGACAATACTGATAAAAATGAAAGCCTAAAAGATTAAGAGATAAATTATTAGATTAAATAACTAAACCCAATTTAAAAAGCTATATCAAATATGAAAGTTTCTATACTTTAAATATAAATCCGTAGAAAACAATGCCAAATATTGCAGATGCAATAATAATTAATATCGGATGAATTTTTTTACTCTTTCTCAAAACAACAAAACATAGTGATCCCCATATCAAATTAAAAGGATTAAATGATTTAGTTGTACCATTTGTAAAAGTAAAGCTTGAAATTGCAATTGTGATAAAAGCAGTTAATATTAAGGCAGGAATTACTGGTTTGACCATGGTCATAGCATCTTGAACTACAACATTTTTAGCAACTTTTTTCGCAACATAAAATATTAACAAAATAATTATAAATGATGGTAAAAACAAGCCTAAAGCTGTACAAAAAACGCCTAAAAGTCCGCCTGTTTCATATCCAACAAAAGTACCAATATTAATTGCAAAAGGTCCTGGAGTGCTTTCTGATATACCAATAAAATTGATTAACATTTCTTCGCTTATCCATCCTTTATCAACGACAGTCGAAGAAATTAAAGGTATCATAGCATAGCCGCCACCAATTGTAAAAAGTCCTATCTTAAAAAAGGATAAAAATAAATCTAAATAAATATTCATAAATTTTTACCTTTATCGCTATTTTGATTAATAAAATTTTTGCTATCATTATTTTCTAAACTAGAAAGATCTTCAGAAGCATTGTCGTTTGTCAAACTAGAATCAGAAATGTTTTGTTCAAAGGAATGTTTATCTATATCATTATTAGTTAAATTAGTAATATTTATGTCATCGTTATCATTTGTTAAACTGGAATCAGTAGCATCTTGATTCAATAAGTCATTTGGATTTTGTTTTTTCTTTTCTTTTGCTCTTTTGATTGCACCATAAATAATTCCAACAAATGCAGCAATTAAAATAATAAAAACTACGTCAAACTTAATTACATGAAAAGCAGATAATAGGGAAAGTAATAAAGCACCAGCAAATACAATATAGTAAATAGGTTTTTTTAATTTTTTAAACACAGAAAGAAATCTCACTACAGCATTTAAGATCAGTGCAGCAACCGCTGCTTTTATACCCATAAAAGCCCATGTGAAATAGTTATTAGAACTAACTTTTTCTATGCCAAGTGATATCAAAGCTATAATGACAACAGCAGGAAGTATTACTGCAATTGATGACAAAAGTGCTCCCAAAAATCCGCCAAGCTTAGCACCAACATATGTTGCAGAGTTTATGGCAATTGGGCCTGGAGTTGACTCTGCTATTGCAATTATGTCAGTCATTTCATCTTCAGTAAGCCATTTTTTGTTTTCAACAATGTCTCTTTCAAGGATACTAATCATTGCATATCCGCCGCCAAAAGTAAAAGCTCCTATTTTCAAAAAGGTAAAAAAGAGCGAACAAAGAGTTTTTAATTTGTTTTCTTTTTTTGGCATTTATTTCTCCTAGCAATGGCTTGAATTTAATCAATATATATAATTTTTAATTTGTTGTTTTTACTAGTGACTTGAATTTAATCAATAGGTTAGAACAGTAATTTTTTATTTATGGTAATGACTTGAATTTAATTAATAAGTTTGAACTGTTAATTTACTGTTTTCGTTTCGCATCAATTATAACATTAGTTAGTGTTTTTTATAATGGTATGTAATTTTAATTAGTATAAGTGATGTTATTGTAATGTTAATAATATTGTTTAATCTTCATCTTCTTTTTTGACAAATAAATCATATCGTTGTGGGTTAATAATAGCATCAAACATTCTATCTTTTGCAAATGGAATATCTTTACATATATGCTTTGTTAAATCTTTCATATATTCTCGTTGCGAATGTTTATCCATCGGGCAAGGATTTTCCAGTATTGGCATACTTAATCTTTTTGCAGCAGCTTTGATATCTCCTTCAGCGTTAAACAGTAGTGGTCTAATAACAGTTATCTTAGTTCTATCCAAATATGAAGTTGGTTTAAAAACTGCAAGTCGTCCTTCGTATATTAATGATAATAAAAAAGTTTCAATTAAATCTTCTTTATTATGTCCTAAAGCAACTTTATTTGCCTTTATCTCTACAGCTTTACTATTCAATGCTCCTCTGCGCATTTTTGAACATAAGCTGCAAGGGCGATTTTCTTTTCTATCTTCAAAAATAATATGATATAAATCTGTTTTTACAATATAAAGAGGCACATCTAAATCTTTGCAAAATTTTTGCAAATCATCGAATCTATTTTCACTAACATTTTTAAATCCTAAATCGACATGAATTGCACTGAGTTGAAATTTCATTGGTGCAAATTTTTGATAAAGAGATAGGGCTTTTAAAAGAACAATACTATCTTTTCCGCCAGATAATCCAACGGCAATATGATCTCCATCTGATATCATATTATATTCTTCTATAGCTCTTCTTGTAAGACTTAATATCTTTTTCATATCAAATAACAAGCTGCATTTGGCAGCTTGTAAGGTTGTGGACCTTAAAGCCTTAAAGTCCATAAAGTATTCAATTATATTGTTATAAGTATACTAACTCGCTATTATAAGTTATCAAATTAATGAAACCTATTTTTAATTATCTTTGTTTAATCAATAATAAATAAATATATGTTTTATTCTAAAACTTCATTAATAGCATCTACTAGTTCTTCAGGATCTACTCCATGAACAGCGGCAGCTTCTTCTAGTGTTTCGCCTCTTGATAGAGCACAACCTAAGCAGTGCATTCCATATGAATATAAAACTTCCGCTACAGCTTCTTGATTTCCAAATTGTAAAGCATCAATTATTTTACTTTCTTTAGTAACTTTTTTCATAATTTACCTCATTTTTTCTAACATTTATCTATTCGTATTATATTATTTTATATGTATAATATCAAATTATTTTTGATGAAATAGGTGCTTAATATCTAAAAAATTAATTGCTAATGTTTATTAATTTGCAAAAAGTTTGCCAATAATTTCACATAAATAGTAATAAATAAAGTGGAATGGTGATTATATAAAATATCATTGATGAAGTGTTTTATTAATTTGCAAAAAGCTTGGCAATAATTTTACATAAACAGCAATAAAGAAACTGGAACAGTTATTATACAAAATATCATTGATAAAATAACAATTTTTGCCGCATATTTTGTATTTAGATTTAATCTTGCACTAAAAACAGTTAAATTATTTGCAACTGGCATTGATGCAAGTATCATAATATTTAAACGTATTGGTGAAACATCATAAAATAGATTAATTAATTCTAAAAGCAAAAATGCAACCATAGGTAAAATAACTAACTTAATTCCACTTACAATATAGGTATGTGGATCCAAAAATAATTCTTTAAATGAAATTTCAGCAGCTTTCATTCCAATAAGCATCATTACAAGCGGTCCTACTAATTGTGCCATCATGGAAAATATATGTTGTAACCCTGGCACATCATATTTAACGAAATTTGTATTTGTGATGTAGAAAGGTAAAATAAGCAAAAAAGAAATAGATGTGGGATTAAGCAGAGCGTGTTTAATGCTTATATGTTTTTTATCTCCACTTAATTGATATGAGCCAATAGTCCAACAAACTAAATTAAAAGCAACTAAGGCTATGGATTGATATAAAATTAATGTGTGATTGCCAGGTGCAATTAATTGCATAAGTGGTATTCCCATGTAGCCTAGGTTACTAAGTGATGAACCAAATGCACATTGCCTTTGGGAATGCCAATCTGTCTTTAATAGTGTCATAAACTTAGTGTTTACGATTAAAAACACTGTCAAAAATAAAGCGGTAAACACAAAAACAACTATGCCATTAATCAATATTTTGGAATCGTAGGTTGAATTTAAAAAAGCATCAAATGTTACAAAAGGAACACAAACATAAAGCAAAACAACAGAAATAAAATTAACTGATTTATCTATATCAATTAACTTTTTTTTAGCAATTATAAAGCCAGGTAATGCCATTAAAAATAAAAGCAAAACACTTTTAAGAGTTGTTAAAAATAAATCCATATGTTCCTTAGTTAAAGATGTTGTTTATAGATTTTATTGTATGTTATTTATACATAATTGTAAAACATAAACAAGGGATAACTATTAAGTTATTAATAATATAGCTGTATATTTAAATATCTGAGAAAGTGTTAATAATACAAAAAATTTGAGCTATATATTCACATTAATTTATAGATCAAATAGCGTTTAGTTTATTACTGCGTAGTTATATAAAACTGTATTTATCTCTTGAATTTCTCTGGTGCATGATTTTTCGGATTTTAGCGTGTTTTTTAAGCCAATCCATACATACTTAATAAAAGTTGGATTTTGCATTTCCATCATATGGAACATTCCCTTTATCAATTCAAGGGCATCATTTCTAGTTTGCTCATCAATTTTATTAGAAGAAATTATTGAATCTGAAAGTTGAGTTAACCAGTAAGTGCATTGCTCCTTTGCTGCATCTGGAAAAATTTCATTTTGTGTTTCTGGCTTAATTTCTGGCAAATCATAATTGGTTGTAAGCAACATAGCAAAACTATCTGCAAACGGTGTTATTATATTGTCCAAAAACTTGATGTATGATTCATGAGATGTTTCTGCTGGAAAAAATGTAGTAACAAAATCAATTATATTTTTTGATTTATTATCAAACTCAAAAAGTAAGCCCGAAACAAGGGCAATTGTTTTTCTTCTGCTTCTTGGCAAAAGAAATGTCGTTTTGTTGTCTGTGGTAGTTAGTGCATTTTGATATTCTGTCTCATAATCATAAGCATTTACACAATCAGATAAAATCTCAAACAATTCTTTGTTTTCGACTAAGGTTTTTAAAAATTTTGAAATAACTTTATCAACAATTATTAATCGGGAAGAATAAAAAGAAACAATTAATTCATTAAGAATATCCAAAGTATTTTTTTGTTGCATAATAACCTCAATGTATGTAAAATAGATTTTAATTGATTTATGAGTCTTATTAATAAATTTGTAGTGAAATTTTTTTGTTGCCTATTAAGAAACAATATATCACAAAATTTAAAAAAAGTCTTGCAATAATAGTTATAGCATAGTAAAATTACATTATATTTGTAGCCTAAGCAACAAGCATCAAGCTTGGAGAGAGAGATGAAATTAATAAAATTAATTAAAAAAAGTCGTTTATTTGAAAATTTAACAGAGCAAGAAATCAACTTAATTTTTGATTGCTTAAAAGGCAGAATTGTAAAATATTCTGTAGGGCAACTGTTAGCATCTCAAAACGAAAAAGTAGAAGAAATTGGAATAATTCTTGAGGGAAGTGCGTTGAAAGTAGTTAAGCGTTTTGACGGCACTAACGAACCTTTGGAATTGCTTGAAGCTGGCTATATGTTTGGTGAAATTGAAGGCTACTCAAAAGACAAAATTTTCTCTTATTCAGTTTTAGCGAATGAACCTGGAGCTACAGTTTTATATATAAGCATAGAAACGATAGTTAGACAATGTTCAAAAAATTGTGAATTCCATCAACGTGTTATGGAAAATGTTATGGAAATTTTGGCTGATAAGAATTTAGAATTATCAAGAGATAAGAATTATTTAATGGAAAAAGGTATGCGTGCAAAAATTGCAATGTTCTTTTATGAAAAATATAGAGAACAAAATTCTCTCGAAATAAAACTCGGTATTAATAGAAATGAAATGGCAGAATATCTAAATGTTTCACGTCCTTCTATGTCAAGAGAAATGGGCGTAATGAAAGATGAAGGCATCATAGATTATTGGAAAGATGAAATAAAGATTTTGAATTTAGGTGCCCTTGAAGAAATTGTAAAAAATGCCAATTTTTAAATTTTAAGTGTATTAGTATTACATTTGAAACAACCTCAAGGTTGTTTTTTTGTATATATTAATTGATTCTAGAAGAATAAAGCTACTTGTTGATATATTTATATGTACTGTAATTGAAGTGCAATGTCTTTGATTAATGGTGAAAGTGATGCACTAGTGAATATATTTATATGTATTGTAATTAAAGTGCAATGTTTTTGACTAATGGTGAAAGTGACGCACTAGTGAATATATTATATGTACTGTAATTGAAGTGTAGTGTTTTTTTATTAATTGTGAAAGCGATGCACTAAATATATTTTGTAGGAGATTTCTATGAGTGCTGGAGTAATTGTAGCTATTGTTTTGGGTGTTATAGTTGGAGTATTGATGCTACTTTATTTTTTGATAAGTATTGGCGTTGTTATATATATACAAATACCTAAAAAACGAGATTTTGAATTTTTAGTTGAACATGAAACTAAAGAAAAGGGATTTAAGAAAGAATGGCTTGATATAAGGTACGAGCCCATGGAAATGGTTTCTAAATACGGTTATAAGTTATTTGGTAGATTTTATAGAAATCCAAAACCAACAAATAAGGTTATGCTATCTCTTCATGGGCATAACTCATGTTCAGTTTCACAAATGAAATATCTAAATATGTTTTTAGATTTAGGCTTTAATGTATTTATGCCAGATCATAGAAGAAGTGGTTTTAGTGATGGTAAAAGCATAACATTTGGTCATTATGAAAAATATGATGTCATTTCATGGATAGACAAATTAGAAAAAATTGATGAAAACTTCAAATTTTATATTTTTGGAGAAAGCATGGGTGCTGCAACCGCTATATTAGTTACAAGCCTTGATAAAAGAATAAATTTATTAATTTCATATTGCGGATATTATGACATGAAAAATATTTTTAAAGGGCATCTTAAAAATAAGCATCTCTTAAACTTTATTTATCCAGGTATTAAATTGATGAGCAGGCTTATTACGAAAACAGATTTTAATGAATGTAGTGCAGGCAAAGCAATGAAAAAAGTAAAAGTGCCAACTCTAGTAATTCATAGCGAAGGAGATCAATTGGTAATTTTTGAAAACGCTAAAAAAATGCTCGAGGCAAATCCAGATGCGGAACATTATTTCTTCAAAGACACCGCTCATGCTAGAAGTATGGTTAAATATCCTGAGAAATTTACTGAAGTTGTTTCAAACTTTGTAAATTCTCATTTAGAAGACAAGTAGGGTAAATAAACTGATTTTTACACATAAGTTTTTTATTGAAAACGAAAAAATTTTAAGCATATTAAGAAGGTGTTAAGTATCTAATTGTTTTAAAATGTTTAGTTTTTAAGTGTTGTAGTTTTTAGTTAAAGATAAAAGATTTTAGGTGATTAAATATTATTAAAATGTTGAGTTTTTAGATGTTGTAGTTTTTAGTTAAAGATAAAAGATTTTGGGTGCTTAAATATTATCGAAATGTTTAGTTTTTAAGTGTTTTAGTTTTTGGTTAAAAATAAAAGATTTTAGGTGGCTTTTTATATTAAAATTTTTGTATTGGACACACGGCTTAGTGCTTTGCACCTTTATTGTTTTTTGTGCAAAAATCTCTTGATTTAGTTTTTGAAATTTTGTATAATGATATTCGCTGCCCAAAAATTGATTGCAACTTTAATTTTTCTTTTTATAAATATATAAAAAAATGTTTGACATAAAAAAAATGGTTTGATATTATGTCGTAGTTGCGTCAAAAAAAGAGAATTTTACCAAAGACGGAATATTGCAATTTATTAATTGTCAATTCTTGAGGGAATAGCAGCAAAAAGGGGTAACCCTTATTAAAAAAACGAAAAAAGATACACACGGCTAAGTGTAACGAAGAACCGAAATTAGGAGGATAACTATGGCAGGTCAAAAGATTAGAATAAAGCTTAAAGCTTATGACCACAATTTAATTGATGCATCATGTGAAAAAATTGTTGATGCAGCAAAACGTAGCAATGCTAGTATTTCAGGACCTATTCCATTGCCTACGCATAAAGAAATTATTACCATTCTTCGTTCCCCTCATATGCATAAAGATAGTAGGGAACAATTTGAATTACGCACACACAAGCGTTTAATTGATATTTATAATAGTACATCTAAGACAATCGATGCTTTAATGAAGCTAGATTTGCCAGCAGGTGTAGATATACAAATTAAGTTATAAGGAGGCTCAAAATGAAGAAAGCAATTCTTGGAACAAAAGTAGGTATGAGCCAAATTTTTACACCAGAAGGCACGGTTATACCAGTAAGTGTTATATCCACAGATCCTTGTGTTGTAGTACAAATTAAAACTGTTGAAAAAGATGGCTATAATGCAATTAAAGTTGCTTATGGTGATATAAAAGAGGCGAAACTAAATAAGCCAGACTTAGGGCAATTTAAGAAATCCAAATTAGATGCTAAAAGACATATGAAAGAATTTCGTCTTGATGATATAAGTCAATACAAAGTCGGCGATGAAATCAAATGCACAGTTTTCAAACAAGGCGATTTTGTAGATGTATCTGGAGTATCAAAAGGAAAAGGATTTGCAGGACCAATAAAAAGATGGAACTTCCATTTAGGACCTGCTGCTCATGGTTCTGGTTATCATAGAGGTGTTGGCTCATTGAGCGGTAGTGCAACTCCAGGTCGCGTTTTTAAGAACACTAAAATGGCAGGTCAAATGGGTGCAAAAAATGTCACAGTTCAAAATCTTGAAATTGTTAAAGTTGATGAAAACAAGAATGTCATTTTGGTTGCAGGCGGAATTCCAGGACCTAAAAAAGGCCTTGTCGTTATTAAAGACAGTGTAAAGAAAGCTCCTGGGAAATCCAGATGGTTTGCTAACAAATAAGGAGATACATTATGTTGAAAGTAGATATATTTGATATGAAAGGGAAAAAATCTGGAAGTCTAGATTTAAAAGAAGAAGTTTTTGGTCAAGAATATAACGAAGCACTAATTCACCAAGTTATCGTAGCTCAACTTGCAAATAAAAGACAAGGCACAAAAAGTGCTCTAACTCGTGCAGAAGTTAGAGGTGGTGGTGCTAAACCTTGGAGACAAAAAGGAACAGGTAGAGCAAGACAAGGAAGTATTCGCTCACCACAATGGACTAAGGGCGGCGTTGTATTTGCTCCAAAGCCAAGAGATTATAGCAAAAAAGTTAACAAAAAAATGAAAGATCTTGCTCTTTGTAGCGCGCTAAGTAAAAAATTGAGTGATGACAATATTATTGTTGTAAAAGATCTTGATATAAAAGAAGGAAAAACTAAAGAAGTAGCAAAAGTTTTAGAAAACTTAAAAGTATCTTCAAGTGCTTTAATAGTTCTAGACGGCGAAAATTTAAATGTAGTAAGAGCATCAAGAAATATACCAAAAGTTTTAACAACTGATGTTAAATTGATCAATTTATATGATCTGGTTAAATGTAACAAATGTATTATTACAGTTGATGCTATGAAGTCATTAATGGAGGCATATGCATAATGAATAAGTACGATATTATAATTAAGCCAATATTGTCAGAAAAATCAAACTTTAATATTGCTTTTAAGGTGTACACTTTTGTAGTTGCAAAAGATGCTACAAAAACACAAATTAAACAAGCAGTTGAAGAGATTTTTGATGTTAAAGTGGCAAAAGTCAATACTGCAAATTATGATGGGAAAATGAAAAGAAGAGGCAGAACTCAAGGAAAAACTCCTTCATATAAAAAAGCATATGTGACTCTTACACAAGATAGTAAGTCAATTTCACATTTTGAAAGTTTGGCATAGTTTTGGGAGGTTATAGAAATGGCTATTAAACAATATAAACCAACATCTCCAGGAAGAAGAGGAATGACGACTCTTGATAATTCTGAATTATCAAAAGTTGATCCAGAAAAAAGCTTATTAGTTTCTAAAAAGAAAACTGCTGGAAAAAACTCTTATGGAAGAATAACATCCAGACATATGGGTGGTGGGAATCGTCAAAAATACAGAATTATCGACTTCAAGCGTGATAAAGATGGAATCCCTGCAAGAGTTGATTCAATACAATATGATCCAAATAGAAGTGCTAATATCGCTCTATTAGTTTATGCAGATGGTGAAAAAAGATATATTCTTGCACCACTTGGATTAAATGTAGGCGATGAAGTTTTAAGTGGTCCTAATGCTGACATTAAAGCAGGAAATAGTTTGCCACTTGAAAATATTCCAGATGGAACTATTGTACATAACATTCAAATGCAACCAAATAAAAGTGCACAAATAGCAAGATCAGCAGGAACTTCTGCTCAATTAATGGGAAAAGAAGGTAAATATGCTATTTTGCGTATGCCAAGCGGTGAAATGAGATATGTTTTAACAAAATGTAAAGCAACTATCGGTAGAGTTGGAAATATAAACCATTCTAATGTCACTATTGGAAAAGCTGGAAGAAAACGTCATATGGGAATTAGACCATCGGTTCGTGGTGTAGCAATGAATCCTATTGATCACCCACACGGCGGCGGCGAAGGCAAAAGCCCAATCGGAATGCCTACTCCTGTTTCTCCTTGGGGACAACCAGCTTTGGGATATAAAACAAGAAAGAAAAAGAGTCGTGCAAAAGGCATGATCATAAAACGTATTAACTAGGAGGAATTAAGATGAGTAGATCAGTTAAGAAAGGCCCATTTGTTGAAGAAGCCTTAATGAAAAAAGTAGTAGCTATGAATGAATCTGGCGAAAAAAGACCAATTAAAACTTGGTCTAGATCTTCTACTATTTTTCCTGAATTTGTAGGTCATACTATAGCAGTTCACGATGGAAGAAAACATGTTCCAGTTTATATAACTGAAGATATGGTTGGATTAAAACTTGGTGAATTTGCTCCAACACGTATATTTAGAGGCCATGCTGGTTCTAAAACAGCAGGTAAGAAATAGGAGGATATCATGGCAACAAGAGTAAGAGAAAAAGCTGTAAAAAGAGCAGAACAAAAGGATTCAAGACCTTATGCTGTAGCTAAATATATAAGGATATCTCCATATAAAGTGCGTAGAGTTTTAGATGTTATTCGTGGAAAAAGTTATACAGAAGCAGTGGGAATATTGAAAACATTAAATAAATCATCAAGCATGCCTATACTAAAAGTAGTTAATTCTGCTGCAGCAAATGCTGAAAATAATCTTGGAATGGTTAAAGATTCATTATATATAGCAGAATGTTATGCAGATCAAGGCCCCACACTAAAACGTTGGAGAGCTCGTGCAAAAGGCAGGGGTGCTAGCATATTAAAAAGAACAAGTCATATTACAGTAATTTTAGACGAGTTAAAAGGAAAGGAGGATTAGTATGGGACAAAAGGTTAATCCACGCGGTTTAAGAGTAGGCATCAATGCTCCATGGACTAGCACATGGTATGCTGATAAAAAAGATTTTGCTAAATATCTTAAACAAGATAATGAAATTAGAAAATATCTAAAAAAAGAATATTATGATGCAGCGATTTCAAAAATTAATATTGAAAGAGCGGCAGGAAATATAAAAATAGATGTATATTGTGGTAAAGTAGGAGTTGCAATAGGAAAACTTGATAAACTTGTTACTAAAGAAGGCGAAGAAGCTAAAATTGAAGAAAAATTAGCAACTAAAAAACCACGTACACGTAGAGAAGCTCAAGAAGCTGCAAGAGCAGATAGAGGCATAGATAAAATCAAAAAGGCAATTGCAAAAATTGTTGGCACAGACGAAGAAAACCTAAAAATAAATATTTTAGAAGTAAAAAATGTTGATTTAGATGCACAATTAGTTGCTGAATCAGTTGCTGCACAATTAGAAAGAAGAATGCCTTTCAGAAGAGCAATGAAATTTGCAATGTCTAGAACAATGAAAGCTGGAGCGAAAGGTGTAAAAGTTACCGTTGGTGGAAGACTAGATGGAGCTGAAATTGCAAGAAGTGAGTCTTATCATGAAGGTTCAATACCATTACAAACATTACGTGCTGAGATCGATTATGGTTTTGCAGAAGCAAAAACAACATATGGAATACTTGGTGTAAAGGTTTGGATCTATAAGGGTGAGATTTTTAAGAGTAAAGGAGGAAACAACTAATGTTAATGCCTAAACGTGTAAAAAGAAGAAAGCAACATCGCGGCACTATGAAAGGTCGTGCAACAAGAGGTAATAAAATTACTTATGGACAATATGGTCTAGTTGCACTAGAGCCAGGTTGGATTACATCAAATCAAATAGAAGCAGCTCGTGTAGCGATGACAAGATATGTTAGAAGAGGGGGAAAGGTATGGATAAAGATTTTCCCTGATAAGCCAGTTACAGCAAAACCTGCAGAAACTCGTATGGGTAAAGGTAAAGGTTCTCCAGAATATTGGGTAGCAGTTGTAAAACCAGACAGAGTTATGTTTGAAATGGCAGGTATAACTGAAAAAGTTGCTAGAGAAGCATTGAGGCTTGCTGCACATAAATTACCAATTAAATGTAAGTTTGCAAAGAGAGAAGGCGCTGAAGCACTTTATGAAAAATATAAAAATGTAACATCAGCAGAACCTGTTGAAGAGATAACCGAAGTAGAAGAAGAAGATGTTAATGAAGTAGAAGAAAAAGGTGGTGAAGAATAATGAAGCCAGAAAGATTTTTCGAAATGACGAATGAGGAATTAAATAACACAGTTAATGAATTAAAAAAGGAATTATTTGAGTTACGTTTTAAGCAAGCCGTTGCTCAACTACAAAATCCTTTGAGAATTCGCGAATGCAAAAAAGATATTGCAAGAGCAATGACTGTTTTAAGACAAAGAGAAATTGGAATTTCTGTCGAACCTGCTGCAATAAAAGCAAAAAGCGCGAAAAAGACAAGCTCCAAGAAAACCGTAGCTAAAGATACCAAAGTTAAAGAAAAACCTGTAGCAAAATCTACCACCGAAAAAGTAACTGAATCAAAAGCTACAACTAAAGAAGAAAAACCTGTAGTAAAAACTACCGTGAAAAAGGCAACTAAAAAAGAAGAAACTAAAACTACAGAAAAAGCAAAACCTGCAGCTAAAGCAAGTGTGAAAAAAGCATCTGCAAAAACTACAGACGAAGCGAAAAAAGTTAGCGAAGAATAAAAAGGAGTAAAACTCATGGAAAGAAATTTAAGAAAAACAAGAACGGGTATAGTTGTTAGCAGTTCTATGGATAAAACCATTACAGTTTTATCCGAAAAAAGAGTTAAACACCCTGTATATAAAAAATACATTAAGAGATCAAAAAAATTCAAAGCTCATGACGAAAACAATGAATGTGGTGTGGGCGATAAAGTTTTGATAATGGAAACTCGTCCATTGTCAAAAACTAAAAACTGGCGTTTAGTCAGAGTTATAGAAAAAGCTAAGTAGGAGGCGCCTTATGATTCAACCTCAATCAAGATTGAAAGTAGCAGATAATAGTGGTGCGAAAGAAATAATGTGTATTCGTGTATTAGGCGGGTCATATGTAAGAAGTGCTAACATTGGTGATGTTATAGTTGCTTCTGTTAAAGTAGCAACACCTGGTGGCACTGTTAAAAAAGGTGAAATAGTAAAAGCTGTTGTTGTTAGAACAAGTAGTGGACTTAGACGTCCTGATGGAACACATATTAAATTTGATGATAATGCAGCTGTTATTATTGATAATCAAAAACAACCTCGTGGAACACGTATTTTTGGACCTATTGCAAGAGAACTTCGTGAAAAATCATATATGAAGATTATATCACTTGCACCAGAAGTTATTTAGGGGGATATGATGGCTAAGAGAAATATTATTAAAGATGATTATGTTATGATTATTGCTGGAAAAGATAAGGGTAAAACTGCTCAAGTAGTAAGCGTTAATCACAAAACAAATAGAGTATTTATTGAAGGTCAAGGTTTGGCTACTCAAACAACCAAAGCTGTTAAAGCTCAAAGAGCAACTGATGTTGGTGGTTTAGTTAAAAGACCTGGCAGTGTAGATGTTAGCAATGTTATGCCAATTTGTTCTGCTTGCAATAACCCAACTAGAGTTGGACATACAGAAGTTGATGGAAAACATGTTCGTGTTTGCAAAAAATGTGGCGAAGTTTTAGTTACTAAAAAATCTGCTGCAAGAACTGTTAAAAAAGCTACAAAAGCAAAAGCTGCGGTTCGCAAAAAAACTGCCAAAAAAACTGAAGACAAATAGGGAGGAGAACAATGGCATCAAAAAAACAAGTAGCAACTTCACCAGAAGTCAATAGACTAAAAGCTAAATATGATAGCGAAATAGTTGATAAAATGATGAAAAAGTTTAATTATTCCTCAAAAATGGAAGTTCCAAAACTTGAAAAAATCGTTTTAAATATGCGCTTAGGTGATGTTAAAGATAATTCTAAAAGTTTACAGTCTGCTGTGCAAGAACTAGAGCAAATAGCAGGACAAAAAGCTGTCATTTGTTATGCAAAAAAATCAGTAGCAAACTTCAAATTGAGAGAAGGACAACCTGTTGGAGCAAAAATTACTCTAAGAGGTTCAAAAATGTGGGAATTTTTTGATAAATTAATTTCTATTGCACTACCACGTGTTAGAGACTTTAGAGGTGTGTCTGATAAGTCTTTTGATGGACGAGGAAATTATGCTTTAGGTATTAAAGAGCAACTTATTTTCCCAGAAATCGCATATGATAAAGTTGAAAAGGTTAGAGGCTTTGATATAACAATTGTTACATCAGCAAAAACAGATGAAGAATCAAAAGAACTATTGTCTTCATTAGGCATGCCTTTTGTTAGGAGGTAAAAATGGCAAAAAAATCCATGATAAACAAACAAAAGAGAAAACAAAAATTCTCTACAAGAAAGTATACACGTTGCACAATATGTGGAAGACCTCATGCAGTTCTTCGTAAATATGGTGTTTGTAGAATATGTTTTAGAGAGCTTGCATATAAGGGTGAAATACCTGGTGTTCGCAAGGCAAGTTGGTAGGAGGTAAATTATGGCTATTACAGATCCAATCGCAGATATGCTTACACGTATTCGTAACGGATTGATTGCAAAACATGAAACCGTAGATATTCCTGCAAGTAAAATGAAACTTGCAATAGGCAATATTTTAGTTGAAGAAGGTTTTGTTAAATCTTGTACAGTAATTGAAGAAAAAGATAAAGTCCAAAATACAATTCGTATTGAACTTAAATATACTCCTGAAAAAGAAAGAGTTATTAAGGGACTAAAAAGAATTAGTAGACCAGGACTTAGAGTATATGCAAAGTCAAACGAAATTCCAAAAGTTTTAGGTGGAATTGGTATTGCAATTGTTTCAACATCAAGTGGTGTTATGACAGACAAGAAAGCTCGCTCAATAGGAGCAGGTGGCGAAGTTTTAGCATATGTTTGGTAGGAGGTTAAAATGTCAAGAATAGGTAGACTTCCAATAAAAATCGTTAGCGGTGTAACTGTTAAAGTTGACAATGATGTGGTAACAGTTAGTGGCCCTTTAGGAACACTTTCACAACATATTGCTAATGATAAAATTAAAATTAAAGTTGAAAATGATGAAATAATATTAACAAGGCTTACTGAAGCAAAGCCTGTTAAAGCAGCACACGGATTATATCGTTCTTTATTAGCAAATATGGTAGAGGGCGTAACAAAAGGATTTCAAAAAAATCTAATTATATCTGGTGTAGGTTTTAGAGCTGTTGCTCAAGGTGAAAAAGTTGTATTGAATATAGGATATTCTCACACAATTGATGTTATCCCACCAGAAGGTATTAAAATTGAAATTGTTTCCCCAACAGAACTTGCTGTAAAAGGAATTGATAAAGTTTTAGTTGGACAAGTTGCTGCAAATATTAAAGCGTATAGAAAACCTGATCCTTATCATGGTTATGGAATTAGATATAAAGACGAAACCATACTAAGAAAAGAAGGCAAGGCAGCTGGTAAATAGGAGGATTAAAAATGTTGAGTAAAATAGATAAAAATGCATCAAGAAAGAAAAGACATTTGAGGATTCGCAATAAAATTTCTGGTACAGCTGAAACCCCAAGATTGAACATATTTAAATCTTCAACTCATATATATGCTCAAATTATAGATGATGATAAAGCAGTTACTTTGGTTTCTTCCAGTTCTCAATTAAAAGAATTGGCAAAAGAACTAAAAGGAAAAAATAAAGTTGAGCAAGCAAGAGTTGTTGGAAATGATATTGCAAAAAAAGCTTTAGAGCAAAAGATCGATAAAGTTGTATTTGATCGTGCAGGCTATGTCTACGCAGGGCGTGTCGCTGCATTTGCTGAAGCTGCAAGAGAAGCAGGATTGAAATTTTAGGAGAGATAAAAATGGCAAGAGAACCAAGAGATAGAAAAAGATCTAATCAAGATGATTTTATTGAAAGAATTGTTTCAATAAATCGTGTTTCGAAAGTTGTTAAAGGTGGACGAAACATGCGTTTCACCGCTTTAGTTGTTGTAGGTGATGGCAAAGGTAAAGTTGGAATAGCACAAGGAAAAGCAGCTGAAGTTCCAGCAGCAATTGAAAAAGCTACAAAAGCAGCAAGAGAATCAATGATAAAAATTGCAATGCATAACACTACAATACCACATCAAGTTACTGGTGTTTTTGGAAGAGGAAAAGTTATAATTCTTCCAGCAGAAGAAGGAACTGGTGTTATTGCTGGTGCAAGTGCTCGTGCTGTATTAGAGGCTGTTGGTATAAAAGATGTTAGAACAAAATCTATAGGCTCTAATAACCCAATCAATGTAGTTAAGGCTACTATGGAAGGGCTAAAGTCTTTAATGACAGTAGAACAATATGCTAAATTACGTGGCAAAACTGTAGAGGAAATACTATCTTAAGGAGGCAATTATGGCAAAGTTAAAAGTAACACTTAAAAAAAGCACGATAGGTAGTTTAAAAAGACACAAAGCAAATGTAGAAGCTCTTGGTCTAACAAAAATTGGACAAAGCAAAGTTCATGATGATACTCCTGCAATTCGCGGAATGATCTTCAAAGCACGACATCTTCTAGAAGTAGAAGAAATTGAATAAGGAGAAAAAAGATGAATTTACATACAATATCACCTGCTGAGGGTGCAGTAAAAGAAAAAAAGAGACTAGGTAGAGGAATTGGCTCAGGCCTTGGAAAAACTTCTGGTAAAGGTCACAAAGGACAATTAGCAAGAAGTGGTGGCGGTACAAGACCTGGATTTGAAGGCGGTCAAATGCCTCTTTACAGAAGATTGCCAAAACGTGGTTTTAATAGCCCATTTAAAAAAGAATACAATGTCATTAATGTTAGAGATTTAGAAAAACTAGATGGCAAAAATGAAGTTACTGTTGAGTTTTTACATGAAATTGGTGTAATTTCTAAAATTGCAAACGATGGTTTAAAAGTTTTAGGAGATGGCGAATTAACTAAAAAACTTACAGTTAAAGCTAGCAAATTTAGTGCAAAAGCTATTGAAAAAATTGAAAAGGCAGGCGGTAAAGCAGAGGTGATTTAATGTTTCAAACTTTAGTCAATGCATTTAAGGATAAAGAAATAAGACGTAAGATGTTTTATACCTTTGCCTTATTATTAGTTTATAGAATTGGATGTTTTGTGCCAATTCCAGGCCTTGATGCGAGAGCTATGGGCTTTGAAAGTATAGCAACTACTGATTTCCTACAAATGCTATCTGCTGTTACTGGTTCTTCATTTTCTAATGGAACAATTTTTGCATTAGGAATTATTCCATTTATTAACTCTTTCATTATTATGCAACTTTTGACTTTGATTATTCCAAAACTTGAAAGATTGACAAAAGAAGGTGAAGATGGAAGGCAAAAAATAACACAATATACTAGATATTTAGCTATTTTACTTGCTTTAATTCAAGCCATTGGTATCATTTTTGCTTGGAGACAATATGTTATTCCAATATATGGAAATAACCCAACCAAAACAAATGAAGTTTTCACAATGATAAGTATTGTAATAATTTTAGTTGGTGGTTCTTCTATGGTTATGTGGATAGCAGAAAGAATAACTGAATTTGGAATTGGAAACGGTACCTCACTTATAATCTTTATCGGTATCATTTCTTCTTTAGGTGCAGCATTATTAGGAGCATTTAGAATAATACCAGAACAAGTGAAATCAGGAAACACAACTGGAATTTGGTACTTGTTAGGATTTTTGGCATTAGTGTTTGTGCTATTTGTTTTGATAGTATTTGTCGACTCTGCTGAAAGAAGAGTTGGAGTAACTTATGCAGGTGGAAGAGTTTTTGGAAATAGACAAACTCAATCTCAAACCACTTATATTCCAATAAAAGTTAATGCAAGTGGCGTTATGCCAATTATCTTTGCATCATCATTAATTATGTTTCCACAAATGATAATTCAATTTGCTCAAGCAGGCGGTTCTAAATTTGGTCTTTGGTGGGCAAAATGGTTAGGAACAAATGGACATCTATATGGACCTATAGTGTTTATTCTTATAATATTCTTTGCATATTTTTATGCTCAAATACAATTCAACCCAGATGATGTTGCAAAAATGTTAAAAGAAAGAGGTGGTATGCTAGTTGGTGGAATTACCCCAGGCAAACCCACAAGTGATTATTTAAGGAAAATTAACAATAGACTTACTTTGTTTGGAGCAATATATCTTGGCTTTTTAGCTTTGATTCCTGCTTTGATTTTACAACAAGTACCTGGCTTCAAAACTTTAGGATTTGGAAATGCGTTTTCAGCAACAGGTTTACTAATTGTAGTTTCAGTAGCATTGGAGTTCCAAAAACAACTTGAAAGTCAATTGCTTGTAAGGCACAATAGAGGATTCTTGAAATAATGAAGATAGTTTTATTAGGTGCTCCAGGTGCTGGGAAAGGATCTCAAGCAGAACTTATTAGTAAAGAATATGGATTTACTCATATATCCACTGGTGATGCATTTAGATCCAACATTGCAAGAGAAACAGAAATTGGTAAAATTGCAAAAGATTATGTTGAAAAAGGATTACTAGTTCCAGATGAAATCGTCGTTGAAATTGTAAAAGAAAGATTAACACATGATGATTGTAAAAAAGGTTTCATTTTAGACGGTTTCCCAAGAACTATTCCACAAGCAATTGCACTTGATAAAATAGTTAAATTAGATTGTGTTCTTAATATTAAAGTCGATAATGAAATAGTTATAGATCGTATTTCAGGAAGAAGAGCATGTAGTGGTTGTAATCAAATATATCATATATCTACATACTCAAAAGAAACCTGTGATAAATGTGGTGGCAAATTATATATTAGAAATGATGATAAGAAAGAAACAGTTTTAAATAGACTTGAAGTTTATAATGAAGAAACTGCACCACTAATTGAATATTATAAAAACAAAAATATATTATTCGATGTAGATGGTTCAAATTCTATTGCTAAAACTTTTGAACGGGTAAAAGAAATTATTGGTAAATTGAAAATATAATGATTGTTTCAATAAAAAGTTCATATGAAATTAATCTTATGAGAAAAGCAGGCGCTATCGTAAGAGATGTTCTAGCACTTTTAGAGGAGCATGCAAAACCAGGTATCACTACACAAAAACTTGACAAAATTGCATATCAATACATAAAAGAGTGCAATGCTACGCCATCTTTTTTAGGATATGGAGGATTCCCTGGTTCAATATGTACTTCAATTGATGAAGAAGTCGTTCATGGAATTCCAAGTCATAGAGTATTAGAAGAGGGTATGCTATTAAAAGTTGATGTTGGAGCAAACTATAAAAACTATCATAGTGATGCAGCAAGAAGTATAGCAATTGGTGAAATCTCTGAAGAGAAAAAACAACTAGCGAAAGTTTGTAAAGAAAGTTTTTTTGAAGGTGTATCAATATTAAGGCCTAATGTAAGACTTGGCGATTTAGGAAATAAAATACAAACTTATGTTGAAGCTCATGGGTTTTCTGTAATTAGAGAATTAGTAGGTCATGGAATAGGTTCAAGTTTACATGAAATGCCAAATGTTCCAAATTATGGTGTACAAGGAATGGGACTTAGACTTAAAAAAGGAATGACTATTGCAATAGAACCTATGATTAATATTGGAACACATAAAGTAAAGACACTTGAAGATGACTGGACTATTGTTACTTTAGATAAATCTTGTTCTGCTCATTATGAAAACACCGTGTTAATCACTGATGATGGAGTCGAAATCTTAACATTGTAAAATGCTTGATTAATTGAAATAATTATATTAAGAGATGGAAACACTTGAGTTGTGAAAAAATATATCAAAATAACGCAGTAGAAAATATAGTGTATAATTTGGAGAAACAATGCAAGAAATAGAAGTTGGATCAATTGTACTTTCAATTGCTGGAAGAGATAAAGGAAGATTCTTTGTAGTATATGAAATTGTTGATGATAACTATATAACGATTGTAGATGGAGCCTTACGAAAACTTGAAAAGGCAAAATTAAAAAAAATAAAGCATGTAAAAAACCAAAATATCGTTTTAGAAAGACTACAAAATAAATTCAAAGAAGGTATTAAGGTTTATGATGCTGAAGTTAGAAGTGCATTAAAGCCGTATAATGGCTAACTGTTAAAAAATATTTAGGAGAAAACATGGCAAGAAACGATTCAATCGAAGTCGATGGCACAATAGTAGAGGTTTTACCAGGAACAAATTTTAAAGTAAAACTTTCAAACGGACATATTATTCAAGCATATTTGTCAGGCAAGATGAGAGTGCATTATGTAAAAGTTTGCGAAGGTGATAGTGTAAAAGTTGCTATTAGCCCATATGATTTAACTAAGGGTAGAATTGTCTATCGTAACAAGAAGTAAGGAGGTTAATTATGAAAGTAAGACCATCAGTAAAACCAATTTGTGATAAATGTAAAATTATTAAAAGAAAAGGAAAAGTTATGGTTATTTGTCCAAAATACCCTAACCATAAACAAGTTCAAGGATAAAAAAATATGAGTAAGTTACCCATCTTAACAATGTGTATTTTAGTATACAAAAATATGGTTAATATGGTAACATTATAAGGTTGTTATTTTAAACTAGCGGCTGTAACCGTTACTTCCACTATCGGTTATTTAGTGAATAAAATATAAATAAAAAAAATGGAGGAAATCAATGGCTCGTATATTAGGTGTAGACTTACCCCGTGAAAAAAGAGTAGAAATTGGACTTACCTATATTCATGGTATAGGAAGGGCAACTTCAAACAAGTTACTTGCTGAATGTGAAATCGATCCAAATATTAGAATAAAGGATCTAACAGAAGAACAAGTAGCTAAAATTCGTGATTATATTGAAACTCATCTTCATGTTGAAGGTGATTTAAAGCGTGATGTCATGCTTAACATCAAACACTATATGGAAATTGGTTCGTATAGAGGTACAAGGCATAGAAAAGGATTACCAGTAAGAGGACAATCCACTAAACAAAATGCTCGTACAAGAAAAGGACCAAAACGTGCCGTTGGGCGTGTTAAGAAGAAGTAGGAGGCAAAAAGATGGCAGCGAAAAAACGACCTACAATTAGAAGAAGAAAAGATTTTAAAAATATTGAAAAAGGACAAGCACATGTGCATGCTTCTTTCAATAATACAATAGTTACCGTAACTGATATGGACGGCAATGTTATCAGTTGGAGTTCTGCTGGTAAAATGAAGTTCAAAGGTAGTAGAAAATCTACTCCTTATGCAGCACAAATTGTTGCTGAAGATGCAGCAAAAATAGCATATGAACATGGTGTTAGAAAAGTAGAGGTGTACATTAAAGGACCAGGACAAGGAAGAGAATCTTCAATTAGATCTTTCCACAATGCTGGTATTGAAGTAACAAAAATTCAAGATGTTTCACCTTTACCACATAATGGATGTCGTCCACCTAAAGTAAGAAGATTGTAATCGGAGGTAAATAATGGCAAAATATACAGGTCCAGTTTGTAAATTATGCAGACGTGAAGGCGATAAATTATTTTTAAAAGGGGATAGATGTTATAGCGAAAAATGTCCATTTGCAAAAGGACAAATTCGTAGAACTCCAGTTTTCCCACCAGGACAACATGGTTCTGCTAGAAAAAAATTAACCCCATATAGTATTCAATTGCGTGAAAAACAAAAAGCAAAAAGAATGTATGGTTTAACAGAAAAACAATTCAAAAGATATTATTTAAGAGCAGAAAAAATGAGAGGTGTTGTTGGTGAAAACATGCTATCTCTTATTGAAAGAAGATTAGATAATGTGGTTTTTCGTATGGGAATGGGATTTAGTAGAGCACAATCTCGTCAATTAGTAAATCATGGACATATTCAAGTTAATGGTAAAAAAGTTGATATTCCATCATTTTTAGTTAAAGAAGGAGATGTGATTACTGTAAAACCAACGAAAAAGGAATTAGGTTTCTTTAAGGATTTAAAAAATTCTAAAGTTGCAAATTTACCAAAATGGTTAAGTTTTGATCCAGAAACATTGACAGGAAAGGTAGAAGCTTTACCAGCAAGAGATGATATTGAACTTTCAATTAAAGAACACTTAATTATAGAGCTATATTCTAAATAAGTTTAAGTTAGGAGGCAGATAACATTATGATAGAATTTATTAAACCAACGATTGAAATAAAAGAAATCTCTAAAGGGGAAGCAACATTTACTGTTGAACCACTAGTAAGAGGTTATGGTACAACTTTAGGCAATGCTTTGCGTAGAGTTTTATATGCAACACTACCAGGCGCAGCTATAGTTGGCGTAAAAATTAAAGGTGTTAAACATGAATTTAGCACTGTTCCAGGAGTAAAAGAAGATGTTGCTGAAATAATTTTAAACTTAAAAGAAGTAGCAGTTAAGGCTCATCTTGACAGCTTTGAAAGAGCAACTGTAACTCTTTCAAAAGATACTCAAGGTGTTGTAAAAGCAAAAGATATTAAAGTTCCATCAGATATTGAAATAATGAATGGAGATCTTGTCATTTGTAACTTAAGTGAAGGAGCATCTATTGATATGGAACTTACTATTGCTTCTGGAGAAGGATATGTTCCTGCACAAAATAATAAAAAAGCAGATATGCCTATAGGATATATTCCAATTGATAGCTCATTTTCACCTGTGAAATTTGCAACATATGAAGTAATTGATACTCGTGTTGCTCAAACAATTGATTATGATAAATTGGTTCTAACAGTTAAAACAGATGCTACTGCAACACCTACAGAAGTTGTTTCTTTAGCAGCAAAAATTTTAGTTGATCATCTAGGACTATTTATTGATATAGTTGATAATATGAGTAGTGTGGATGTTTTAAAACCTGAAGAAGATGAGGTTGAGGATACTAAAGAAGATATTGCTATAGAGCAACTTGATTTGTCAGCAAGACCATTAAATTGTCTAAAAAGAGCAAATATCAATATGGTTAGTCAATTACTTGAATTAACAGAAGAAGAGCTCGATAAAATTAAGAATTTAGGGAAAAAATCCGCTAAAGAAATCATTGATAAATTGAGTTTAATGGGCTATTCTTTGAAAAAGGCAGATTAAAAGGAGATACTATCATGGCTAATAAAAAATTAGGAAGAAGAACTGATCAAAGATTGCAAATAATTTACAGTCAAACAGCACAATTATTGTGGCATGGAAGTATAGAAACGACTGTTGATAGGGCAAAATCTGTAAGAAGTATTGCAGAAAAAATAATTAAACTGGCAGTTCGTACATATGAAGATACTGTAGAAGTTACAAAGCAAAAACCAAATCAAAAGAATGAAAAAGTTGATGTTAAGGTTATAAATGATGGCCCTAAAAAACTAGCAGCAAGAAGAAAAATTATGAGCATGTTGCCAGATTTACAAGAAATTAGAGATCCAAAAGAAAGGAAAGCTGATTATAAAGAAAGAACAAAAGATATCAACCACCCACTTATTGAAAAAATCTTTAGAGAATATGCACCAAAATATGCAAAAAGAGAAGAAGATTTAGGTCAAGGTGGCGGATATACTAGAATAATCAGATTAGGCAACAGAAGAGGCGATAATGCTGAAGTTTGTATAATTGAATTAGTTTAATTTTAGATGTTCAAGAAAAAACGAAGGAGACTGAAAAGTCTCCTTTTTTGTTGCAAATAATACAGTTTGTTGATTTTTTAATAATATTTTAGAAAAATAATGTATCCATAGCTACATATTATATATATTTTTTATTTTTTAATTTGTTCGGAGTTTTAAATTTTGTAAATTTCTCACTCAGCCTTAAAATTGACTAAATGCCGATTTTTGTGATATAGTTGCATTATATTTAACATATTAGCAAATAAGTAAGGGTGCATATGATTTTATTGCTTGACATTGGAAATTCGAACATAAAAATTGGGGCAGTTGTTGATGATAAAATAGTGAAAACTTGGAGAATCGCTACAGATTTATCTAAAACTGCTGATGAGTTTGGTATGGTTTTTATTGAACTGCTAAATTCCATAGGAAAAAACTCAAAAGATATTGAAGGTGTTATCATTAGTTCAGTTGCACCTTCTCTAAATTATACAATTGAACATATGTGTGAATATTATTTTAATTTAAAACCGATTATGGTAAATTATAAAATTAATTTAGGAATGAATATTATCTACAGTCCTAAAGAAGACTTAGGAACTGATAGAATTGTAAATTGTGTAGCGGGAAAACAAAAATATGGATATCCTTGTCTAATTGTTGACTTTGGTTCTGCAACGACCTTTAATGTAATTTCGAATAAAGGTGATTTTATTGGGGGTGTTATTGCACCTGGAATTAAATCTAGTGCTGAGGCATTAACTAATATCACGGCAAAACTTCCCAGAATTGAACTTAACACTCCTTCAAAAGTAATTGGAATCAATACAGTATCAAATATGCAATCTGGTGTCATATATGGTTTTAGAGGTTTAGTTGAAGGAATTATTGCTTTGATAAAAGAAGAGTGCGGCTATTCAAATTTAAAAGTAATTGCGACTGGTGGCATGAGTGAAATCATAGTAAGAGGTGGTAGCACCGCATTTGATAAAATTGATAGAATGTTGTCACTAGAAGGACTTAAACATTTGTATAAATTAAACACGTAGTTTTGCAGTAAATTGAATTTTTAAAATATACAATGTAGTTAATAAACAAATACAGTGTAGTCAATAAAAAACATGCAATGTGGTTAATGTAAAATATAATAAAAAATATACAATGTAGTTGGTAAAAATATATTTATTTTAGTTGAAAAATTATTATCTACGAATATTAAAAATATAAACATAATAGGCTTTAATTAAATAAACATTATGGAGGAAAGTATGAAAAAAGTTGGTGTTGCTCTTTTAGGCGTTGGAACAGTAGGTGGCGGGACATATACAATATTAAAAAATATGAGAGAAACTTTTAAGGAAAAATATCAGTTAGATATAGAAGTTTTGCATGTAATAGATAAAAACATTAAAAGAACTAACGAACTTGGTATTGATCCAAAAATTGTTTCAACAGATATTGATAATGTTGTAAATAACAAAGATATTGACATTGTGTGTGAATTTTTTGGTGGAATTGAACCTGCTAAAAGTTTTATTATCAAATCACTTAAAGCTGGCAAAAGTGTTGTTACAGCAAACAAAGAGATGTTTGCAAAAAGTTGGTTAGAACTTGAAAAAGCAGCAAAAGAAGGCAATTCAGGCTTGTATTTTGAAGCAACTAGCGTTGGTGGTGTTCCAATTGTAAGAGTATTAAATGAATCCATGCAAGGAAATGAAATTCTCTCAATACAAGGCATATTCAATGGAACAACAAATTATATTTTAAGCAAAATGATAGATGACGGACTAGAATATGAAACTGTATTAAAAGAGGCTCAAGATCTTGGATATGCTGAAGCAGATCCTACTGCTGACGTTGAAGGCTATGATAGTATGTACAAACTATCAATTTTATCAACTCTTGCTTTTGGGAAAAGGGTTCCAATTGAAAAGATATACAGAGAGGGTATAACAAAAATAACAAAAGTAGATATAGAATATGGTAAAAAGTTTGGTTATACACTTAAATTATTAGCAACAGCACAAATTGTTGATGGTAAATTAGAGGCAAGAGTACATCCTACTTTTATTAAAAATCAAAATCCACTAGCCAGCGTTAAAGGCTCATTTAATGCAGTGCTTTTGAAAGGCGATAATGTTGGAGATATTATGCTATATGGTAGAGGAGCAGGTGCTTTGCCTACTGGTTCTGCAATAGTATCTGATATTATTTATGCAGCACAACAAACCAAACATAAATTAATAGGATTTTCTGAAGACAAGTTTTTTGATGATGATAGTTTTGCAAAAGATTTTTCTTGCGAATACTTCATTAGAATGAATGTTGTTGATAAGCCAGGTGTTTTAGCAAAAATAACAAAAGTACTTGGTGAAAATAATGTTTCAATTAATTCTATGGAGCAAACGGCACAAGATGGTAATGCAGATTTAATTTTTATGATTCATAAAACACCAGAAAGTTTAGTTAAAAAATCAATTGCAGAAATTAAAAAAATAGATGTAGTTAATAGCGTTGATTCAGTTATCAGAGTTATGTAATTTATGATATTTTAATGTGGATGTTATAACTATTAAATAAAGGCAGTATTTAGAATCAGTGAATAAATGCATATGTATTCAACATTTTAATGCTAAAAGCAGTGATAAATGAAAAATCAATCTTTAGAAATTTTAAAATTATTTGTAGATACATCGAAAGATGGCAGATATGTGATCATTGATTTTAAAGATTTTTTTGATCTTGAATTAGATACTAAACTAAGCAAAAGTGAACTCGAAGTTCTTGCAAAAGATTTAGAAGTAAATGGATATATTGAAATTAAATTTATAAATGAAGATTCAATATGTGCTAAACCTACAAAACTTGGTTTTGGAGCAATTGAGGGCTATAACAGAAAAGCAGTTGAATCGACTGAAACTTTATTGGAAAATCCTAAAAATCAACAAGCGAAAAACATAAAAACCATTAAAATATTTGTTGTTGCATTTTTGGGCAGTTTAATGGGTGGCGCATTAATTTTAATATTATATTTGCTTATTAAGTTTTTAACAAATAAGTAAAAAAGGTAAAATAATTATTAAAAAATTTGTATTTAAACAAAAGTGATATTTTGGTGTGTGGTTTAATCAAAACATTTAGTGCAGAATAATAATTAAAAATAGTCTATATATGAGATGTGTGGTTTAATCAAAACATTTAGTGCAGAATAAATAATTAAAAATAGTCTATGATGTGTGGTTTAATCAAAACATTTAGTGCAGAGTAAATAATTAAAAATAGTCTATATAGAGATGTGTGATCTAATCAAAACATTCAGTGCAGAGTAAATAATTAAAATGGTATTAAATAAGAAAGAAAAAAATTTAATGGAATATATATATAAATGTGCTCAAGAAAAAGGAGAGTGCTTAATTACGCCTATAGATATATTAAATAATATTTCATTTGATTTAGATTTTAGAGAAGAAGAAATTGAACCTACAATGAAAGCACTGCAAGCGGAAGAATATTTTGCATATGATCATGTATATAAAAATGATGAATTAATTTATGCTATTGTTTTGAAAGAAAAGGGAGTTCGCTACGAAAGGGACAAAAAAACAAAAAGAAAAAAGATAATACAAAGTCTTATTCTAGCAGCAGTGACTGCTTTAGTTGGGGTTTTAGTAAGAGTAATAGTTCTTTCTATTGCAAACTAAAATTTTAGTGATAATTTTGAATTTTTAAATTATTTAAAAAAATAATGATAATAGAAAAGCATATATTTTAGGAAGCAAAAAAGGCAATTTTAGTAGCCAAATATCAGTATATTTATGTGTGTAAACTTTAATTGTAAAGTAAGTTATGATAAAAAAAGATTTTTATAAATTTGAATTAGAATCCAAGTTTTCGCCAAGTGAAGATCAACAAAAAGCAGTTGATATTTTAACAAAAGGTATAAATGATGGCGAAGCACAACAAATTTTGCTTGGTGTGACTGGCTCTGGTAAAACTTTTACAATGGCAAATATTATTAAAAATTTTAATAAGCCAACTTTAGTTATTGCCCATAATAAAACACTTGCTGCACAACTTTGTAATGAATTTAGAGCTCTTTTTCCTAAAAATAGAGTTGAATATTTTGTTTCATATTATGATTATTATCAACCAGAAGCATATATCCCAAGAACTGATACATATATTGACAAAGAAATACAAATCAATGAAGAAATAGACAAATTGAGAAATAGTGCAACAGCATCACTTGGAGAAAGAAATGATGTAATCATAGTTGCTTCAGTGTCATGCATTTATGGACTTGGTGCCCCTGAAATATATTTTAAACAAAGCATTTCGGTTAGAGAAGGAGATGTTTTAGATCGAGATGAATTAATAGATAAACTTGTAGATATACAATATTCTAGAAGTGATATTGATTTTAGACGTTCCACTTTTAGAGTTAGAGGTGATAGGGTTGAAGTCTTTCCCGCTGGCTCTTCCGATAAGGCAATAAGAATAGATTTTTGGGGCGATGAGATTGAATCTATTTCAGAATTTAATCCTGTGACAAATCAAGTCACTACAGGATTATCACACTATTTGATATTCCCTGCAACACACTATGTAATTGGCAGTGATAATATAGAGTCAGTTTTGGAAAAAATTAAAGAAGATATGTTAGTTCAAGAAGAATTTTTTAAAAGTCAGGGTAAATTAATAGAAGCACAAAGAATTAGGGAAAGAGTTAACTATGATATAGAAATGATAGCTCAAATGGGATATTGTAACGGCATAGAAAATTACTCAAGATATTTTGATGGTCGTTCACCTGGTGAAGCTCCATACACTTTATTAGATTATTTTTCAGATGATTTTTTGGTCTTTATTGATGAAAGCCATATGACTATTCCACAAATTAAAGGCATGTATAATGGTGATTTTTCACGAAAAACTAATTTGGTAGAGTACGGATTTAGATTACCAGCAGCATTTGATAATAGACCATTAAAGTTTGCTGAGTTTGAAAAAAGAATAAAACAAGCAATTTTCGTATCTGCAACGCCTGGAGATTATGAATTAGGCAAGTCTAAAATTGTAGCAGAACAAATTATAAGACCTACTGGTTTAGTAGATCCTGAAATTATTGTAAGACAAACAAAAGGGCAAATTGACGATTTGCTTAGTGAAATTCATAAAGTTGTAGATAAAGGCGGCAGAGTGTTAATTACTACATTGACAATAAGAATGTCTGAAGAATTGACAAATTATTTAAAAGAAAGAAAAATTAAAGTTGAATATATGCACAATCAAATCGACACCCTTGAAAGAATAGAAATAATTAACAGACTAAGAAGAGGGGATATTGATGTTATTGTAGGAATAAACTTATTGCGAGAAGGTTTAGATATTCCAGAAGTTATGTTAGTTGCTATACTTGATGCTGATAAAGAGGGATTTTTAAGATCAAGGACATCGCTTATACAAACAGTAGGAAGGGCAAGTAGAAATGCAAATTCTTATGTAATAATGTATGCTGATACAATAACGAAAAGTATGCAAGAGGCGATAACAGAAACTAATCGTAGAAGAGAAATTCAAAAAAACTACAATGTGTTGCATAATATTACGCCAAAAACTATTAAGAAAGAAATCAAAAATACTTTGGTTATTTCTAAAAAATCAAAGAAAGAGGAAGATAAACTAACTGTACTAGAAATAAATAAAGAGATTAAAGATTTATACGATAAAATGAATGAAGCAAGTGCTACATACGATTTTGAGCAAGCAATTATCATAAGAGATCGTATTACTTATTTAAGATCTTTATACAATAGAAAAAACAAAAAGGCAGCCAACAAACATAAATCTAAAGATTTTAATAAGTAAAATACATTTAATGAAATGTAAAAGAGTACAAACAATTTAGCTGTTGTTAATAAAAAATAAGGGTAGTGAAATGTTAACTGATATAATCATAAAAGGTGCAAAGGAAAACAACTTAAAAAATTTAGATGTTGTAATTCCAAGAGAAAAATTTGTTGTCCTAACAGGGTTAAGTGGCTCTGGTAAATCTAGTCTAGCATTTGACACAATTTTTGCAGAAGGACAAAGAAGATATATAGAAAGTTTATCTAGTTATGCAAGACAATTTTTAGGCCAAATGGATAAACCAAATGTTGAATCTATAGACGGTCTTTCTCCTTCAATTTCAATAGATCAAAAAACAACAAGCAATAATCCACGTTCAACAGTAGGAACTGTAACAGAAATTTATGATTATATGAGATTGTTATTTGCAAGGATTGGCATACCTCATTGCCCAATATGTGGTACCGAAATTGTAGCAATTACGGTTGATCAAATAGTGCAAAAAATATTGTCATTTGATAAAAATTCAAAATTATTAATTGAAGCTCCAATAGTCAGAGGTAGAAAAGGAGAATATAAAAAGGAACTTGAAAATCTACATAAAAATGGATTTGCAAGAGTTAGAATTGATGGCAAAATTTACCAGCTTGATGAAGAAATTAATTTGGATAAAAACTTAAAACATGACATAAATGTTGTCGTAGATAGACTGGTTATTAAAGAAGGAATAGAAAGAAGATTAAGTGATAGTATTGAGATTGCATTAAATCTTGCAAAAGGTTTAGTTGTTGCTGATGTAAATGGTCAATCTTATATTTATTCTTCAAAACTTGCTTGCCCAATACATAGTGATATTATCATACCTGAATTAAGCCCAAGATTATTTTCATTTAATAGTCCTTATGGCGCTTGTCCAGATTGTTTAGGAATAGGGACTAAAATGCAAGTTTCAGAGAAAAAACTAGTTGTTGATGAAAATTTATCATTGAGGCAAGGTGCTTTAAGAGCAAGCGGTTGGTATTTAATGGATGTTGAAGGAAATCTCAACTACATATATAAACAGTTAGCCGAAAAATACAAATTTTCTTTAGACGTTCCTTGGAAAGATTTAGAAAAAAAATATAAAGACTTAATTTTGTATGGAAGTGACGATAAACTAAAAGTTTATTGGGGCCAATCAACTGTCACACAAATTAATGAAGGAATTATACCTAAAATGCAACGAAGATATAACGCCACTCAATCAGAGGGTGTTAAACGTGATATAGAAAGATATATGATTGAAACTCCTTGTTTAACTTGTCATGGACAACGATTGAAAAAAGAAGTTTTGCATGTGTTAATTGATGGTAAAAATATTGCTCAACTTACTGAAATGCCAATAGTTAGTTTGCAAAGATTTTTTGAACATATTAATTTATTCGACTCACAAGCTCTTATAGCAAAGCCAATTTTAAAAGAGATTAAAGAAAGATTAAATTTCTTGATAGATGTTGGGCTAGGCTATTTAACATTGGCTAGATCTAGTGGAACTTTAAGTGGTGGTGAAAGCCAAAGAATTAGGCTTGCAACACAAATCGGCAGTGGATTAATGGGCGTTTTATATATTTTAGATGAACCAAGTATTGGTCTGCATCAAAGAGACAATTCAAAATTGCTTGCAACATTAAAAAAATTAAGAGATTTAGGCAATACTTTGATTGTAGTTGAACATGATGAAGAAACAATTAGGCAAGCCGATCATATTGTTGATATTGGCCCTGGAGCTGGTGAAAATGGTGGATATTTGGTAGCACAAGGTTCAATTGAAGATATAATGAATGAACCAAAATCTATAACTGGTGATTTTTTAGCAGGTAGAAGAAAAATTAATGTTCCAAAAGAAAGAAGAAAACAAGATGGAAGATTTCTGTCAGTTGTTGGAGCACGACAAAATAACCTAAAAAATATTAATGTTGATTTCCCAATAGGTTTAATTACAGCTGTAACTGGTATTTCAGGTTCTGGAAAATCTTCTTTAGTTAATGGAATAATTTATCCAAGTTTAGCAAGTAAACTAAATAAAGCAAATACTGTAGAAGGTAAATATTCAAATATTACGGGTGCTGAGTATCTTGATAAAGTTATTAATATTGATCAAAGCCCAATTGGAAGAACCCCAAGATCAAATCCAGCAACATACACTGATTTATTTACTTTAATAAGAAACTTATTTGCTCAAACACCAGACGCAAAAGCAAGGGGGTATAAACCAGGTAGATTTAGTTTCAATGTTAAAGGTGGAAGATGTGAGCATTGTATGGGTGATGGCATTATTAAAATTGAAATGCATTTCTTACCAGATGTATATATACCTTGTGAAGTTTGCAAAGGAAAAAGGTATAATAACGAGACTTTGGAAGTTAAATTCAAAGGAAAATCAATTTTTGATGTTTTAGATATGACTGTTTCTCAAGCCTTAGAATTTTTCAAAAACATGCCAGCAATTAAGAGAAAACTTCAAACATTAAATGATGTAGGGCTAGGATATATTAAACTTGGACAACCCTCTACTACGCTTTCTGGCGGTGAAGCACAAAGAGTTAAACTTGCTACTGAACTATCTAAAAGAAGCACAGGTAGAACTTTGTATATTTTAGATGAGCCAACAACAGGCTTACATATGGCTGATGTTGAAAAATTAATTCATATTTTGAATCAATTAGCAGATAAAGGAAATACAATAATAGTTATTGAGCATAATTTAGATGTAATCAAAGTTGCAGATCACATCATTGATTTAGGCCCAGAAGGTGGAGATGAAGGTGGTTATTTGGTTGCATCTGGTTCTCCAGAAGAAGTTGCAAAAAATGAAAATAGTGCAACAGGGGAATATTTAAGAAAAGTATTTTAATTTTAGTGGTCTTTTAAAATTTCTAAAATGAAAGGTCTAAAAGCATTAATTTGATGCTGCTTCATTTGTTTCAGCCTTATTTTCAATAGTGGTTTTAATTTTATTTTCGATGGAATCTAATTTTATTCTAGGTTCTAAAATTTTGTATAAAATTATGATTAGTATAGAATTTACTAGATAAACTCCTGATTGCAAAGGTATTCTAGTGAGCAACCATACGAAAAAAGTCGTTTTGTTTTGGATGAAAAAATAATATATAATTAGTGAATTTAGAAAAACAGTGCATACGAAATATACAAGCACAATAGATATGATAATTCTTACTATCGGATGTATTTTCTTTATTTTAAAAACTAAACCTGGTATAAGTCCACTCAATCCTGAAACTAAAGTTATCAAAGGCATCCAAGCACCCCCTGATGGTTTAATTAAAAAGCCTAAACCATCAGCTAAAACTCCAACAATAAACCCTCCAATAGGACCTGTAAATATTCCTGCAAGCACATTCATTGTTGTCATTAGAGAAAGCTTATTGGCGATTGAGATATCTATTGAAAATACTTTCAAAGCGACTGACATTGCCGCAAATATCGCAATATATGCAATTCTTTTACTTGTAAAATAAGTTTTTTTCATTAAAAAAGTCCTCCTATTTTGCAGAGAGGACACGTCAATTGTTGATTAAAAGACTCGCAACGGACGCGATATGAAATCGCAGGTTTTTTCCTTTCGTTCACGGACAACATCCCATTCCGTGACACTTTACGTTTCATATCTACTCTGCTTAGTCGCAATTTTGCTACCATGTTTATCTTATCACAAGAATAAATAATACTCTAGTAAAAATTAAATGAATACTCTAGTAAAAATTAAATGAATGTTCCAGCAAAAGAAAAATGAATACTAATAGCAAAAGAAAAATGAATATTAATGGCAAAAATTAAATAAATGCTCTAATAAAAATTAAATGAATGCTCTAGCAAAAATTAAATAAACCCTCTGATAAAAGAATAAAAGAACACTCTAATAAAAAATTAAATGTCAAATAATAATGTCATTGGTTTCAAGATTAGGTTGAACCTTCACGAAAAACGCTAGAAAAATTAAGATTCTTTTCATTGATAATAGGCTTATTAATATGTTAGTATGATATAGATTAAATATAACATTTTATAAGGTGAGATGATGAAAAAGAAAAGACAAAAACGCCTTCTAGTTTTTTTAGCTATAACATTAATTTTCAGCTTGCTTGTACTTGCAGCTTGCGTTGATCCTTCGATAGAAGAAGAAGATAAAAAAACTGAAGAAACAACTGAAATTCAAAATGATGGCACTTTGATTAATAATGGGTCATTTAAATTTGCAAAACCTAAAGATCCAAATTTATATTTGCAAACAGAAATTGTCAACTGGACAAAAAACGATGGTTCATTCAAGTCTACTGATTCAAAAGTTAAAATGGGAGTTATTGAATTAGATAAAGCTCTCTTTGATGAAAAAAAATCATTATTTAATTTTACTAGTTCAGTAAATTCAGAAAACAAATATTCTTTAAGTGATTTTCCAGAAGTTGCACCCTCAACTCCAAAAGATGATAAAGGTGCATACACTGATAAAAATGCCATGATAATTTCTATGCCAGATATAGATAAAAAACAAGGTTCTGTATATTTTTCATTATCAAATTCATCAACTCTTGCAAAAGATTCATTTTATAAATTAAGTATTGATGTGTACACAGATTTATTTAACCCAGAAGATAAAAGTGGGGCAGCAATAGAAATAACATCAACAATGTATTCACAAATTTTGTCTATAAACACTGAAAAAACTTGGAAGACATATAGTTTTTACATTGCTACAAATAAATATGTTGATGCGACATTTAATTTGAAATTATGGCTAGGACACGGTCCTGAATATTTAGGCCAATCAACAAATCCAAATCCTCACCTTGCGGCAGGTTCTGTTTTATATGACAATGTTTTTGTAGAAAAAATAACCAGTGATACAGAAATAAATAATATAAGGAGTGCATATAAAAATGGAGAATATAAAGATAATGAAAATGGAAAGACTAGATATATGGATTTATCTTTAGTAGATCCTGGTTTTAACGCTATAACAGATTATTCATCAACATATTCAAGTTCTTCAAACGATTATTACTATTCGGCAAAAAGAGGAATTCAATCACAATATGAGTTTAAAGTTGGTGATAAAAAGTTAACAACTGATGAAAAAAATCTATTTCCAGATTATCCAACATATACAAGTAGTAGATTCCCAATTGGAGTTTTTGACATGTCAAAATTATATAGTGTTGGAAAAAATGATGATGGTGTAGATGTTGCCACTGATAAATATCAAAAAATAGATTCAACTTTTGTAGCACCAAAAGACTATGAACACTTTATGAAAAAAGATAAAGATGGTAATTGGAATTATAATTTACATGGAAATGTTGAAAATGGAAGGGATGGCGAAAGCGTAGATTCTACTGCTTTATTAGTTTGGCATCCATCTGGAAAAATAAGTGGTGCAGGTTATGTTGGAAAAAACAAAATAACAATAGAAAAAGATAAATATTATGATATTTCTGTTTGGGTTTATATTTGGATTCCAAAAACTGAAAAACCTAAAGATCTTACAGAAGATGAGGAAAAGAATCCTGCAAAAGTAAAAGAATATGAAGAAAAATTAGATACATATAA
Organism: Clostridiales bacterium; assembly: GCA_012841525.1. Taxonomy (GTDB): domain Bacteria; phylum Bacillota; class Clostridia; order Christensenellales; family DTU072; genus JAAZJD01. Next base: position 48,544 of record DUUO01000023.1, read on the forward strand.
TAAATATCAATCGTTTTACAACAGGGAAAGCAAAGCACAAGCATTATTTAAAGTTTCTGGAGCATCAGTTACAGACTCTGATAAACTTTTAAGTTATTCTAATTCAGATTGGGGTAAATGGGAAAAATTAACAATAAAAATTAAAGGCAATAGTTTATCTAAAAGAGAAATTACTCCAGAATTTTGGTATGGTCATGGATATTGGGGTGATTCAACCTTGATGCCAGGTGCTGCATTTTTTGATGATTTAAGTGTAAGCGTAAGAGATGAAGTTGAGCCATCAGAAGAAGATGATTACTATGAATTATCAATTTTGAGTGAAGGTGATTTCAAAGGATTTGGTTTGACTGAAACTACGGAAGATTTTGTAGAACTAGAAAAAGCAGAAGGTAAAGTTTGGGAATATAAAAGAGTTGATGATAAAAAACTTGGAGTTGAAATATCATCAAAAAACTCTATTGCTGGTAAAGTTTCTGGAAATAGTAGTTTCATAAATTCTCCAACTCCAATTGACGGAGTTGTTGGTCTTGAAGGAATCAGCAAAGGACCTGGAACACTAAAAATAAAATATAGTGGCGGAGCATATAGAAACACAGATTTATTGGTATTAAATCACAAAGGTAATGACACCGCTTCAAGCATAAGCTTTTTGATTACACAAAAAGATATAGATGTTAATGCAGATTTACAAGATTTGTTACTGGTTCGTCCAAATAATTTTTATAGATTTTCATTTTGGATTAATACAGAAGGCATTCCTTCAAATATGGGTGCAAAAGTAAAAATATTGCAAATTGATTCTGAAGATGAAACTAAAACTTCAGAACTTGCAACATTTTCAGGTATTAATGTAAATGAATGGACCGAATATATAGCATATATCAAAGGTGCTGAAACGGAAAAACAAAGATTTGGTTTTGAAATTGTTTTAGGAGAAGGGGATATTGCAGTAAAAGAAGATACTAGAACAGCGGGAGTTGTATTTTTTACTGCTCCAACATGGCAAAAAATTTCAAATGAAGAATATAATGATGCTAATAAAAATTTAAATACGACTAAAGATATAACCGCTAGAGACAATACAAGTTCTAAGAGCTCATCATTCACAAATGGATTTTTCAAAAATTTTGATTCAAGTGAATATAAAAATACTGAAAAATTTAACAAAGAAGGTTATTTAACTAAAGAAGTAAAACCAACAAGCTGGCAATATAATGAAGCGGCTGTTGGCTTAGAGGCAGTTAAATCATTTAAGGTTGAGGGTACAAATAAACTAACATGGGAAAAAGTAGAAGGTGCAACGCAATATTATGTTTATATGAATGAATATGAAAAGAAAGAAATGATAGATGGTGTTGAAAAAACCTTAAAGAAAAATGATATTTTAGTCGATATTATAGATGATCCTACAACTACTTACCAAGCAACTAGAAATGGAAAATATTACATTAGAGCAGCAGGCGCTCATGGTTCGCGCTATGATGAAACAGCATATGGTTTTGTATTTTCACCAAAAACTTCAGTTTTAAATATTACAGGAGCAGGTACAGGTAATTTCCCAGCAGATAGAAGTGATGAAGATAAACTAAAGACAAATCATGGAATAATAAACTATAAATATTATGATGGTCTTGGTTATGCTGATGAAGAAACTGCAATAGCTGGTATGTATGGAAATTCATCAAATGGAGATTATGTTAGCCAAAATAGCGATAATTTACTCATGATCAGTTCTCCAGATTCTGAAGTGACAGCATTATACAAATATAACAGCACTTATACAATTTCTAAAGGAAGTTATTATTTAGTTTCACTTTGGGTAAAAACTGAAGGAGCAGAAACAAAAGCTTCTGTTACTTTGGAAGATAATTCTTCTACCTTAGTAAAAAAGGATAATGGTAATAAGGGTGAATATGCTGGATTTACTGATATTAATACTGATGGTAAATGGGTACAATATAGAATTTTAATAAATACAGGCTATGTTGATGGAAGGGTTACTTTAGAACTTGCTTTAGGCAACAAATATGCAAAAGATAGTGAAGGCAATGAAGATAATAAACTAGGATTATCAAAAGGCACTGTATATTTTGATGATGTAAATATTAAAAAGCTTGAAAGTCAAACTGATTTTAATTTGCATGCTTATGGTTTGGAAAACATTAAAGATAAAACACCTGAAGATTACAAAATAAAAGAAAATGAACTATATACATTAAGTGAAATTTCAGAGTTGAAACTTCCATATAGCAATCAAGCAATACATACAATTGTTGATTACAGAGTTGATAGTTTTGATAGTAGTTCAGATGCTAATGATGATTATCTAGGTAGAAAGCCTGGTGCATATACTCATCATCAACCAGCAGGAAGCATTCCTTATCAAAAACCAACGGGCGATGAAATTCCATCAATATTAAATGGTGTTTATAGTACTAGGTCTTTAACAGAGCAAATTAGAGGCAAAATATCACAAAATTTCACGGAGGAAGACTCTTTGTTCTATATTGATAAATTGAATGCATTTTTGGGAACAAGCAATGGCAATGGTTCAAACTTTTTAATGATGGTCAACATTGAATCAAATGGACAATATTATGAAATGACATCTGGATTTGATATTGAGCCTAATAAATATTATAAGATCAGTTTTTATGCTAAACTTTTGTCCGAAAATAACAAAAAAGCTCAATTTAGATTTATGCCAGGAAAAGATATGGCCAACAATACTAAAACAATAGAAATATCTGGAGAAGAGTTAAAGGAATATACTTTCTATGTTTATAGTGACGAAAAAAATAGCACAATATCTTCTAATAAAATAGCATTTCACCTTGGTACTAATGATGGAATAGGCAAAGCTGATGATGCAACTGATGTTAAAGATTTTTTCAAAGGAATGTTGATTGTTGATGATGTTGCAATAGAAGAAATTGATATGACAGAAGAAAAATTTGCAGAAGCAATTGAAAAAGAAATGGCATATAAATTTGATCCTCCAAAAGAAAATGAACCAAATGCAGGAGCAGAAAATGAAGAGCCTATAACTGATAATACAAAAGGTAAAGTGGATTCTCAATTATGGTTGCTTGTTTCTTCAATAGTTATTGCTGCTATATTGATAATTGCACTTGCTATTGTTGGATACAGAAAACTAAAAACCAGATTTGCTAAAGGACAAAAAATTATTGTTAAGAGCAAAGTTCCAACTGATTTAGAACAAGAAGTAAAACAATCCAAGAAAGATACAACAAAAGGAGATGTAGACGATTCAGAGTTTGATGATTAATTTCTTATTAATTTATAGTAAATTAGGTGTATGCTCAAACATACACCTTTTTTTTATTTAAATAAGCTTATTATTACAACTAAATAAAAAAAGCACTTACGTTTAGAAAAAATTTTATAATTTCTCGCGTAGTTGCACTTACCTTTAGACTTAACACACAAATATTTTCCTATTTTTAAAAACTTTACATATTTACTTTACTTATATAGTATACTATAATAAAAAGAGTATGTTTTATACCTGCTTAAGATGGAGGAAATGTTGTTTAAGCTTACTTTTAAAAGAGGTGGGATACATCCAAAAGATATGAAAGAATTAGCAAAGGATAGTGCATTTGAAGAAATGCCTACTGGAGCAAAGGTTTATATTCCACTCGTGCAACATATTGGTGCTCCTTGTACACCATCTGTACAAGTTGGTGATTATGTTAAAGTAGGACAAAACATTGGTTTAGCAAATGGTTATGTGTCTGCAAACATTCATAGCTCTGTCTCAGGTAAAGTTTTAGGTTTTGAAGCAAGAGAAAATGCTGCTGGTAAACGCGTTCGTCATATAGTCATTGAAAATGATTATAAATATGATGAAGTTTTTTTTGAACCACTGGAAAATCCAACAAAAGAAGAAATCATATTAAGATGCAAAGAAGCAGGTATCGTAGGAATGGGTGGAGCGACTTTCCCCACTCATGTTAAATTAGAACCTAAAACTCCAATAAAAGCATTGATAATTAATGGTTCAGAGTGTGAGCCGTATATAACGACAGATTATCGATTAATGCTAGAAAAACCTGTAGAAATTTTAAAAGGTGTTGATTTAGTAAAAAAAGCATTAGATACAAAACAAGTTTTTTTTGGAATAGAATCAAACAAAGGCGAAGCAATTAAAAATATTATTAAACATGCTACTGATGAACAATTGAGTGTATTTGAATTAAAAACAAAATATCCGCAAGGCGGCGAAAAGCAATTGATTTATGCATTGACTAAAGAATCTGTACCAAATGGTGGGCTTCCTTCAGATATTGGATACATTGTATTAAATGTTTCTACTTGCCTTGCTTTATATGAAGCGGTTTGCCTTGGTAAATCAAGCTATTCAAGATATTTAACTGTTTCAGGAAAAGGAATAAAAAGACCTGCAAATTTACATGTAAGAATAGGGGTGCCATACGAAGAAGTCGTAGAATATCTCGGTGGCACAAATGAATTTGTAAAAATTATTTCTGGTGGTCCTATGATGGGAGTTTCTATGCATAATCTAAAAACTGTAGTTAGCAAAGGCAGTTCTGCAATTTTATTGTTAACTGAAAAAGAAATTAGAGATGTTTCACCTACACCTTGCATAGGTTGCGGAAGATGCGCTAGAGCTTGTCCTATGAATTTAATGCCAATGTTAATAGATGACTTTATTTTGCATAATAGAGTTGATGATGCAAAAGCATATTATGCAATGAGTTGTATAGAATGTGGATGTTGTGCTTACGTTTGTCCTGCAAAAAGACCATTGGTACAATCACAAAGACTTGCTAAAAAACTTATTAGAGAAAAAGATATGCACCACTAATTAGCATGGTATTAAATAAGAATAAATCAATAATGATATATATAAGCATTAAATTGATAAGAAAATAAAGATATATAGATAGAAAGGGTAAATAACGCTAAAATATGTGTGGTAATTATGAGTGATAAAAGCGCTGAAGTAAAAAAAGAAGTCGTTAAAGATAAATATATTGTATCTTCATCTCCACATGTTGGGACGAATTTAACAACTAAAAAAATAATGCTTCATGTCATTATTGCTTTATCTTTTCCACTTATTGCTGGAGTTGTCATATTTGGTTTATATTCTCTATTCATTGTAGGCTTATCGGTAGCGGGGGCAGTTTTTGGTGAATGGATATATAATAAAGCAAGAAAAGCTCCAATCACTGTTTATGATTTATCTGCGGTAGTGACTGGATTAATTTTAGGATTAAATTTACCACCCACAGTTCCTTTTTATATTCCAGTAGTTGGTGGCATATTTGCAACACTTTTTGTAAAAATGCTTTTTGGTGGACTTGGAAAGAATTTTGCAAACCCAGCAGCAACTGCTAGAGTGTTTTTATCTTTATCTTGGACTGCACAAATGACAAGATTTATGAGTCCAATTAATTATGCACAAAAACCACTTGATTTTTTTGCTGGCTTTAATAATATTGTCAGTTCTGCAAAATATATTACATCGGCAACGCCACTTGGAACTATTAAAACTAGTGCTCAAACTGGGTTTGTAGATGTAAATTTATTGGATATGTTTTTAGGTAAAATAGGTGGCAGCATTGGTGAAGTGTGTGCCATAGCAATTATTTTATCACTGATATATTTATTAGTGTTTAAGATTATTGATTGGAAAATTCCTCTAACATATATTGTATCAGTCATTATATTCACGTTAATTTTTTATAAAAAAGGATATAATTTTATACTTCCAACTTTATTAAGTGGAGGCTTGCTATTTGGTGCAATATTCATGCTTACAGATTATGCAACCGCGCCAAAAACTTTTTGGGGTGTCATAACATATGCAGCTTTAGCAGGATTACTTACAATACTAATTAGAAGATATGGAGGTTATCCAGAAGGAGTATGTTTATCTATTGTATTAGTAAATATCGTTGCTCCACTGCTTGATAAAATATTTAAGCCAAGACCATTAGGTTATGTTAAAAAGAAAAAGAAAGAAGCATAGAAAAAAGTTAAAGCAGCTTAGGAAATAATATATAAAAAAAATAAATTAAGAGGCATAAAACATTGGGAAAAGCTAAAAAAACAAAATTTAAGTTAAGCAAAGAAAGTGTAATGATAGTTGTAGCACTTAGTGTTATAGCTCTTGTTGCTGCTTTGGTTTTAAGTCTTGTAAATATGTTTACTTATGTTTCCGAATCCGAATCCATTGAAAGGGCTCTAGGGAAATCTAATATTGAAATAGCGAAATCATATGAAATTTCTGACTTTGGGAAATTAGAAAGTTTGAAAGATTCAGAAATTTTATATATTGGAAAATCTAAAGATGACGGTAGAGTTTTTATTACAAAGGCATTAAAAACAAAAGATAGTTGCTATAATGCCGAAGGTATATCGCTCATTGTTGTAATCAAAAATGATATAATACAATCAGTGCATGCATACAAGCACGCTGAAACTCCAGGTCTTGGAAGTAAGGCATTAGAAGCAGAATATTTAAATCAATATAAAGGTAAAAATGTAAATAATTTTAGAGTTACCCCAGATCCAGCAATAGATTCTCCAGACTCTCCTGGAGATGTACAATTCAGCAAAGTAACTAGTGCAACATATTCTTCTGTTGGAGTAAATGTTGCTGTTAAAAGTGCAGTTAAAGCGTATAAAGATACAAAAGATAGCATGGAATGGAATTAATGTAAGTTTATTGGAGTTTATAATGAAAAACAATAAAAAATTAACCGCAAATGAAATAGTGTCACCATTAAAAGATGGAATTATTAAAAATAATCCAGTTTTTAGGTTGGTTTTAGGAACTTGTCCAACACTTGCTGTAACAACTAGCGCTATCAATGGCTTATCTATGGGGCTTGCTGTAACATTTGTTTTAACATGTGCTAATATAATTGTTTCAATGCTAAGAAACTTTATTCCAAGAAAAGTAAGGATTCCTTGTTATATATTAATAATATCTACCTTTTCTACAGTTGTTGACATGGTTATGAAAAAATTTATTCCTTCACTTCATGATAGTCTTGGTCTGTTTATTCCATTGATTGTTGTTAACTGTGTTTTATTAGCCAGGGCAGAGGGTTTTGCATCACTAAATAGAGTTTTACCATCTGCAATGGATGGAATAGGTATTGGACTTGGTTTCACTTTGGCTCTTACATTAATTGGTATTGTGAGAGAATTTTTTGGTGCAGGTGCAATATTTGGCTATTCAATAGAGGCTTTATCAAGAGCGGAACTTCCAATGACAATATTTATTTTGCCAGCTGGTGGATTTATGGTTTTTGGATTATTAATAGTTGCATTCAATTTAGTTGTTGATAAAGCAAATGGATATTTTGCAAAAAAGAAAGCAGCAAAAAAAACAATGCCTGCTGAAAATCAAATTAACATAGAAGGGGAAGAGGTTGTTTTATGAGTGCTACTGCGATATTAGTTTTAATCATTAATGCAATTTTGGTAAATAACTTTATCCTTTCAAGATTTTTAGGTATTTGTCCATTTTTAGGTGTTTCTAAAAAAATAGATACAGCCCTAGGTATGGGATTTGCTGTAATTTTTGTAATGGGTGTTGCTAGTGTTATAACTTATGCTTTAAATCTATTGTTGATAAAAGCAAATATATTATACTTACAAACTATTATATTTATTTTAGTAATAGCATCACTTATTCAACTAGTTGAAATTATTATTAGAAGATTCTCCCCAGGTTTATATGCTGCACTTGGCGTGTATTTGCCATTAATTACGACTAACTGTGCAGTTTTAGGTGTTGCCATTATGAATGTGACATTACCAGTTCCATCTGTAGGCTCTGGTTTATTAGTTGCTTTTATTAATGGTATAAGTAGTGGTATTGGATTTACAATTGCGATTTTAATTTTAGCTGGTATTAGAGAAAAATTGCAAACTGCTGATATCCCCAAAATCTTTCAAGGTTTTCCAATAACTTTGCTGATTGCTTCAATAATGGCGATGGGATTTGCAGCATTTTCAGGTTTTAATATAGGGTAGGTAATATATGAGTGTAGCGCTTCAAATAATTATTCCATTAGCTCTTTTAACTGGTTTAGCTCTTGTTTTTTCTATAATCATAGCAATTTTTAGCAAAAAATTTGCTGTTGAAGTAAACCCTAAAATTGAATTAGTTGAAAATTTATTATCTGGAGCTAATTGTGGTGCCTGTGGTTATGCTGGTTGTTCAGCATTTGCTAAAGCATTAGTGGAAGGTGATGCTACTCTTCCTAGTTGTAGTGCAACTTCGAAAGAATCAAAAGAAGAAATAGCAAAAATATTAGGTAGTGATGATATTGGTGAAAGTACTGTTGTAATAGTTGCGTGTAATGGAGGAAATTCGTGCCAAAACAAATATTCATATCAAGGATATGGAGATTGTGCAAGCGTTGAATTATTAGCAGGTGGAAGTAAGGCATGCCCTGTAGGATGCATAGGGATGAGCAAATGTATAATGGAATGTCCGCACCATGCAATTGAATTAAATGAAGGCCACGCTATGGTTAAACAAGAAGCTTGTGTTCAATGTGGCGTTTGTATTTCACATTGCCCTAAAAAATTAATAAAGAGATTACCTTCAAAAGCAATATACTACATTGCTTGTAGTTCTGAAGATAGAGGAAAAGAAGTTCGTTCTTATTGTAAAAATGGTTGTATTGGCTGCAGAATATGTGTTAAAAACTGTAAAGAAAATGCTTTGAGTTTTGAAAACAACCTTCCCGTCTTTGATTATGATAAATGTACAGCTTGTGGTGTATGCTTTGAAAAATGTCCTGCTAAATGCATTAAAAAATTAGACATATAAATAATTATTTAAATTTTTTGCTTTTATACACATTTATTTCAATCCTAGTATGTTATGCTAAATATATAAATTATGAAAAACAAAAATAAACGTTTATTAATATTGTTTTTATTTTTAGTGCTATTTTTACTGGCTATGTTATCATCGTGTAAAAAAACTGATGATAATGTATCATATTTTAAAAATTATAACTCGACTCCTTTATATTCAAGTGCAAACAAACTATTGTCACTTCCTGAAAATTATGAATTTTATAGTTATGATTCCGTTTCAGGATTATTTATGATTCAAAGAAATGTTTTAGCCGAATATGGTGGTGTAGATGTTAGATATGGGCTGTGCACAGAAGAAAAAATTTTAATTGAGCCTATGTTTAGTAGCATTATAGATATTAGAAATAATCATGCAATTGTTACTACAAAAGAATATTTTAATAATGAACTCAAAGAAAAAATAGGAGTTATTAATATTAAAACAAATAGCTTTGGTTTTGAAGTGAGCGACTCATTTGCTGTAGAATACAATAGCCAAATAAATCAATATACATTTTTAGATGACTCTAAATTAGTTATAATTGGCGGGAAAAATCCTATATTAAATTATGATAAGCAACCAGATTACAGCTTTTCTGTCGTATATGATTATTCAAGTTCTAACACTTTGTTAGAAATAGGCAAAATTCCACATACTTCCGCCACTGCAAATTTCAAATATAATGATGGATACATAAGTGTGTCTATGCATGGAAGTGTATCTATGCCTGGCCAAGTTAGATTTTATGATTTTAATGATATTCAAAATGGTGAATTTAGAGAAATAAAAAAATATGTTCCATTTGAAATTTTAGAATATGGTAGTACAGAAGTGGTTCCATATTATCTAGGAAATTATGAATATGTATTAGTGGGAATTAGAGCAGATTCTCAAGAATTTGATGGCTATGAGATGATAAGAACAGGAATAAATAATAAGCCTGAATATGTCAAAATAATGTCTACTGGATATAATGTTAAACTAAATAGAGAATTTGATGTTGGAAAAGTATTAATAGTTGCTAATAATTACTCAGCAGATTTTATTAGTGCTATAACCACAGTTTATGCAGGCGCTGTTGAGTTAGGGTATACCAAAGATTACAAATTATACAAAGACGATTACACCCAAGAAGAATTTTACAAATACATTGCTGAAAAAATCTATGATTATCCAATGATTGAAACTCAAAAACTAGTAAAAAAAGGGCATTCTATTTTTTATGAAGCATATCTCACGGGAGTGCTTGAAGGAGGACAAAAAATTTATTTAACTTCATTTGTCATTTATACTCCACAAGGCACAACTGAGTTGGTTGAAAACGCATATTTACCATTACTTTTTGTTGATGGTTATGGGGTGGAAAGAATAGACCCAAATTTTTCATTGGCGCCAGAAGATGCTAAGTTTTATACATATAATGATGGCGATGTTGTTTCTGTAATCAAAAGTGAAGATAAAATAGCATATAGCCAATATATTGTTCATGATAAAGTTTTAATTGCAGAAAAAAATGATTTGAGAAGTGAAGTAAATCAAGATTATATGCAAAAATTTGGAGCTATTGATGTAGAAACGCAAAAAGTTATTTTAGATTTCGAATACGATTTTATTACTCCATTTTTTTCTAATTATTCTATCGCTGGAAAATATAAATATAAAAAATATATAGATGAAAATAGTGGTGAAGAGTTTGAATGTATTGATAGCGTTGATTATTGGCAAGTAGAAAAAAACAAAGATGGTAAAGCAAAATTAACACCAATATCTAATGTGTATTCTGTTCATAATGGTTCTTATGTAAAACGAGATGCAAAAAAATTCAAGTTATATGCAAATGATGGAAAAGAATTATTGTCTGAAGAATATGATGAACTAACAGTATTAGATTTATCTTTAACTGGCGAAAAAATGTTTGGTTGTTATGTCTTTGGCAAAAAAGGCAATGTTTCCACTTTATATAAATTAAAATAAAGTGATTGAAACTTAAAAACATTATTCTATTATTACGTGATTTTATATAATTTAAATTGTAAAGCAGTAATCAAATTAATTATATTGAAACTTAAAAAGCGTTCGTTAATTCATATGATTGAAACTTAAAAGCGTTATTTTATTTTTATTCTTGAAACTAATAAGACATTAATCTATTAGTTTGATTAAATTTAAAATGCATTAGTTATTAGTTTGATTTTATATAATTTTAAATTGTAAAGTATTAATTATATCAATTATATTTAAAATTTTTGAGGATATATGAAAACAAAAATAGGTGGTAAAGAATTAATAGAAGAAGCAGCAAAATTAATTAAGGAAGGAGAAGTCGTCGCTTTTCCCACAGAAACGGTTTACGGTCTTGGTGCCGATGCATTTAACAAAGATGCAGTTGAAAAAATATTTAAAGCAAAAGGTCGACCTGCAGACAACCCTTTAATTGTACATTTATCTTCTAAAGATCAATTAAATAAAGTAGCAATTGATATACCAAAAGAAGCATATATTTTAATTGATGCTTTTTCTCCAGGCCCTTTAACTTTAATTTTAAATAGACATCCTGATATTCCAAATATAACAACATCGGGTCTTAATACAGTAGGAATTAGGTTCCCGAATAATAAATTAGCACAAATGCTAATTTCTAAATCTGACACTCCAATTGCAGCACCTTCAGCAAATATTAGTGGTAGATTAAGTCCAACAACAGGGCAAGCAGTTTATGAAGATATGAATGGTAAAATTCCAATGATTTTAGATGATGGAAAATGCCAAGTTGGTATAGAGAGTACTGTTTTAGATTTAACAAAAAAACCATATACCATATTAAGACCTGGTGCAATTTCTGCAAAAATGTTAGCACCATATTTGTCAGATGTTAAAAATTTTGAAGGTGAAGTTAAAATTGTGACAGCACCTGGAATGAAATATAAACACTATGCACCTTTATGTCCTTGCGTAGGAGTTAAAAAAGCAAAAAATGCAATTAATCACTATGATAAAGTTTTAGACACTATAACTGATAAAGTTGTTATTATTGGAAATGATTTTTTTCTTAATTTAATTCCTGACAAATACAACAAAATTTCTATTGGAAAAACTCCTACAGAATGTATGGCTTTATTTTTTGATACAATGCGCGAAGCAGAGAAAAAATATAAATATATAATATTGCAAAATTTTGAAGATTATCCAGAATTTTATTCATTAAACAATAGAATTGAAAAATCAACTGCACACATAATAGTTTGATTAAATATTTTTAATAAATAGAATAAAAAAACTACTTATCTTTAGAAAAAATATTCTCAATTTCTGTGTAGTTGCACTTGCTTTTAGACTAAACAATTATCAAAAATTTAAGTATTTATAACTTTACTTTGTTTAATAGATGCTTACAAATATGTTATTATTTAATTAATCTAATTTTGAGGAGGATTATACAATGAAAATAGGCGTCGGTTGTGATCATGGTGGTTTTGTATTAAAAAACTCAGTTATTAAGGCTATAAAAGAAAGTGGATATGAATATGTAGATTATGGAACATTTGATGCTGAAAAATCAGTAGATTATCCAGATTATGCTTCGCTGGTAGCAAAAGCAGTTTTAAATAAAGATGTTGATATGGGAGTACTAATTTGTGGAACTGGCATTGGCATTTCAATTGCTGCAAACAAATATGTAGGAATTAGATGTGCACATGTTACAGATAGTTTTAGTGCTCAAATGTCAAGAGAACATAATAATGCAAATATTTTAGCACTAGGTGGAAGAATTTCATCAGAAGAAGATGCTTATAATTTTACTAAAATATTCCTTCAAACAAAATTTGCAGGTGGAAGACATCAAAGAAGATTAGATAAAATTAGTGAAATAGAACGCGAACAATGTAAATAAAACAATCAAGTGCGGTAACAATATAAAATACAGTAAACATAAATATTTTTGTCTGTTTATGCATTAATTATGCTTTTTTGCTTGACTTTAATGCTGCTATTATAGACAATTAATATTATAAATAATTATGTAATATATAATTAATATTTTTTAAAGGTTTAATTTTATGATTAAAGATACATTAGATAAAATTTTATCAGCTGAAGAAGAAGCAAAACGTATTGTTGATCAAGCGTTTGAAGATGCAAAAAAAGTCAATTTAGAAGCATTAGAAGAAGCGAAAAAAATCATCGAGGCAGGGAAGGAAGAAATGGCATTGGAGAGACAAAATGCTATTGAGTTGGCCAAAACCGATGCATCAAAAGAAAAAAAACATATCTTGAAGTTAGGAAAAGAAGCATCAGATAAAATAAAAAAAGAAGCAGAAACTGACGATGTAGTTGAAATGATATTTAATCAATTTCTAAAAAAATATAGTTAAACATTATGGCAATAAGTAGAATGAACAAAATCACCCTTATGTTTCATGAAAAAGATAAGGGCAAAATATTTAAAAAACTAACTCAACTTGGAACAGTCGAGTTAGTTGAAACTAAAAGCTATAATGAAACGACAAAACCCAAAAAACTAAAACGAAAGATAGAAATCGAAGAAAAAATACAAAAACTCAATTTTGCTTTTGATTTTTTAAAGTCAATATCAAGAGAAGTTAATTTAGAAAATAAAATTGCTTACAAAAAACTTAAAAAAGAAGACAAAAAAGCCAAGAAAAATGAAGATATAAAAATAAATCTTGGTAAAATAAATGAAGTTTTTGATTATGATTATTTAGAGTCATACACAAATAGTGAATATGAACTTTTTGCTGAAATATCCTCTTTAGAAGAAATTAGTTTAAATTTAGTTGATCTGAAAAATAGAAAAGGAAGATTAGAGCTAGAAAAAGAAGCAGTAAAAAAATATGAATCCTTAGATATTAAATTTTCTGAAATTAAAAACACTGCTCATGTAAGTATGTCAGTAGGTTTAGTTGAAGCAGAGAATATAAAAGATTTAAATTTATCTGAAAACATATTTTTAACCAGCAAAACATTCGATAAGCAATCATTAATTGTAGTGCTAGCACCTATAGCAGAGACAGAGGATTTAAGCAAAAAATTGATGCAAGCTGGATTTCAACCTTGCCCATATACTGACGATATGTTGGCAACAGAAAAAATTAATAAAATAGATGAAGAAATTTCAAAAATTGAAAATGAAATAAAAAGCTTACAAAATGAAGCAATAAATACTATTGACAGTATTCCTGCATATAAGTTTTTATATGATTTTTATGTATTAGAATTAGAAAAACACAAAGCTCTAGAAGAATCTTCTCAGACAAAAAATGTGATTATTTTAGAAGGCTGGGTTCCTCGCGATAAAGTTGAAATAACAAAAAATGACTTAAATGCTATATCTTCCAATCTTATTATTTTTGTTGATGAACCGCAAGAAGGAGAAGTTGTACCTAGTTATTTTGTAAATAGCAATGTTGTTAAACCATTTACACAAAACATTACATCATTGTATGGTGCACCTGATTACAATGGTATTGATCCAAATCCATTTGTTGCCTTTTTCTATATATTATTTTTTGGTTTTATGTTAGGCGATGTTGGATATGGAGCCGTATTAACTTTAGGATGTGCTTTATTTTTATTAATTAGAAAACCAGTTAAAGATTCAGGTAGTTTTGTTAAAATGCTATTATTGAGTGGCATTTCATGTATGATTTGGGGTGTGTTTTTTGGATCATATTTTGGTTTGGAAGAGCCAGCGATGACTTCTACTTCATTTGGTAGGGCTTTATGGAGTCTTAAAAAATTAGATTCTCTTGGTGCTGGTAGTATATTGATTTTCGGTATTGCACTTTTAATGGGAGTTATTCAAATTGCGGTAGGGTTTACTCTAAATGGTATTCAAAAAATAAAAGATGGAAAAATACTTGATGGAATTTTAAATGATTTTTGCTGGATTGTTATTTTCTTAGGTCTTGGACTTTATTTGATAACATCATTTGTTGAATCATTGAACAATTCACAATCAGTTAAAACTGCAGGAATAAGTCTTGTTATTATTGGCTTTGTTATGCTTTTACTTGGAGGAGCATTAGGAAAGAAAAAGGTACTATCAATGATAACTGGTGGCTTTAGCAATTTATATGGTTCTGTTAATGTTATAAGTGATATTCTATCTTATTCAAGACTATTTGGACTAAGTTTGACAACGGGCGTAATTGCTCTAGTTTTTAACAGAATAGGCATAATTATTAAAGACATGGTAGGTGGTGGCTTTTTCGGTTTTCTACTAGCTATAATCATATGGTTAGTAGGTCATATTTTTAATTTTGGAATAAATATCTTAAGCGTTTATGTTCATAACTCAAGATTACAATATGTAGAGTTTTTCAGTAAATTTTATAGTGGAGAAGGACATGCCTTTGCTCCATTTGGTCATAAAACACGCTTTACATATTTAAATGAAAAACTTTCAACACCAACAAACTCAAAAAGTAAAGGTAAAAAAGAAGTTTTAGATAAAGCCAAATATGCTTAGTTAATGTGAATAAATAAAATTGGTAAAAAGTTAGTATAATGCTAACAAAAAATATAAAATGAAAATTTAATTAATAATTTGGAGGCGAATATGCAAATTGGAGTTATTTTAGCATTTGTAGGAGCAGCAGTAGCTGTTGGATTTAGTTGTATCGGAAGTTCTGTCGGTGTGTCAATGGCTGGTAGAGCTGCAGCTGGGGTAGTGTCTGAAGATCCCGATAAGTTTATTAAATGTTTAGTTTTACAACTTTTACCAGGTAGCCAAGGAATATATGGTTTTATTATAGCTTTCTTGGTTCTTGCAAAAGTTAATGCATTTGGAACGATAACTATTTTATCTGCAACAGCAGGAGCTGGAATTCTTGCTGCATGTTTACCAATGGCACTTGGTGGCTTATTTTCAGCAATATATCAAGGTAAAGTAGCGGTTTCAGGTATTTCATTAGTTGCTAAAAAACCTGAAGAATATGTTAAAGGAATTCTATTTACGGCAATGGTTGAAACATATGCGTTGCTATCATTTATTATTTCATTCATCGCTGTTTTTGTTGTAAACTGGGCTGCAGTTTAATAGAAGATTGCGAAATAAAAACTAATGATGATTTTTCTATTGTGTGGAAATTTTAAATTATTAAAAAGGAGTAATAATGTCAGATAAGCTAGTAAATGTTATTTTGGATGATGCTCAAAAAATTGCGACTTCAACAAGAAATGAAGGAAATACAAAAGCTCAAGAAATTATTTCTAGAGCATCTTCTGATGTTAGTGTTTCAAAACAAAAAGCATACGAAGAAACTGCTTTAATTCATGAAAACATTTTAAAGCAAGCAATCGTCGATGCAAATTTAGAAGTGAAGAAATTGATTTTATCTACAAAACGCGAAATTATCAATACAGCATTTGATAAAGCAATGGATAAAATTTTAAAGTTACCTAAAAAAGATTATTTGAATTTAATATCTTCATTATTAAATAAGGCCGATGATGGCGACATCGTTTTGATTAGTTCAAAAGATAAGAATGTTATTACAAAAGAATTTATAGAAAAAGAATCAAAAAGATTAGGAAAAAAACTCGTGCTTTCAAATCAATATATAGATATATTAGGAGGAATTGTGCTTTCTAATAAATATTTTGATAAAAACCTTAGTTTAGAGGTTTTAATGTCAAACCTTAGAGACGAAATAGAAACTACTGTGGCAGACCAAATTTTTAAATTATAATCATACGGTAAAAATGAAATGAAATATAAAATATAGTTGAAAATCAAATTTTCAAAAATGTACTAACAAATAAAATAAAAATTATAGAGTTAACATATAGAATAAAAAAATGAAAGATATATTATTTTCAAATGCAGTTGCAGTTTCAAGAATGGACAAGCTATTAAATGCAGAAAGATTGTATAGAATTATAGAATCTTCTGATTTGGAGTCTGCTGTAAAAATATTGCTAGAAAATAATTATGGTGGGGGAATAGTTTTAGATTCTTATTCCGATTTTGAAAAACTATTACAAGAAGAAACAAATATCATAGATGCTTATGCTAAAGAAAACATACCAAACAAAACAGGAATAGAGTGTTTTTTCTTGCTTTCTGACTATCATAATATAAAAGTTTTGCTAAAAAGCTACTTCGAAAAAAAAGATTTTGATCACTTATTAGATGAAAGAGGTATCTACCCTGTGGCAGAATTGAAAGAAAAAGTGTTTTTAGATAAACCATCAATTAATTCCTTTGTTGATGATGTTATTATGAAACTAAAAGAATCTCACGAGGAAGTTTTTGCCAGAGATATAGATGTAAAAATTGATAAGGCGATGCTAGAAGATATTAAATTTAGAATATCAAAATCTTCTACTTCAAAATATATCAAAGATTATTTTAATCTCTTTATAGATTATTCAAATATAATTAATTTGGTTAGAGTAATTAAAATAAAAGAAAGTTTTTCCTACTTTAAACCTTTGTTTATTGATGGTGGGAAATATGATATTAAAGACTTTGAATATGTTTTTGATGATAATACAAAAATAAAAAATGTTTTAAGTGAAACTGGCTTTGAGGAATATAAAGATATAATATTCGAAACACCAATTGAAGAACTTGAAAGAATTAAAGAATATATGTTGATGAAAAATATATCTAGAGATAAAAATGACCTTTTAACTGCAGCACCTTCTCTTGCTTTTTATCTTGAAAAAATTAATGAAATTAATGTACTTAGATATATTTTGATATGCCTAAAAAACGGTGTAAATAAAGAGCAAATTAGAGCAAGAATAACAAGGCTCTATAACTAATATATTGTGCCAATAAAATTAAAAGTTATGTGAAAACATTTATATAAAATAAGATATACTGTGCCAATAAAGTTAAAGGTTGTATAAAATATTTATATAAAAATTAGATATATTGTGTTAATGCAAAAATGTTGTGAGATTTAGGAGACTGTATGGCAAATAAAATTGCAGTAATAGGTGATAAAAATAGTGTATTGATTTTTAAGGTGTTAGGAGTCGATGTTTTTGATGCAGGAACATACTTTGAAACTTCTAATTTGTTGAAAAAAATAGCAAATGATTATGAAATTATTTTTATTACCGATGATATTGCCAAAGAAATTCAAAGTACTATTGAAAAATATACAGAAAGAGCATATCCCGCAATTATACCAATCCCATCATCGAAAGGGAGTACGGGCTTTGGATTAAATCAACTTTCTATGTATGTAGAAAAAGCAGTTGGTATCGATATATTGAATATAAACAAATAAAATTAATTACTTTTGTTATTTTAAGTAATTGATGATAAGTGTTTATGTAAATATTAATATAAGTTAGGTTTGAAGTTAAAATATTCATAGGAGGAATCTATGGGAAAAATAGTTAAAGTATCTGGACCATTAATTGTTGCAGAAGGAATGGCTGAAAGTAAGATGTATGATGTTGTAAGAGTAGGCAAAGACAAATTGATTGGAGAAATTATTGAACTGAGAGGAGATAAAGCATCTATACAAGTTTACGAAGAAACCGCTGGAATTGGTCCTGGAGATGAAGTTGTCTCAACAAATGAACCTTTATCAGTAGAGTTAGGGCCAGGAATTATAGGTGCAATATATGATGGGATACAACGTCCCTTAGATCAACTACAAGCAAAAAGTGGTGATAGAATAGAACGTGGAATTGTTGTTAGAGCATTAGATAGTAAGAAAAAATGGGATTTTATACCAACAGCAAAAAAAGGAGATGCTGTTGTTGGAGGCGATGAATTAGGTTTTGTTCAAGAAAATCCAATAGTTAGACACTCTATTATGGTTCCTGCTGGTATTAGTGGAGTTGTTTCAGAAATTAAAAAAGGGAGCTATACAATAGATGATGTCGTTGCAAAAATTAAAACTGACAAAGATGAATTAGATATTACAATGGTTCAAAAATGTGCAGTACGTAAAGGAAGACCATATAAAGAAAAAATATCTCCAGATCGCCCAATGGTTACAGGCCAAAGGGTTATTGATACATTTTTCCCAATTGCAAAAGGTGGAGTTGCTGCGGTACCAGGTCCATTTGGAAGTGGTAAAACTGTCGTTCAACACCAACTTGCAAAATGGGCTGATGCAGACATCATAGTATATGTTGGCTGTGGTGAACGTGGAAATGAAATGACTGACGTTTTAAATGAATTTCCTGAATTAAAAGATCCAAGAACTGGACAATCATTAATGCAAAGAACTGTATTAATTGCAAACACTTCTGATATGCCAGTTGCAGCAAGAGAGGCAAGCATATATACAGGAATTACAATTGCAGAATATTTTAGAGATATGGGTTACGGTGTTGCAATAATGGCAGATAGTACAAGTAGATGGGCAGAAGCATTGCGTGAGATGAGTGGTAGACTTGAAGAAATGCCAGGTGAAGAAGGATATCCAGCATATTTATCATCAAGACTTGCTGAATTTTACGAAAGAGCAGGTATGACTGAAGTTTTAGGTAGCAAAGATAAAATTGGTTCAATTTCAGCAATTGGTGCAGTTAGCCCTCCAGGTGGTGATTTATCAGAGCCAGTTTCTCAAGCAACATTGCGTATTGTAAAAGTTTTCTGGGGCTTATCAGCAAAACTTGCATACAGTAGACATTTCCCAGCAGTGGACTGGATAATAAGTTATAGTTTATATCAAGATAAATTAAAGGACTGGTATGGTGAAGAAGTATCTCCTGATTGGGTAAAACTTGTTGTTAGAGCAATGGGTATTTTGCAAGAAGAAGCATCGCTAAATGAAATAGTTAGACTTGTAGGTGTCGATGCATTATCAAGTAAAGATAGATTAACTATGGATACAGCAAAATCATTAAGAGAAGATTATCTACACCAAAATGCTTTCCATGAAGTAGATACTTATGCTTCCTTAAAAAAGCAATATAGGATGCTAAAAGTCATAATGATGGCAAATGATCTTGGCAGAAATGCATTGAATGAAGGTGCTGACATTAATGATATTTTATCTTTGAGTGTTAAAGAAAAAATTGGAAGAAGCAAATATATTCAAGAAGAAAATTTAGATGAATTTGATAAAATTGAAAACGAGCTCAAAACTCAAATTTCAAGTTTAAATGAATAGGTGAAAAAATGTTAAAAGAGTATAAGTCAATCAAAGAAGTTGTTGGACCACTAATGTTAGTAGATGGTGTAAGCGGTGTAAAATTCGATGAGTTAGTCGAAATACATCAGCAAGATGGATCCATTAGACAAGGAAAAGTTTTAGAAGTTGAAGACTCAAAGGCTCTAGTTCAATTATTTGAAGGAGCTGCTGGTATTAAAATCAGCACAAGCAAAGCAAGATTTTTAGGACATAGCTTGGAGCTTGGTTGTTCTGAAGATATGTTAGGTAGAGTTTTTGATGGAATGGGAAATCCTATTGATGGTGGTGAAAAAATTATTCCTGAAAAGAAATATAATATTAATGGCCATCCAATTAATCCAGTAGCAAGAGATTATCCAGATGAGTTTATTCAAACTGGAATAAGTGCTATTGATGGATTAAATACTTTAGTAAGAGGGCAAAAATTACCAGTGTTTTCAGCATCTGGCTTACCTCATGCACAATTAGCAGCTCAAATTGCAAGACAAGCAAAAGTTTTAGATGATAGCTCAAAATTTGCTGTTGTATTTGCTGCTATTGGAATAACTTTTGAAGAGGCTGACTTTTTTATTAATGACTTTAAGAAAACTGGTGCTATTGATAGATCAGTTGTTTTTGTAAACCTAGCAAATGACCCAGCAATTGAAAGAATCGCAGCACCAAGAATGGCTTTAACTGCTGCTGAATATTTGGCATTTGAAAAAGGTATGCACGTTTTAGTTATCATGACTGATATAACAAATTACGCTGAAGCGTTAAGGGAAGTGTCTGCTGCAAGAAAAGAAATTCCAGGAAGAAGAGGATATCCTGGATATATGTATACTGACCTTGCAAGTATATATGAAAGAGCAGGAAGAGTTAAAGGTAAAAAGGGTTCTATTACACAGATCCCAATATTAACAATGCCAGAAGATGATAAAACACATCCTATTCCAGATTTAACTGGTTATATAACTGAGGGACAAATTATTCTTTCTAGAGAATTATATAAAAACGGAATTAATCCACCAATTGATGTTTTACCATCACTATCAAGACTTAAAGACAAAGGTATTGGCGACAAGAAAACCAGAAAAGACCATGCTGATACAATGAATCAACTTTTTGCAGCATATGCTAGAGGAAAATCATCTAAAGAACTTGCTGCTATATTAGGTGAAGCTGCTTTAACCGAAGTTGATTTGCAATTTGCAAGATTTGCTGAAGAGTTTGAATCTCAATATATTGCTCAAGGTTTTACTAATAATAGAACCATTACAGAAACGTTAGATTTAGGTTGGCGTTTATTAAAAATACTTCCAAGAGCAGAACTTAAACGTATTAGAGATGCTTACTTGGATGAATACTATGATAAATATTAAATTAATAAAAAATAAATGAGTTTAGGAATATGGCAAGATTAAATGTAAATCCAACAAGAATGGAACTTCGTTCCTTAAAAGATCGTCTCGCAACTGCAAAAAGAGGACATAAATTATTAAAAGATAAAGCAGACGAGATGGTTAGGCAATTTATGTTGTTGATACGCGATAATGAAAAATTGCGTAGAGAAGTTGAAGCCTCTATTGAAAAAGGTCTTCAATCCTTTTTGATTGCCAGTGCAATAAATGGACCTAAAATCATTGAAGAAGCAGTTTCAATGCCTACTAGTAAACTAGAAGTCGAGTGTTTAACTCAAAATATTATGAGTGTAGAAGTTCCCAAAATAAATATAACGGAAAGTCTTGAAAAAGATATACTACCATATTCATTTATTAGTGTAAGTTCTGATTTAGATCAAGCAATTTTATCTATGAATTCACTTTTACCTAAATTAATAAAATTAGCTGAAATTGAAAAAACTTGTAACATGCTTTCTAAAGAAATAGAAAGAAACAGAAGAAGAGTTAATGCACTTGAATATGTTTTAATTCCTGAATTGGAAGAAACAATAAAATATATAACAATGAAGCTTGATGAAAGAGAACGTGCAAATGTTATTACTTTAATGAAAGTTAAAGAAATTATTGATAAAGAAGAGGCTAACAGCTAACATTAAAATCATAGTTTATTTTAGTTTTTCCAAATCTTAGATTTTTGTATTTTTACTACATATTTTATATCACAGTATGTAGTATTTTTATTTGCAAAAAAGCACTTACTTTTAGAAAAAACATTCAAAATTTTCGCGTAGTTGCACTTACCTTTAGACTTAACAACAAAAAGATAGGTAAAGTAGAAAAAAATGAACATTGACAAGAAGTATGCTTTTTTGTTAAAATTTTTGTTATGAAGAATGAACTAATGAAACCATTTAAATTATGCCCTGTTTTGAAAGATTATATTTGGGGTGGGATAAAACTTAGCACTATTTGGGGTAAGTCGGATTCTCCAAAGAAAATTGCTGAAAGTTGGGAGCTTTCCATGTATCCAAATAGTGAATCAATTTGTCCTAATGGTGATACGTTAAAAGATTTGTACAATAATAATCCAGATTTGTTTGGTGACAAAGTTATGGATTATCAATTTTTCCCAATGTTAATAAAAATATTGGACGCAACAAATGATTTGTCTATCCAAGTCCATCCTGACGATGGTTATGCTTTGCAAAGAGAAGAGCAATACGGAAAAATAGAAACATGGTATGTTTTAGATGTGGAACCAGGTGCATATTTATTAGTTGGATTTAAAAAAGATACAACTAGAATAGAATTTGAAGATGCTATCAAAAATGGTACTGTTGCAGATTTGTTAAATAGGGTTGAAGTTAAAGCTGGCGATTGTCTAACAATTTATCCTGGCACAGTGCATGCTATTATGAAAGGTATAACTATTTATGAGATTCAACAAAATAGCAATATAACTTATAGAATATATGATTATGACAGAAAAGATGTTGGCGGAAACAAAAGGCCGTTACATTTAGAACAAGCAGAGGAAATTATTAATTTTGAAGCAACCAAAATAAATATAGTAAATGATTATGTTTCCGAAGGCTTTGGTAAGTTTAGAAATATTGAAAAAACAGCATATTATTCATTAGATGAATATGTTTTAAAAGGAAAAATTAGTTTATCAAAATCTAAGTCATTTATGGCTATTACTGTTGTCGATGGTGATGTCTTATTAAATAATGAACAAATTGCAAAAAAGGGTGACACATATTTTGTGCCAGCAAACTATAGTTTAATTTTAGAGTCTAATGATGCTAAAGTTTTGGTAGCTTATTTATAGACATATGCATTGTTAAATTTTTTCAAGTTTTCTAAAATCAATTTTATATATTTATAATGATTTAATTTTAATAACAATACAATTTTGGGGGTTATATGTATTACATTGGTTTAGATGTTGGAGGAATGAGCACCAAAGGTGCTTTATTTAATAAAAAAGGTGAGATTTTAGAAAGGGGAACTTTAAAAACTATCGCTGATCAAGATTATAAAGTTTTTGTAAATAGATTGAAAGATCTTTGTTTAGATATGCTTCAAAAACAAAAATTGATTGAAAAAGATTTGCTTGGTATAGGTATGGCAATACCAGGTTCTATTGATACAAAAAAAGGAATTATCACTTATTCAAATAACATTAAATTTAAAAATGTGCCAATTGTTAAAGAAATGCAAAAGTACTTTAATGTTCCTATAAAAATCGGAAATGATGCAAATTTAGCGGTACTTGGTGAAATGTATTTTGGTAGTGCTAAAAATTATAACGATATTGTTTTTATAACTTTAGGAACTGGTATTGGTACTGGCATAATTAGTGACAAAAAGCTGATTTTAGGAAAAGCAGGAGCAGGTGCTGAAGGCGGGCATTCGGTAATTAGATTAAACGGAGAACCTTGTACTTGTGGAAGAAAAGGATGTTGGGAAAGCTATGGCTCTGCAACCGCATTGATTAAGCAAACCAAAGTTGCAGTTGATAAATATCCAAACAGTATTTTAGCAGATATTGCAAAAAAAGAAGGAACTATTAATGGTAAGACTGCATTTGATGCTGAAAGACTTGGAGATGCTGTTGGTAAAAAGGTAGTAAAAAAATATCTTAGATATGTTGGGGAAGGCCTTGTTAATTTAGTAAATATATTCCGTCCAGAAATTGTTTTGATAGGTGGCGGCATTTCAAATGAAGGCGATGCACTAATGAAAAGAATACAAAGGTTTGTAAACAGATATAGCTATGGCGGAGAAAACAAAACGAAAGTTTTAGTAAAGAAGGCAGAGTTAAAAAATGATGCTGGTATTTATGGCTGCCTTGCTCTTTTTTTAGAAGATTAGTTTTCATATTGCATATTGCTTGTTTATAACTAATCATTAAGTATAAAATATCTTTGCTTATAAAGATATTTTTAATTTTGTAAGATAAATCTTAATAGGTGGTATATATTTAGTCATATGAAAGAGCTTGATGAAATTTTATTGAAAGTAGAGAATCCAGGTCGCTATATTGGTGGCGAATTTGGCATTTGTGATGTAAAAAAAGATTATGATGTTACTTTTTGCATAGCTTTTCCAGATATATATGAAATTGGAATGAGCAATTTAGGTATAAAAATATTGTACGATATTTTAAATAAAGATCCCCATGTATTGTGTGAAAGAGTATTTGCCCCTTGGCCTGACATGGGAGATGAATTAAAGAAAAACAAAATTGAATTATTTTCACTAGAAACTAGAAGAAGACTAAAAGATTTTGATATTTTAGGCTTTAGCATACAGTTTGAAATGGCATATACCAATATACTGTATATGTTAGAACTAGCAAATATACCATTTTATTCGAAAGATAGAGATGAATCATATCCTTTGTTGTTTGCTGGTGGACCTTGTACGGCAAATCCTGAGCCATTTGCTGATTTTTTTGATGTAATTTGTATAGGAGATGGAGAAGAGGTAAACTTAAAAGTTTCTAATATTGTACGGAAATATAAGGGAAACAAATCTAAAATTTTACAAGAATGTAAGAAAATTGAAGGCGTATATGTCCCTTCCTTATGTTCACTGAAAAATGGAATTTGTCAAGATAGAGTTAAAAAAGCTGTTGTAAAAGACTTAGATTTAGCACCATTTCCAGAAAATATGATTGTTCCAAATATAAAAATTGTTCATGATAGGCCTGTTGTAGAGTTATTCAGAGGCTGCTACGCTGGTTGTAGATTTTGTCAAGCCTGTTTTTTTTATAGGCCAATTAGAAAACGTTCATCAGAAATAGTGTTAAAATTAATTGAAAATATTGTAAAAAACAGTGGGTATGAAGAAATAGGAATATCAAGTCTTTCTACGGGCGATTATCCTGAAATAGAGAAACTAATTTGTTCATTGCCTAATTTAGCAAGTAAATTAAATGTCAGTGTGCAGATACCAAGTTTGAGACTAGATTCATATAATGAAGAACTTTCAAAGCTTACAAGATCTTCTGGGATTACTTTTGCTCCAGAAGCAGGTACTCAGCGGTTAAGAGATGTTATAAATAAAAATATTACTGATGAAGATATTAATTATACTATTAAAACAGCAATTATTAACCAATGTAAAAGTTTTAAATTATATTTTATGATAGGTCTTCCAACTGAAACAGATGCTGATCTAGATGGCATTGTGGAAATTTGTGAAAGAATAAATAAACTATATTTTGATTTAACTAAAAAGAAAAATGTTCATATTACAGTTTCAACTGCTGTTTTTGTCCCTAAACCAGTTTCGCCTTTTCAATGGGTAGGACAAATTGGCATTAAAGAAATGACTTACAAACAAAATTATTTATATCAAAAATTTCGAAAAATAAAAAATATATCTTACAACTGGCATGATTCTAAAACATCATTCATAGAGGCTGTGTTGGCAAGAGGAGATAGAAATACATCTAAATTAATTGAAAAAGCATATCAAAAAGGTGCGATATTTGATTCTTGGGGCGATAAATTTGATATAAAATATTGGTTAGACGCTGCAAACGACCTTGGAATCGACCTAAATGCTTATGCGGGAAAAAGAGATTTAGATTCTCCACTCCCATGGAGTTTTATTGATTTTGGTGTTACAGAAAACTATTTAAAAAATGAATATAAGCGATCATTAAAGGGTTTAACAACAATAGGCTGTAATTATGATTGCAACATCTGTGGGGCATCAAAATTTGCAAGATGCTCTCAACATGTAAATAAATATAAAAAAGGAACAATATAGATCAAATAAAATATTGTTTATAAATAGATATAGGATAAATATAAAATAAAATGATAACTGTAAAATATTCAAAACTTAATGATGCTAGATTTCTTTCACACCTAGATATGCAAACAATTTTGCAAAGAACTATTAAGCGTGCTGGCTTTACTCCTGTTTTTACAATGGGATTTAATCCAAGGCCTGTATTTAAGATGTCAAAACCATTGCCACTTGGAGTAGCATCAAGATGTGAGTATTTTAGTGTAGATATACATGATATAAGTAGAGAAGATTTTTTGGAAAGAGCAAAACTGCAAACCCCAAAAGGAATAGAATTATTAAACGCTTGGATAACCGAAAAAGATCCTAAAGTTTATAATTTAGGCGTGATTTCGGAATATGAAATAAAATCCGAGCACCTAAATTACAATAAAATTGAAAAATTAAAAGAAAAAATTAAAACCGATTTTATTATTCCTAAAAAGCAAAAAAAGAAATATATTGACGAAAATGTTTCAGATTTGATTTTTGATATAAAATATATTGAAAATAAAACTGTAGTCTGTTTGATGTCAGATGAAGGTTTAAACCTAAGAATAAATGATTTTTTGAATGGGGTTAATTATCTATTTTCTATTAATATTAGTATAAAAAATGCTATAAAAACTGCACAATACATTAATAAAAAAATGATATCCATTGATACATATTTATCAACTTTAGCTGAAGTTAAAAAATAAAATACGATTTTTTGTAGCTGTAGATAAAGTAAAGATGCTAAAAATATGAAAATGTAGCTATAGATACATTTTACATTTATTGATATAATTAAATAAATAAGCCGATTCGTTTATCAAACAAATTGCGAAAGAAATTTTAGAGTGCAGTGTTTATTATATATATAAAAACACTTTACTTATTAATTGCTAACATGTTAATCTATAAAAGCCGCACAAGAAAGGTCTCAAATGTTAAATAACTACCTAATTGGCGAGATCCTAATGAAGAGGAGGTATAACTATGTACGCAATAGTAGAAGTTGGCGGAAAACAATACAAAGTTGAAAAAGATACACTTGTAAAAGTTGAACTATTAGATGCTAAAGTAGGCGATGTTGTAGAATTAAAAGTTTTGATGATTTCTGACAATGGTAAAGTTTTTGTTGCAAACGATGTAAGTAAATCAAAAGTAAAAGCTGAAGTTGTTTTCAATGGAAAAGGTCCTAAACTTAACATTTTTACATACAAGCCAAAGAAAAATGTAAGAAAGCGTCAAGGCCATAGGCAACCATATACTCAACTTAAAGTAATTGAAATAAAAAAATAACATGATAAATATTTCAATAAAAAGAAAAGAGAAGTTGATTTATTTGATTGAGGTTACTGGGCACGCAAATTATAGAAGAAAAGGAAAAGATATAGTTTGTTCAGCAGTATCTTCAATAATTCAGACAGCTGTATTAGGTTTAATGAAAGTATTATGTGCTGAAATAGATTATACAGTTGATGAAAAAGAAGGGTATTTAAGGTGTATGCTTTATAATCCTAATGAAAAAACAGAAATTGTTTTACAGACAATGTTAGAAGGATTAAAAGATATTTCATCTGAATTTCCTAAACACGTGAAATTAATGGAGGTTTAAAATGTTTATTAAATTACAATTATTTGCTACAAAAAAAGGCGGTGGAAGTTCTAAAAACGGACGCGAAAGCCACGCAAAGCGTTTAGGAGCAAAAAGATCTGACGGCCAATTTGTTCTTGCTGGCAATATATTAGTTAGACAAAGGGGTACTAAAATTCATCCTGGTAACAATGTAGGTCGTGGTAAAGACGACACTCTATTTGCAACCATAGATGGAGTTGTAAAGTTTGAAAGAAAAGGTAAGAAAAATAAACAAGTAAGCGTTTATGCTGTTAACTAACAAATATTAGTAACCTTTTATGGACTATAAAATTTATAATGATAAAATTATTATCAAAGATCTAGAAGATTTTTCACTTGACCACATTTTCGAATGTGGTCAAGTGTTTAGGTACCAAAAGTATAAAGAAAAGTATGAAATAATATCAAAAGACAAATTTTGTGTATTGTTTTTGCATAATGACTGTGTTATAATATCCTCAACAGATCCAGTGTACTTTGAAAATTATTTTGATTTGCAAAATGATTACCGTGCAATTAAAGAAAAATTATCAAAATTTTCTTTTATGCGAGATGCAATAAATTTTGCAGGTGGTCTTAGAATATTAAGGCAAGATTTAGAGGAAGCATTGATATCTTTTATAATCTCTGCAAATAATAATATTCCTCGTATAAAGAAAATTATTAATCTACTTTGTGATAAAAAGGGAAAAGATTACGGTAATTATAGAGCATTTCCAACAGCTTACGAACTAAGAGATTGCACGGAAGATTTTTTTAAAGAAATTGGAGCGGGCTATAGAGCAAGATATTTAGTAGATACTATTAAAGAGTTAAATTCTGGCTTTGATTTAGAGAGATTGAGAAATTTAGATACAGAGTTGGCTCGTAAAGAATTATTGAAATTAAAAGGTGTCGGAAGAAAAGTAGCAGATTGTGTTTTGTTGTTTGGCTATCATAAAACAGATTGTTTTCCTACTGATACTTGGATAGAAAAAGTATTTATGGATGTGTTCAATAAAGAAGGCTATTCTGCTAATCAAAAAGCAAGTTTTTTGAGTGAATATTTCGCTGATCTAAGTGGTTATGCACAGCAATATCTATTTTATCATGCGAGAGAAACATATAATAAAAATAAAATTTAGGAGGAAAAACTTCAATGAGTAAAGCAAAAATGATAATTCTAGCCGATTTAGGCGCTCTTAAGCTATCTTGTGAAGGTTTTAAAGAAATTGTTAAAGGTTTAGAGGTTAAATTTGATATTGTAGCATGTAAATTTTATGATTATGTTGCAAAGCGTAATCGTGATTTTAATGAATATATTGCTGCAAATGGTTACGATACCTCTTTGCCAAGTGCAAGTCGTCGTAGAAATAGACTTGATAGTAGGCAAATAATGGATGCAACAACAATTGCCTATGATGGAACAGTTCAAGCAGTTGGATTTATTACAGGTGAAGGCGATATCTTACCTATATTAAATTTACTAAAGTCAAAAGGCATAGATGTTTATGATATAAACATTGCAGAGGGTAAATGGCAATATGCATATAATGGCTTTTATCAAGTTCCAATGAGTGCTCTAAGAAAAGGATATGCAGCACCACCTTCACGTGTTAAAAAGATGAAAAAAGCTACAAAACCTGTTGAACCTAAGAAAGCTGAAGCTCCAAAGCCATCAGTTAATAAATACATCGCTGATGCTCAAAGTATTCTAGCAGGAAACGAATATCTTAAAAAATAAGTCTTATAATTAGTATGAAAAATATTTTTAGTAAGCTTATATATTTTTATGTAAGTGTACTTTAATGTATTTAAATAATTGGAGTGTCAAAATTTTGACACTCTTTATTATAAATTTTGATGATTATTTTTAAATGATTTTAAAATGTAATGTTCTAACTATTTTATAGTTAAAAATTAAACATTATAGTGTGAGTAAAAATGAAAGTTGTAATTCAAAGAGTAAAAAAAGTTAATTTATATGTCGAAGGTGATTTGATTTCAAAAATAAATTCAGGTCTTGTTGTTTATTTGGGTATAGAGCAAGGTGATAGCATTGAAGAGGCAAAATATATAGCAAAGAAAACTGCAAATTTAAGGATTTTTGAAGATTGCCAAGGCAAAATGAATCATTCAATACTAGATTATGATGGGGAGATAATGCTTGTCTCACAATTTACATTAATTGGCGATTGCAAGCGTGGAAATAGACCTGATTTTACTAAAGCAGAAAAACCAGATAAAGCAAATGAAATGTATTTATATTTTGGTAAACTTTTAGAAGAATATGGCATAAATGTTTCATATGGTGTTTTTGGTGCTCATATGAAAATAGATCAAACAAATGATGGACCAGTTACAATTATTATTGAAAAATCACCAAATAATGCTTAAATATATTAAATGATTTATTTTAATCGTGTTAAAACCAATAATGAAAGTAAATTATTAAAATTGCGCTAGAAATCTAACTGGGTATAATATTTAAAGATTTTGAAAACAAGAAAATATTGACGAACATTATTAAGAGTTTTTCAAAAGAAATTAAACTTTTGTTATTTATACTGGTAATTATATGAAAATTAAACAAACAGACTCTGTATAAATAATATTTTTATTGCAAGGTAAATATATAAATTAGTAAAATGTTAATTATGAGAAACAAAGAGCAGAAAAATATTCATAAGATATTTATAAGTTTAGTTTTGCTTGTTTTTTTTGTTTTTTTTCTTTTTGGTTGTTCAAATAAAGAATTTACTGTGAGTTTTTTTCTACTAAATGACTCAACTGCATGGATGGTTAAAAAAGTAAATAAAGGGGATTTTATTGAAAACATTCCTCAACCTGAAAATACTGCTGGGTATATTTTTGATGGTTGGTATTTGGATAAAGATACATGGAATGAGCCATTTGATAGCTCTTTTGAGATAAAATCCAATTTAAATGTATATGGCAGATATAAAAAATCATCTTTAACTTCCAAAGAATATACAATTACTTATGTCATAGAGGGGAAAGAAGAATATGTAGAAAAATTAGATGAAGGCGAAATTCCACAATTATATATTCCAAATTCAGAAAACAAAGTATTTGAAGGCTGGTATTTAGATCGTGAATTTTCTAAAGAATATGAGAATAAACCTATTGACTCAAATCTTATTTTATACGGCAAGTGGTCTATAAAATCAAGCGGCGATATATTTAATTTTGATGCTGATCGTAATACTATTTTAGGATTTAAAACAAATACTGATATTTCATCTCAATTATATATTCCTTTTAAGATAAATGATGTATTAGTGAAAAAGATAGGCGATAGAGCATTTGAAAATATTAAAATTTCAAGTTTAATAATAGATAACAATATAGAAGAAATTGGCAAATCGTCATTTTCTAGTTGTCAAAATTTATCTTTTGTCACAATGCCTGAATCAATTAAGGTAATTGGAGCATCTGCATTTGAAGGTTGCAAAAAAATAGAAAACATACAATTATCATCAAAAATATCTAAAATAAGTCCTTCAACATTTAAAAATTGCAATAACTTAAAAAGCATTAATATAACAAATAGCATTAAAGAAATTGGTAATGAAGCTTTTCTAAATACTGCTTTAATAAATATTGTAATTCCTTCATCAGTAATAAGCATTGGAGATGGGGCGTTTCAAGGCGCCAAAATTAAAAATTTGGAATTTCAAAAAAATGAAAGCACACTTCAAATTGGGAAAGAAGCCTACAGAGACTGTAAAGAATTAGAGGAAGTAAGATTTGCAGTTGTAATATCTAATGATACAAATAAAAATATAACAATAGGAGAAGGTTGTTTTGACGGTTGCTCTAAATTAAGCATTGTAAATCTTTCCGAAAATGTTAGTGTGATTGAAAAAAGTGCATTTAGATACTGTACTTCCCTTAATACTGTAAATTTACCTGAAAATAACAATAATCTTACAGTATTAACTGAAAATTTGTTTTTGAACTGTGAAAAATTAAAAAATATTTTAATCCCAGAAACAATCACTGAAATTGCACAAGGCTGTTTCACTGGTTGCATAAATTTAGGTAGTATAAACATTAGTAGCAAGATTCAAAAAATTGAGAAAAATGCATTTTTAAATTGTTTTAAATTAAAGATAAAAAATGCAAACGAGTTAAAACAATTAAATACTATTGGTGAAGGAGCATTTAAATGGTGTAATGGTTTGGAAAAGTTTTATTTAAATGAAAGTGTAAAAATTATAGGCAAGAATGCATTTGAGATTAATAAATCTTTTAATTTAAAGGTTTATGTAAAAATTGATAGCAAACTTGAAACATGGGATGTTGATTGGATTGAGAATGAAGAAGAAAGGGTTTTTTATGGAAAATCGGAAAGCGAATATTTAGAGTTATAAATTTAAGAAAACAAAATTGTTTTAGATTTTAGGAGGGAAAATGCATATAAATTATATATTTGATGAAGTGCTTAGCGAAAAGAATGACAAAGATTTTTATTTTGCATACAAAGATAATAATGGAATTGATAAATATGGCGAAGAGGTTGATAGACTTATTTCAGTTCGTCCAAATTCTAAACAACAAATACATAATGATATAAAATATTATAACTTTATACATTTTGGAATGAACACATATACAGGAAGGGAATGGGGAACGGGAAAAGAAAAACCCAAACAATTTAAATTAAAAAATTTTGATGCAGATAAAGTCGTTAAAATATTAAAAGAAAGTGGCAGCCAAGGAATTATTTTAACCGCTAAACATCACGATGGTTTTTGTCTATGGCAAACAGAAACAACTGAGCATAGCATAAAAAATTCACAATATAAAAATGGTAAAGGTGATATTGTAAAAGAATTATCTAACGCTTGTGAAAAAGAAAATATGTTTTTTGGTATATATCTATCTCCATGGGATAAAAATGCTAAAGAATATGGTAAAGATGAATATAATGATTTTTATTTAAGGCAATTAAATGAACTTACAACAAGATATGGTTCTTTATTTGAAATTTGGTTAGATGGTGCAAAAGATAAGAAAGTCGAAAATTTTAAATACAATTTTGACGCATTTTATAGCATGATTAGAGAGAATCAACCAAATGCAGTAATTGCAATAATGGGTCCAGATGTTAGATGGATTGGTAACGAAAGAGGACTTATTAGAGAAAATGAATGGTCGGTTGTACCAAAACATTTATCAAGTTTTGATGATTGTTTAAATCAAAATAACTATAACCAAAAAACTTTGAATGTGACTTCATCAAAATTAGGAGACAGAGATATTTTAAAAAGGTATGAGTCTCTTATGTGGTACCCAGCGGAAATGGATATAAGCATAAGAAAAGGTTGGTTTTATCATTGGTTTCAAAAGCCTAAAAAATCAGAAGATTTAGAACAAATTTATTATAATTCAGTTGGAAAAAATGCTTCGCTATTGTTAAATGTACCTCTAAATAAAAAAGGAGAAATTGCAAAAAAAGACAAAGAAGCATTGGAAAAGTTTGGCGAAAAAATTAAATCAACTTTAAAAAACGAAATTAAATATTCAGCCAGTATAGGAAACACTATAAAATATAGAAATATATTAAGTGAAGTTTTATCTTCATCTGACAATAAAAGTGTAGCTTTTTTGGAAGGTGAATATCTTTTGAATCTAAAATTAGATAACAAAGAAAGCGTCAGAGAAATTCATATAAGAGAAGATATTGTTGAAGGACAAAGAATAGAAAAGTTTGATATATATTTTGAATCAAAAAATAAATGGTTATTAGTTGCAAAGTGTGGAAATGTTGGGTCATTAAGAATAGTTAGATTTTCAGATGATTTGCCTAAAACAGATGAAATAAAAATAGCTATTTCACAATCACGTTCAGATCCAATTTTACGAACTATTAAAATTTATTCATATTAGGATTATTTGCATTATATTGTATTACTTTCATAAGACTTAGCAACTTTGCATCCCATTATATTTTATATCGCTTTCATAGGGCGATAAGTCAATAATGTAAAAATATATGCTATGAATATGCTTATAAAAATTCTAATAAAGAAGTTAATATCTACATTTACAAATAAATATAAAATTTTATATTGTCACACTTCTTTTATCGTGTTACAATCTAAATTAAGTATAATTTATTAGTAAAGTTTTGGAGGGATTGATGAAAAAAAATAATAAGAAAACTTGGAAAAATTTCAAACATAAAGACAACATAAAAAATGCTGTATTGGCTTTTCAGCATATGTTTGCTATGCTTGGCGCTACTATCGTTGTTCCAATTCTTGCAAATATGAGTATTTCTATGGCTTTAATTGGTGCAGGGTTAGGAACTATATTGTTTTACTTTATAACGCAAAAGAAAGTTCCAGTATTTTTAGGTAGCTCTTTTGCTTTTTTACCAGCACTTATGGCAATAGTAGGGACTAAAACACCATATACGCAAGAGTGGCAAGCAGCGATGGCAACAGCCATTGTTGGTATTTTGATTGCTGGAACAATTTATATTATTTTTTCAATAATAATAAAATTTATTGGTGTTCAAAAAATAAGAAAATTATTCCCTGCTGAAGTAGTAGGTCCTATTATCATACTTATTGGTATGATTTTAGTTCCAAAAATGTTTTATAACAATATAATAACTACCTATGGAGAGCCTTGGAAAAATTGGACAACAGCATTAATTACTGCTTTAACTATCGTTATTATTAATTCTGTTGCACCAAAAGATAGCTTTTTGAAAGTTATTCCTATTCTTTTAGGTTTTGTTGTAGGATATATTTATGCAGCAATAGTTGGATTAATAGATTATAGTGATGCGTTTTCCAAAGATAATATTATAATTTTCCAAAATATCGGAAGAGAGTTTTCATTTTATAAAGGATTTGGTTTAGCAAAAGGTTCTGAATATGGAACTGCAATTTTAATGATCGCACCAATTGCCATTGTCACATTTATGGAACATCTTGGTGATATCTCTGCAAACAGTATAATCTGTGAAAAAGATTTTATGGTAGATCCTGGCTTAAATAGAACTATACTAGGAGATGGAGTAGCAACCATGGTAAGTGGACTAATTGGCGCTCCTCCAAATACAACATATGGCGAAAACACAGCTGTATTAGCAATAACAAAAAATTATAATCCCAAAAATATTTTTTATGCTGCATGTCTTGCTATTTTCTTTGGAATCTTTTCTGTTTTTGGAGATTTTCTAGGCACGATACCACCAGCTGTTATCGGTGGTGCATCCATAATATTATTTGGAATGATATCGGCATCTGGGTTAAGGGCAATAGTTGATGCAAAAGTTGATTTTAACAATAGTAGAAATATGATAATAGTTTCGATAATACTCTCCATAGGTTTAGGGTTAAATACAATGAGTATGGTTGGAGATGCTTTGGCACAGCAAGGTGCAGATCCTAATTTTGCGAATAAATTCAAAATTGTGGCTGGTGATGTTGAAATTTCACCTCTTGCAATTGCAACACTTGTGGGAATTGTATTGAATTTAATAATGCCAAATAAAGAGGAAAAGAAAGCACAATATACATATTTAAATTTGACAAGTGAGGAAACTGACAAAGAAATTGTTAACATACAAGAACATAATAAAGAAACAAATAATGATGTCGATTCAATAGATGTTAATGAAGCTACAAATGAAGAAAACTCAGATGTTGATGTTGACACAATAGAGGTTGATAAAGCTACAAATGAAGATAATTCAGAAGCAAAATCAAATGATGATTTAAATAATTAATAGAATTTTTAATAAATACATAAAAGGAGATAAAATGCAAAAATTTGAAAATGTAAGAGTCTTTGATCACCCATTAATCGCACATAAAATTGCATTATTGAGAGATGAAAAAACTAACACAAAACACTTTAGAGAACTGGTTGAAGAAATTACTGCTTTGATGGCATATGAGGCATTAAAAGATGTCCCAACAAAAAAGGTTACTGTTAAAACGCCTCTTGAGTCATGTACGCAAAATGTTGTTGAAGATGATAGTGTTGTTATCGTTCCTATATTAAGAGCAGGTCTAGGAATGGTCAATGGAGTTCATACATTATTCCCAACAGCGAAAGTAGGTCATATTGGAATATATAGAGATGAAAAAAGCTTGTTACCACAAGAATATTATTGTAAGTTGCCAGATCATATTGAAGATAAAATTTGTATTGTTTTAGACCCAATGTTGGCAACGGGTGGTAGTGCAAAAGCAACAATAGATATATTGAAGAAAAAGTATGGTTGCAAAAAAATAAAATTGATGTCTATAATTGCTGCTCCAGAAGGATTAGAGGCAGTGGCTACTGCTCATAAAGATGTTAAAATTTTTGTTTCTGCAGTTGATCGTCAACTTAATGAAAAAGGATATATTTTACCAGGTCTTGGAGATGCTGGTGATAGGTTATTTGGAACAAAATAACAAAAAATTTGATATATTATAGAAGTTGTCGATAGATTGCTTAGGGCAAAACAACAAAAACATTTATGTTTTGAAATGTTATTAAAAGATTGTTTTCATAAAACAACAAATATTTCAATTTTAATATGATGTTGAAATAATAAAATGAGGTGGGTAGGGATGGAAAATGAGAATTCGACGAAAAAGAAAATAAGTAAATATTTCCTTGTATATACTGCTTTTGTTATTTTAAGTTTTGCTAGAGCAATTTCAACTTATGTGTTTATTGTTCCAAATGCTTTTGCTCCTGGAGGAATTGGAGGCATTGCTTCCATAGTTTATAATGTGGTTAAACTATATAATCCTTCTCTTGCTGAAAGTGTTTTTAATCCCGCAGTTATAGTTTTAGTTTTAAATATTCCGTTACTTATTATAGCGTTTTTTAAATTGAACAAGCGATTTGCTTTTAATACTGCCTTATGTGTTTTGCTTTACTCTGGATTTATGGGGCTTTTTTCTTTGGTAAATTTTCCTGTGTTCCAAGGAGCACTTGACACAGGAATCGTTATAGTTGCTGCATTAGTTGGTGGCATCTTAGCTGGAGTTTCTTTAGGTTTTTTATTAATTCTCAACTCTTCACTTGGAGGCACAGATATTATTGCTAGATTAGGATATAAGAAAAACCCAAATATAAATGTATATTGGCAAATTTTTGCATTTGACAGCATTATTGTATTGTTTTCTGGAATTATTGGTATAATAAACGCAAAAGGAAAAGATGTTAATGAAGCATTTCTTGCAATATCATTACCAATATTTTATTCATTTATTACGCTTTATATAACATCTAAAGTTGCAGATGTTATTATCAATGGACTAGAAACAAGTTATGTTTTCAATATTATTACATCAAAACCTGAAGAAATTAGTAAAGCCGTAGTTGCTGAATTAAAAAGGGGTGGAACAATTTTAGATGGAAAAGGGATATATACCCAATATAACAGGATGATTTTAATTTGTGTTGTAAAGAAAAGACAAGCTTCTCAATTAAAAAAGATTATTGCAACAATAGACCCTGAAGCATTTATATATGTAAATAAAGCAACTGAAGTTTCTGGGTATGGATTTAGATCTCAAGCAGAAATGTTTGA
The DNA here is from genome assembly GCA_012841525.1 of Clostridiales bacterium. Taxonomy (GTDB): domain Bacteria; phylum Bacillota; class Clostridia; order Christensenellales; family DTU072; genus JAAZJD01. Next base: position 85,922 of record DUUO01000023.1, read on the forward strand.
TGGGGGAAAAGATTTTGATTTAATTTTTAGCAAAAGAAAGCAAAGTAAAGAAGAACCATCTAAAGAAGATTCTTCAAAAGAAGAAAATATTAATAAGTAAATATTTATATCTTTACTATGTTAAAATTACAATAATAGGTGTTGATAACTTTTTTTAGTTAAATTTAAACAACATTTTTATATGAAAAAAATATGTCAAATTTAATTTTTAAAGGATATGTTGTAAAAGAATCAAGTTTTATATTAAATTCTTCTGTTGCCAAAAACAAACAACAGTATGTTATAAATCCTAAATTGGAGTTTAATATAAATGTTGCAAATGATATTTTAAAGGTATTAGCAACAGTAAAAATTGAAAACGCACAAGATAAACCAACTCCATTTGATATAACATTGAAGGCACTTTCAGAATTTAAAATAAAAAACATGGTCAACATTGACTTATTGAGAATTGAAGCATGTGAAACATTTTATCCGTTTTTAAGAAGTATGATTGCAAATATAACAGTCAATGCAAATATGAATCCTTACTATTTACCATATATTGATTTTAAAAAGCCAGTAGAATCAAAAAAAGATAGTGCAATTGATAATATCGTAATTAGACCAATAGATGAAAACATATAATAATATACATTATAAATTTAAACAACATAACATATTATTTAACAGTTGGACTAAAAATTCAAAAATTCATTAACCTTAATTATAAAAATACTAGAAATATAAAAATACCAGAAATATAAAAATACCAGAAATGCTTTGATGCAAATTCTGGTATTTTATATTAATTATTATATTTTAACTTTAATTATATTTACGTGCTCTAAGATTCTTTTTCAATTTATTTAATTCAGTTCTTAATTCTTTTGGTAGAGTATCGCCAAATGTTTTATCGAAATATTCTTCAATTTTATCTGCTTCTTCTTTCCATACTTCTATGTCGCAATCAAGAATTGATTTTAATTGGTCAATGGTGAAATCTAAATCTTCAAGATTAATATCTTCTGGTTTTGGCATATATCCAATTGGAGTTTCAACAGCATCTACTGTTCCTTCACAACGACGTAATATCCAATCAAGAACTCTCATGTTATCGCCAAATCCTGGCCATATGAAATTGCCATCTTCATCAGTTCTAAACCAATTGACATGGAAAATCTTTGGTCTATTTTCAACTTTAATTTTCTTGCCCATATCAAACCAATGTTGGAAATATTCAGCCATATTATATCCACAGAATGGTAACATTGCCATTGGATCTCTTCTAACAACACCAACAGCACCAGCTGCAGCTGCAGTTGTTTCAGAAGCCATTGTAACTCCCAAGAATACACCATGTTTCCAATCTCTTGCTTCATATACTAGTGGAGCTGATTTTGCTCTACGTCCGCCAAATAACATTGCAGTAATTGGAACTCCTCTTGGATTTTCAAATTCACTAGAAAGAACAGGGCAATTAATTGCTGGAGCTGTAAATCTACTATTTGGATTTGCTCCTTTAATTGGTTTACCATTACTGTCAACCATACCTGGAGACCATTTATTTCCTAGCCAATCATAAACATTCTTTGGAGGATTTTTATCTAATCCTTCCCACCATACAGTCTTATTTTTTTGGTTATATACAACATTTGTAAAAATGGTATTTTTTCTTGTTGATTCAAGAGCATTTGGATTTGATTTTGCGTTTGTACCAGGTGCAACTCCGAAGAAACCATTTTCTGGATTTACTGCATATAATTTTCCACCTCTACCTTTTCTTATCCAAGCAATGTCATCGCCAACTGTCCAAACTTTATATCCTTTATCGGCATATACTTTAGGTGGAATTAACATTGCTAAATTTGTTTTTCCACAAGCGGAAGGGAAAGCACCTGTTATATATTTAATTTCTCCATCTGGTTTTTCAATTCCCAAAATTAACATATGTTCAGCCATCCATCCTTCTTTCCAGCCTTGATATGATGCAATTCTTAAAGCAAAGCATTTTTTACCAAGTAAAACATTTCCACCGTAACCACTATTTAATGAGTAAATCAAATTGTCTTGTGGAAAATGGCAGATATAACGATTTTCAAGCTCTAATTTAACTTTACTGTGAATACCTTTAACAAATTCACCAGTTTTATCGATTTTATCAAGAACTCTCTTATGAACTCTTGTCATTATCATCATATTTAATACAACATAAATGCTATCTGTAAGCTCAATTCCATATTTTGCAAATGGTGAGCCAATTTTACACATAGAATATGGAATTACATACATAGTTCTTCCTTTCATAGCACCTTTTGCAATATTATCAAGCATTTCATAGGTTTCTTTTGGATCTTTCCAATGATTTGAAGGACCTGCTTCTTCTTTTGTTTCTGTGCAGATAAATGTTCTATCTTCTACACGTGCTACATCATTTGGAGCAGTTCTATGATACAAACAGCCTGGCATAAGTTTGTTGTTTAATTTTATTATTTCACCAGTGCTTACTGCTTCTTTAGTCAATTCTCTTGTTTGTTTTTTGCTTCCATCGATGAGTACAATGTCATCTGGTTGCATCAAATTAGCATATTTTTCAATAAAATCTTTAATTTCTTTATTGTCAGTAAATGTAATATTCATTAAATGCCTCCTAAAAATTATTACTTTGATTATATCATTTTAAATGCATTTATTACAATAAAATAAGGGTAAAAAAGCGAATATCAACTCTTTTATAAATTTTCATTCTAAATAAATAATGAATTTGAAAAATGGTATACTTTTATGTTTGAACTCATTATATATTATGAACTACTTTGTAACGGTTCTTTATGTTGACTAAAATGGCCTAAATTAATATAATACTTTAAAGACTTAATAGAATACAGGAGTGATTTATATGAAAAAACCATTTGTATCATTAGAAAAAATAAAAGAGATAGTAAAAACATATCCAACGCCTTTTCATATATATGATAAAAAAGGCATTGAAGACAATATGAAAGAATTGTTGGATGCTTTTAGTTGGAATAAAGGATTTAAAGAATATTTTGCAGTTAAAGCAACGCCTAATCCTGCAATCATTAAAATACTAAAAAAAGGTGGTTGCGGAGTTGACTGTTCTTCATATACAGAGCTTTTAATGGCTGAAAAGCTTGGTTTTAGAGGAGATGAAATTATGTTTTCATCTAATGAAACTGAAGCAAGAGAGTATGTATTAGCAAGAAAACTTAATGCAATAATAAATTTAGATGACATTACTCATATTGAATATTTAGAAGAACATGCTGGAATTCCAGAAAAAATTAGCCTTAGATATAATCCAGGTGGAGAATTTAAAATAGGAACATCCATTATGGGAAATCCAGCTGAAGCAAAATATGGGCTTACAACAGAGCAAATGTATGAAGCTGTTAAAATTTTAATGAAAAAAGGTGTTAAAGAGTTTGGAGTGCATGCATTTTTAGCAAGTAATACAATTGGAAATGAATATTATCCTACTCTTGCAAAGGTTCTTTTTGAAAGAATTGCTGACATAAAAAAACAAACAGGGGCAAATTTTGTATTTGCAAATTTGAGTGGTGGAATTGGCGTTCCATATAGACCCGAAGAAAAAAAGGCAGATATACATGTAATTTCTGAGGGTGTTAAAAAGGCATATGAAGAAATTTTAGTTCCTGCTAATATGGGAAATGTAAAAATATTTACTGAATTAGGAAGATATATGCTAGCTCCTTATGGTGGCCTTGTTACAGAGGTAATCCACTTTAAGCATACTCATAAAGAATATGTGGGTGTAGATGCTTGTGCGGCTCATTTAATGCGTCCTGCAATTTACGGCGCTTATCATCATATAACTGTTTTAGGTAAAGAAAATGTCAAACCAGACTACAAATGTGATGTCGTAGGTTCACTTTGTGAAAACAGTGATAAATTTGCTATAGATAGAGTTATTCCAAAGGTGGAAAGAGGCGACTATTTATTCATTCATGATGCTGGTGCACATGGACATGCTATGGGTTATAACTATAACGGAAAATTGAGAAGTGCTGAAATTCTATTAAATGAAGATGGATCATATGAATTAATAAGAAGGGCAGAAACACCAAAAGACTATTTCGCTACATTAGATATTTATCCTGAATTTCAAGATTAAAATTAATGTTAGCTATTAATATAACTATTTTATAAAACAGATTTTTGCATACTTTAAAATTAATTAAGGTATGCAATAATTTTTTTAAGATAAAATATTTTATGTTTAGTTATAGCCATATTGATTATTAAAATTTCTAAAAGTTATATAAAAATTTTGTGCTACATTGATTATACACATATAAAATGTTATATAATTGAATTGTAAATTAAGTAAGTGGTTCTATGACTTTAAAAGACAACAAAAAAAACAAAATATCTATTTTTAATAAATGTGTTTACTTAACATTTATTGTTTTGTTGTCACTTTTATTTGTTTTTTTACTTGTTTCATGTAAACCATCTATTAAAAAACCTTCATTTAATATTAAAGATGTTAATTTTGTAAGTGGTATAGATGACGGTATGGTTCAAAAGGGGGTCGATGGTGGAACTTTATATCTTGCAAAAGAACAAGATGAGAATGGTGGAAAGTCAAAACCAGAGACTCTTTATATGCATATTAGTTTAGATAATCCTCAAATTGCTTCTATCGATTATGTAACAGTAAATGATACAAAATATTTCAATAAAGATGGTGAAGATGATAAAATTAATACTTTTACAACAAATTCATATTATAGTGAAGTTGTCGTAGAACTATTTTCGTTACCAAGCGATATTAAAAAAATAACATTAAATTCAATAGGTTATCGTTTGCCAAATGAAAGAACAGAGTATAAAGCCAAGTTAAGTATGAATGTTAAATATGATGCTGAATTTACGGTAATTTGCGATTTAACAGAAATTTCAATGACAGAAGAAGAGATAAATGAAAAAAATATAAATATTATTAAAGATAGCGATGGTAACATAATTAAAAAGACAAAAGAACTTGCCATAAATTATTTATCTCAATTTCCGCTTCCATATAATAATTTGCAACTTACTTTATCTGAAAGGCATAGATCAGGAAAGTGCCCTTTAGGAAAAGGATTTATTGGCTGGTATACAGTGGAAGAAAAACCACAACTTATTAATCCAGAAGATGATATTAACTATACATTTACAAAAAATATAGAAATAAAGCCAAGATTCGTTGATAGATACGAATATCAAGAATGCGAATATATGGGTGAAGAAGGGTATGAGGTCAAAAAAGTTAACATTGTGCCAGTTTTGTATAAAAATACGCCAATTTTAAAAAATGAATTAGATAAGGAATATATACCTGATTTTTATCAAGGAAAAAAAATTTTAGGCATTGCTTCTAGTGCTTTTACAACTCATAAAGCAGGTAGTTTTGATGTGCATCTTGGAAACAATGTTAAATACATTGGTGATAATGCCTTTGAAGGTGTAAAAAATCTTAAGATAGATTTCAACAATGTTGAAGAAATTAAAGATGCTGCATTCAAAAATTGTGGAGAAATTGAATTTTTAAATGAAGAATTTCCAAGCACTTTACAAAAAATTGGCAATGAAGCATTTTATGGTGCAACACCAAAGGAATATCTTGTGAAAAATATTAGTGGTAATACATCAGATGCTCGTTTA
>DUUO01000024.1 GCA_012841525.1 Clostridiales bacterium
AGCAAAAACCACCTTGGCATCTTCCCATTCCAGGTCTAACTCTTCTTTTAATTGCATCAATATGTGGAACAACAATTGGTCTTCTTAAAGCGTCAATAATTTCGCCTTTTGATATTTCTTCACATCTGCAAACTATTTCACCATAATCTGGATTTTGTTTTAATTTTATATCCTTAATTAAATTATATATCTAAATTTTAAACTAATTTGTATTGTTTTATATAAAAAGACAAGATTTTTGGTCTTGTCTTTTTAAGTTTTATATAAATTTTTTTATTTATTATTTACCATGTCTGTTGCTACTTTCTAAAATTTCATTATGCTTTTTAATTTTTTGAACTATCGCTTCTGCAATGTCATGAATTACTTCGCCCACTGTTGGATGTGGGAATACTATTTTTTCAATTTCATGAACATTTGTTTTTAAATCAATGAAGCTTGCTAAAATTGCAATTATTTCAGCACTATATGAACCTATTAAATGTGCTCCGACAAAATATTGATTTGTTCTGTCGTAAACTATTTTACAAATTCCATTGAGCTCTACATTTTCTGCAACATATCTACCAGAATATAAAAGAGATAAATTAATTTCTTTTGCATCAATTCCTGCATCTCTTGCTTCTTCTAGAGTATAACCAACACTTGCTGCTGGAGGCGTTGTATATATTACTGAAGGAATTGCATTTTTGGTAACATCATCAACATTTTCCTCTAAGTTTTTAACAGCAGCAGTTGCTTGTCTTTGTGCTGCATGAGCAAGTAAAGATTTACCATTTACATCACCTATTGCAAAAACACCTTTTTCGCTAGTACGCAAATAATTATCTGTTTTTATAAAAGAGCCATTCATTTCAAGTGAAAGATTTTCTAAACCAAAACCCTTTGTTGATCCTGTTCTTCCAACAGCAACCAAAATTTTATCTGCTTCTACAACTCTTTCTTCATCTTTTTTAATAAAGTAAACTTCATCTTTGTCAATTTTTGTAACTTCACTGTTTAAATGGATTTTTATTCCTTTCTTTTCTAATGATTTTTTAAGTATTGAAGTTACCTCTTCTTCCATGCTTGGAACAATTCTGTCTAATTTTTCTATTATTGTAACTTTTGAACCAGCGGCACTGTAATAATCTGCAAGTTCTACTCCAATTACACCTGCTCCTATGATAACTAAACTTTCAGGGGCTTCTTTTAGCTCTAAAGCATCTTTGCTTGTAATTGCATATCCTTTATCAAAAGACTTTTCTAGTCCTTCAATGTTTGGAATAATTGGTTCAGAGCCAGTTGCTATGAATAAATATTTACCATAATATTTTTCATCATCTACTTTTACGACAAAAATATCATCTTCTTTTGGAAGAATTTTTGCCTTCCCTTCTATCGTTGTTGCTTTGTCTCTAAGTGTTGCATTAAGACCTAAAGTCATTCTTCTTACAACTTTTTCTTTACGTTTGATTACATCTTTATGATCTAATTGGACATAACCTTCAACATCTATTCCATATTTTTCTGCATCTTGAATTTGCCTAATAATTTTTGCAGAGTTTAATAAAGTTTTTGTAGGTATGCAGCCATAATTTAGGCAAACCCCACCAATTTTATCTTTTTCAAACAAATATACACTTAAACCACTATCGCTTGCCATTTCTGCCGCAACACTTCCTGCTGGACCACTTCCGATAATTAAAATATCTGCTTTGTTCATATTCACCTCGATATTATTCACCATTTCTTTTCGGTGTAAAAATTCTTATCTCAATTTTTATTTTTTAAATCTTATAGATTTAACATATCCATTATGTTTCTCTTTTGCTTTTATGTCAAAGGTATACGTCTCTTATTTTATCTTTTTCGGTTTTATATCAGTAATTAAGATTAAAAACCTTAATTTTATACCTTTAATTTTTGATAAACAAATATTTATAACTTTGTTTTTCCCTTTATTTTTTTACTAAACAAATATTTATTTAATTCCAGTTTTTTACGCAACAAATGCTATTACCTTGTTTCAGTTTCAACCCTTATTTTTTATTAGGATTTACTGATTCTGTTTTTGCTCCAAAGCCGTGATTGTCTGGATCTCTATACAATCTTTTGTTTGTATCTAATGCTCGCATTTTTTCTAAATCACCACTATCTAATTCAAAGTCAAAAACTTGGAAGTTTTCTTCAATTCTTTCTTTATGAACTGATTTAGGAAAGACAATTAAACCGTCAGCTATTTCAAAATTTAATATTATTTGTGCTGGAGTTTTTCCATATTTCTTTGCTAGTTCTACAACTGTTTCATTTTTGAAAAATGAACCTTTTACTAAAGGTGCCCATGCTTCAACTGCTATGCCTTTTTCTTTACAATATGCTCTTAAATCTTTTTGTTGAAACACAGGATGGCATTCTACTTGGTTTACTTGTGGAACCACTTTTGCATACTTTAGCACTTCATCAATATGATGTGGATTAAAGTTAGATAAGCCAATATTTTTTGTTACACCCTCTTTTTGAAGCTCTTCTAATGCTTGCCAAGTTTCAGCAATAGTTTCCATAATTGGCCAATGAATTATATACAAATCTACATAGTCAGTATCTAATCTTTCAAGTGATTTGTATAGCGCTTCTTTTGCTTGTTTGTAGCTGCAGTGATTTACCCATAATTTTGTAGTTAAAAAAAGATCCTTTCTATTTATGGAAGAATCTTTAATGCCTCTGCCAACACCAGTTTCATTTTCATATGCTTCTGCAGTGTCAATATGTCTATATCCTGTTTCAATAGCATGTCTAACACTATCTTGAGCAACTTTTTCATCCCAAATTTCCCAGGTTCCAAAACCCAGTGCTGGTATTTCGTTTCCGTTGTTAAATTTTGCTTTTTTCATATGACAATCCTTATATATAAATATTTTTATGTTCAAAAACACAAATTGTTTAATGCTTTTTTCTTATATTTTCAAAAAGTTTTCTTTGTTGTTAATAAAATTCCGATCACTTCTATTTTATCAGTTTTTTCAAAAAATTTCTTCGTTGTTTATAAAATGCCGATCACTTATATTCTATCAATTTTTTAAAAGTTTTTCTTTGTTGTTTATAAAATGCCGATCACTTTAATTTTAACCAATATATATATTATTAGCAAATGCAAAAAACAAAAGTCTCATCCCTGCTTTTTTTTGTTAAGTCTAAAGGTAAGTGTGGCTACGCAGAAATTTTGAATGTTTTTTCTAAAAGTAAGTGCGACAGTGCAAATTTTTTTAATGTATTTTTAAAGACTATTGTGACATCACATAATTTTTTAACATTTTTTCTAAAGATAAGTGTTGCTACGAACAAATTTTTTAACATTTTTTCTAAAATTAAGTGCGGCTACAAACAAATTTTTTGAATGTTTTTTCTAAAGAATATTGTGACAGTACATAAATTTTTAACATTTTTTCTAAAGTTAAGAGTGGCTATATATAATTTTTTAACATTTACAAGCCACAGGCATAGTGCTATAATATTTTATATATTGCCGCGCGAGTGGTATAAAATTTTATTTTTTATTGTGGAGGTTTGTATGGACTTAAAAAGTATTATCGATAAGAAAGACGAAGCCGCAAAATACATGGGAGATGAGATTGAAAAAGTCATAAAAACTCATGGCAAAAGAGATCCTGGTAGTGAAGGCGAAAAAGCAGCATGTGAATACATGGCTGATGTTATGAGAGAATATTGTGACACTGTTACAATTGAGCCTTTTGATGTTCATCCAGCAGCTTTTATGGGTTGGATTTACATATCAATCACTCTAATATTAGTTGGTATGATTTTGTATTTCTTCTTACCAATCCTAACAATTATTTTCACTGTAATTGGCTTGTTCTTTGCTGTAGGCGAATTTATCATGTACAGAAAAGTAGTAGATAAATTGTTCAAGAAAAAGACAAGTCATAATGTTCTGGCACTAAGAAAGCCAAAGGGTGAAGTTAAACGTAGAATAATATACAACGGACACCCTGATGCTGCATGTGAATGGACAATGAACTACTATTTTGGTGGAATTGGATTTGGACTTCATGTTGTTTTAGCATTCATAGGTGTTTTCTATGTTCTTATTATTGCAATCGCAGCTTTAGCCTTAAATAAAACTGCTGGATACATGGTAGCAGATGGTGTAGTAAGAAATATGGGTTACGGAATGGTTGTATTCTTAATTCCTATTGTTGGACTATACTTCTTGTGGAATGAAAAAGTTATTGTTGACGGTGCAAATGACAACCTAACTGGATGTTATATGGGAATTGCAGTTCTTAAATATCTAAATGATTTAGGAATTGAATTAGAACACACTGAAGTTGGTGTTTTATTAACAGGTTCAGAAGAAGCAGGACTTAGAGGAGCAAAAGCTTTCTGTAAAGCACATAAAGGTGAGTTCCAAGATTGTGAAACATTAATTTACGCTTATGACACAATAAATGAAGCAAAATTTTTACAAGTTAATGTAAAAGACTTAAATGCTACAGTTAAATCAGACGAAAAAGCATCTCAATTATTTGTTGATGCAGCAAAAGCAATAGATGTTCCTTGTAACGTTGGTACAGTTCCATTTGGAGCAACTGATAGCGCAGCATTTTCACAAGGTGGTTTCAGAGCAACTGGTATAACAGCAATGGATCATAACCTACAAGACTATTACCACACAAGAAAAGATACATATGACAATCTTCATATGGAAGGTCTTGCAAACTGTTTTGCAGTATCTGTTAAAGTTCTTGAAATGTTAGAAAACGAAGCTCTAGCAGAAAAATAGAGATTAAAAAAACTAAACAAAAAAAGAGCGGTTAAAAAATCGCTCTTTTTTATTGCTTTAATTTAGAAACAAATATTTTTTCACACCATCTGCATTGATGCTATTAATGTTTAGTTTCTTTTGTTATTTAGTTTCACAACAAGTAAAACGCCCTATGATTAAAATTAATTGCTTTAAGTTTTTTTACTTTTTCAAATGCTATGCTATAACACTTCAATGAAACATATATTTTGACTATTGCCTTAT
>DUUO01000025.1 GCA_012841525.1 Clostridiales bacterium
AGGTGGTTTTTGCTCTCCATTAGTTGTAGATATTATTTCAAAAGAATGTAATATTCCTACTGAAGAAGTAACAAAGAAAGGATCTACAAGCAATATGTTTTTTGGTAAAACAAAATAAAAAGACAAGGGCAAAATAGAGAAAGAAAAAATAAAGATTAGAGATTAAGATAGTCTCTAAAGATGCATATAAAAGGGAAACGAAAGTTTTTCAAAACAAAGAAGTTTAGGTAACAATAGGACTAAAATAGAGAAACTAAAAAAGACAAATAGTCAAATCGGGAATAATATAAAAATCAAGGTATAAATGTCAAAAGAAGTAAAAAATTATGATGTAGTAATAATTGGAGCAGGACCTGCTGGTCTTGCTGCTGCACTTGCTTGCGATGATTCAAAATCAGTTTTATTAATCGAACGAGAAGCAAGAGCAGGTGGAATATTAAAACAATGCATTCACGATGGATTTGGTTTGATTACATTCAAAGAAAAACTTTCAGGTCCTGAATATGCAGATAGATATATTGATCTTGTTTCTGAAAAGAAAAATGTTACTTTGGAAACTTTAACTTTTGTTACTTTAGTAGAAAAAACTGAAAGTGGTTTTAAAATTAATATGACATCTAGAAAAGGAATGCAAACTGTAAATGCTAAAAGTTTAATTTTAGCAAACGGATGTAGAGAAAGAACTGCAAGACAAGTAAATATTCATGGAGATAGACCAAGTGGTGTAATGACTGCTGGCAATGCTCAAAATTTTGTTAATTTAATGGGGTTACTTCCTGCAAAAAGATGTGTCATTTTAGGTAGTGGTGACATTGGCTTAATTATGGCAAGAAGATTAAAACTAGAGGGGGTAGATGTAGTTGGGGTATATGAAGCAAAACAAACCCCAAGTGGATTATCTAGAAACATACAACAATGTCTAATAGATTTCGATATTCCATTACATTTATCTAAAACAGTTACTAGAGTTTTTGGAAATAGACGAGTTGAAAGGGTAGAAATATCTTCAGTTGATGCTAATATGTGTCCAATTTTAGGAACTGAAGAATATTTTGACTGTGATGCTTTAATTGTATCGGTAGGTTTAATCCCTGAAAATGAAATTGCAGAAACATTAGATGTGCCAATGGATATGAAAACAAAAGGTCCATTTGTCGATCAAAACATGATGACATTAGTCGATGGAATATATAGTGTTGGAAATGCTTTACATGTGCATGACCTTGTTGATTATGTCAGTCAAGTTTCTGAAATTGCAGGAAAAAATATTGGACACGAAAGTAAAAGAGATTTAGTACAAGTTGAAACACAAGGTTGTATGTATGTAGTGCCACAATATATAGATATGAACTCACTTGATGACAAGGTTGACTTTTTCTTTAGATCAAAAACAGATATGTTAAAAGCAAAAGTTTCAGTATCAGTAAATGGTGAAGAAATATATAAGAAAAAATATCTAGCACTAAGACCACCAGAAATGGAAAAAATATCTGTACCACTAAATTTAAAAAAGGGAGATAAAATATCTTTTGTTTTAGAGGCAGAAAACGAAAGTGCTTGTCCAATAGATACAGAATAAAAAATAACACTTTGTTAAGAGAAAAACGATCTTTACAAACACAAAGAATCGATATATTAAAAAAAAGAACTTTTAAGAAATAGAAAGAATTTAGAAAAAACGATAAAAAATTGTTAGAAATATAAAAAAATTAATTGGAAAAAGTCTTTAGACTATTACAAAAAACAATATATTAAAACAAAGAGCTTTAGAGAAATAGAAAGCATTTATATATATACAAAAACATATGGAGAAAAAAATGAAACTAACTTGTATAGAATGTCCAAAAGGGTGCATGCTCACAATTGAAAAAACAGATGCAGGAGTTATTGTTGAAGGAAATGATTGTATAAGAGGCAAACGTTTTGGAGAAAAAGAAGCTACAAATCCAACTAGGACAATTGCATCAACGGTTAAAACCGTTTTTGAAAAGATGCCAGTAGTTTCAGTTAGAACTTCTAGTGAAATTCCAAAAGGACTAATTTTTCAAGTAATGGATGAAATAAATAAAGTTGTTGTAAAAGAAATATATCCTGCTGGAACTATACTAATACCAAATGTTTTAAACACTGGATCAAATATCATAATTACAACAGATATGACAAAAATATTAAAATAAAGAAAGCACCGAAAAAAGCAATTTAGGAAACACAAAAAAACAAATTAGTGAACATAAAAAGGCAGATTGGCAAATAGAAAAAACAACCAGGTAACATAAAAAGCAACTGGTAAACATATAAAAAAAGAAAATTGGTAAATATATAAAATATAGAGTTTAGAAGTATTTTTATTAATCATTAAATTAAGAGATTGAGATACTTTTGAAATAAAACTTCATCTTAATATATTAATGTATTTGAGGGGGAAGGATGGAAAAGTTAATATTAACCTTTGATTGTGGCACACAAAGTACAAGGGCTATGTTGTATAACGATAAAGGAGAATTAGTGGCAAAAATTAAAGAGCCACTAACTCCATATTTTTCATTACAAGAAGGTTGGGCAGAACAAGAGCCAGAAATGTATATAGAAAAGCTATGCTCAGCGTCTCAAAAATTAAAAGCGGAAAATGAAGATATATGGAATAATATTGTAGCAGTTTCTGTAACTACTATGAGAGATGTCGGTATTTGTCTAGATAAAGATAGAAAACCTTTAAGACCTTGCTTTATTTGGCTAGATAGGAGAAAGGCACAATGTCCTGATAAAACTGCACCTTTAACAAGATTTATAACATCTATAGCAGGTGTGCGTAGAGTTTATGAAGAAAATAGAAAAGCAGCAAAATATAACTGGATAAAGGAAAATGAGCCAGAAATTTGGGCAAAGACTGATAAATATGTAATGTATTCGACATATTTAAATTATTTCCTAACAGGCAATTTAGTTGATAGCATAGCATCTACTATAGGTCATATTCCAATAAACTACAAAAAAAGAAAATGGGTAAATCCAAAAGCTACTATGCTTGTTCCTTTTAAGTTAGAGCAAGATAAACTTTATGATCTTGTATATGCTGGCGAAGAAATTGGAAAAATAACAAAAGAAGCCTCAAGATTAACTGGAATTCCAGAGGGTTTGCCTTTAATTGCTAGCGGTTCAGATAAAGGATGTGAAACTTTAGGAGTTGGGGCAATAAATGAAGATGTTGCTTCAGTTTCATTTGGTACAACTGCAACAATTCAACTTTCAACTAAAAAATATATTGAACCTGTTTTGTTTGTTCCTGCATATCCAGCAGTTCATAGAGATAGATATAATCCAGAACTTATTGTGTATAGAGGATATTGGACACTTACTTGGTTTATTGAAGAATTTGTAAAACGTTTTTATCCAAATGATGAATGTCCTATTTGCGAAAAGAACTTAGATGACTTGATTTTAGAAATAGAACCTGGTTGTGATGGACTATATGTAGAACCATATTGGTCACCTTCTATAAAAAGACCAGAAGCAAGAGGTGCAATGATTGGATTCAATGAAAGACATACAGTTGCACATATATATAGAGCAATAATTGAGGGAATAAGCTTTACATTGCTACAAGGTAAACTTGCTATGGAAAAAAAGACAAAAATACCAGTAAAAAAAGTTATGGTTTCTGGCGGTGGTGCACAATCTCATATTGTTTGCCAAATAACTGCAGATATTTTTGGCCTTCCAGTTCAAAGGGTTCAAACATATGAAACAAGTGGACTTGGTGCAGCAATAAGTGCTTTTGTTGGAATTGGACATTATCCTTCATATGAAAGTGCAATTGAAAATATGGTTCATGTAAGTAAAGAATATTTACCAAATAAAGAAAATCATGAAAAATATAAAGCAATTTATGAAGAAGTATATGTTAAAAGTTATCCAAGATTAAAGCCAATATTTAAAAGTATTGAAAAAGTCAGAGCAAAACACTTTCCTTATGATGATAAATAAAGAAAAGAACAAAATCCTTTATTAATGAAAAAAGAAAAGTGCTCTTATAATTATAAAAAAACTAAAACCTTCATTCATAATGAACAAAACTAAACATTTTGAAAAAAGGTAAAGATAAAGTTAACAAACAATTAAATTTTCAAAAATATAAAGACTTAAAAAACATTAAAACTCACAAAAAAGGAGGATTAAAATGTCAAAAAAAATAAAACCATTAAAACCATGGTTACCAAAGCCACAAAATGAAGTTCCGTTAAAAGAATACAAAGACTTTCAACCGCCGTGGATTATAGATACTCCTGAAAAATCATATAGAAGCATTTTTAAATGGGGACATCCATCTGGAGCAAAAGCACCAAAAGAATCTTTATACAAACTACTAAAGAAAAATTTTGGAATGACAGATGATGATTTCAAAACAACAGAATTTGCAGGACTTGAAAAAGTTGAAGTAGATAGCCCAATAACTCTTACCAAAGAACAAATCAAAAAATTTGAAGATGTTGTTGGAAAAGATTTTGTAAGTCAAGATCCATATACAAGAGCCGCTGTTGCATATGGAAAAACAATGATAGACATATTAAGACTTAGACATAAAATTGTTGAAAATGTTCCAGATTTAGTGATTTATCCAGATACAACTGAACACATAGAAAAAATAGTTGAAATCTGTAAAGAGGAAAAAATACCAATTTATGTTTATGGTGGTGGTTCTTCAGTTACAAGAGGCGTTGAGCCTATGAGAAAGGGCAGCATAACATTAGATCTTAGAAAAAGATTTAATAAAGTTGTTAATTTTAATGAAATAAATCAATCAATAACTGTGCAAGCTGGAATGATGGGACCAGAACTTGAAAGGATATTAAACAATGCTCCTGAAATTTTTGGAGCGAAAAGAAGATATACTTGTGGGCATTTCCCTCAATCATTTGAATATAGTGCAGTAGGAGGTTGGGTGGTTACTAGAGGTGCTGGTCAAAACTCAACATATTATGGAAAAATTGAACATATTGTTTTAGGTCAAGAATATGTTACTCCTATAGGAAAAATAGTTGCAGATGATTATCCTGCAAAAGCAACAGGTCCAGATATAAATCAAATTATGATGGGTAGTGAAGGAACTTTTGGAATATTGACAAATGTCACATTAAAAATATTTAGAGCAAGACCTGAAAACCATTATAAATTTAGTTTCATATTCAAAGATTTTGAAAGTGGAGTTGCTGCAGTAAGAGAAATAATGCAAGAAGAGTTTGGTTTCCCATCAGTATGTAGATTATCTGATCCTGAAGAAAGTAATATAATGCTTCAAATGTATGGAATAGATCATGGAACATTCCCAGACAAAGTATTAAGGGCTTTAGGTTATGAAGAAAATAAACGATGCATATTCTTAGGTTTTACCGATGGTGAAAAAGCATTTTGTAAAAACATATACAGAAAAGTAAAGAAAATATGTAGAAAACATGGCGGATTTTTCTTAACAAAATATGTTACAGAGGGTTGGGAACATGGAAGATTTGCAGATCCATACATGAGAGATAATTTGCAAGATTTTGGTGTTGTTATTGATACTTTAGAATGTTCTGTAAACTGGGATAATATGTTAAAAGTGCATAAATTTGTAAGAGACTATTGTAAATCTAGACCAGATACTATATGTATGACTCACTTATCACATGCATATCCACAAGGAGCAAACCTATATTTCATTTTCATAGCAAAAATGGATACTATAGAAGAATTTGTAGAATATCATAGAGGAATATTAGACCATATTCAAGCATCAGGAGCAGCAATGTCACACCACCATGGAATTGGAAAACTTTTTGCTCCATGGCTTGAAGGACAAATTGGAACAAATCAAATGGATATCTTCAAAGCACTCAAAAACCACTTTGATCCAGACAACATTATGAATCCAGGCGGAACGCTAGGTCTTGATCTTAAAGAATCAGAAAAAGTATTTAAGCGTCCTAAGTGGTAAAAAAATATATAGGTTATATAGATAAGCAATCTAGGCATGAATTTGATGTTCATGCCTATTTTTTTGAAAATACATTTATTTAGACGAGTAGTTTTTAATAAACTTTAAATATTATTTGTTGAGATAAGTGACTTTTAATAAGTTTTAATTGATTTTGCACACCTGTTTTCTTAGATGAGCAGTTTTTAGTCAACTATAACCAAAATAACTGATATATTAATATATGAAAATAAAAGAAAACAAAAAAATGAGGTATAACATGAAAAATATTAATCAAAAAGAATATAAAGCCTTATTAGAACTTGGATTAATAGAATCTATTCCAAAGTCTCAATTTGATAAAAATAGTGATAACCACTTGGAAGTAAAAATAGAAAAAAGTGGCGGACAATAGATTTTATATTATAAATTTGTTGAAAACTTTGATAGAGAATTAAATGCAAAAACAAAGCTTAATATATATAGATATCAAAAAATAACAGCAATTTCCATGGCAATTTTAGCAAGTTTATCTTTAAT
>DUUO01000001.1 GCA_012841525.1 Clostridiales bacterium
AAAAAAATATAGATTAAAAACTTTATGTCGCCTGCAAAAACTATTTGCACTTACCTTTAGAAAAAATATTATAAAACTTTGCTTAATTACATTTAACAATAAAGGAGTGGTTTAATTTTTCTAAAAAAATATTTTTCTTCTCAAAATATATTATATATGTTAAAATAAGTTTATCAAAAAACTATCCGATTCTATGAACCTAAGGATTTTATCTATGGTCATCAGAACGGGGTATAGTTGGAAACGGCTATGCCTCCCATTGTGGAAAGGAGGAAATATGAAAAAGGGTAGATTATTTTCAGTCGTTGCTATATTGTTAATTGTAGCAACTTTTTTAACTTTAGGCCTTGCAGGTTGTAAGTCAGAAGAAGAAGTTGGTGACAAAATACCAAATCTTGAAATAATTAAAGATACTGGTAAAGACTTGCTAAACACTTACAGTATGATAGCGGTTGGTGACAATGAAGCTTTTGCAACACAACCTAACAAAGAAGGGGCAGATGCTTTCATTAAATGGATGAGCTTAAAGACAACCAGAAATCTTATTGCAGACTACGGAAAGGCTGATTTTAATGCAGCGCTATTTTATTTAAATGACGATGCAAAAGTTTTAGAAATAGAAGCGGATACGCTTAAATATGATGCTTCTGTACACAAAGCAAAGAATGTAAGATTATCCACAACAACATCAGTGAATGACACAGGATTACTTCCATTTTTACAACCAAATTTTGAAAAATTAGGTTGGAAGTTAGAAGTTCAATCTGCTGGAACTGGAGCAGCAATACAGGCGGCAAAAGATGGAAATGCAGATTTAATTTTAGTTCATAGCAAAAACGCGGAAGAAGAATTCATTGACGCTGGATATTCCAGAAAAGTTGAAGGATTTGAAAATGATAGAATTTCATTTATGCATAATTTCTTTGTGTTAGTTGGTCCAAAAGATGATCCAGCAAAAGCGAAAGATGCAGCAGATGTAAAAGCAGCATTTGCAGCTATTGCAAAAACCGAATCTAAGTTTATATCCAGAGGAGATAAGTCAGGAACATATAATAAAGAAGTTTCTCTATGGGGTGCAGAAACTGGCTTGAATTTTAAAGAGCCTGATGAACAAAGAAAATATGATTGGTATATGAGTATAGGTCAAGGTATGGGTACTGCATTAACCACTGCTAATGAAGAAAAAGCATATACTTTGACAGATATAGGTACTTATTTAAGATATAAAAACAACAAGGTTGATTAATTAGTTTTATATCAAAAAAATATATTAAAAATAAAGTTGCATGTGGGATAATGTTGGAAAATCTTTTGCAAAAGCCTTCGAGTTAATGGGGGCACGCGATCAGATACTTACTGAGATTGTTCGCACTACAATGAATATGGCGTTTAGAAGCTCAATTGTTGCATTCCTATTGGGGGTGCCAATTGGGCTTTTAGTTGCTATGAATGATTTTAAGGGTAAAAAAGCCATTGTTGCCTTTATGCGTACAATGATGGGATTGCCAGCAGTTGCCGTTGGTATTTTAGTATATATGCTATTTTCTGGAACTGGGCCTTTTGGACATTTGAAATTAATATTTTCAGTAAAACTTATGGTTATTGCCCAAGTTATTTTAATAACTCCAGTTGTTGCAGGAATGACTGAAACATCAGTTTCCAAATCGACAGATAAAATTTTAGAAACAGCAAGAGGCTTAAACTTAAATCCACTCAAAAAATTTCTTCTTATTTTAAATGAATCAAAATATCAGTTGATTGCAATTTATATGTTTGCAATTGCAAGATCGCTTTCAGAAGTTGGAGCAGTACAAATTGTAGGCGGAAATATCTTGCATAAAACAAGAGTTATGACAACTGCAATAGCACTAAATTACAACATGGGTGAATTTGCCTTGGCTGTTGCTTTAGGCTTTATATTAATACTTATAGTCCTTAGCATTAATGTTGTTGCGACACTACTTCAAATGACTTTAGAAAAGACAAACAAATAGTGTGTAAATTGTTGCACTAAATTGCTTTAGAGTAAATGAAAAATAGGGTATATGTTGACATTTTAATTAAGTTGAGAAAAGATTAAAAAATAGAGTATAGGCTCTTAACTATTATAAAATGTAGACAAAAAAAGAAATATGCAAAATAATTTTAGTATAACTGCAAAGAAAATGTATGGAAAAAGAAGCGTTTTAGATGTAGAAAAATGCAAGTTTGAACATGGCAAAAGTTATGCGATTATTGGTGCAAATGGCAGTGGAAAATCAACCCTATTAAAATGCATTGCTAGAGCAATTGACTTTGATGGAAAGATTGAAGGATTATCAAAAAATATGGTTGCATATATGCCACAGCAAAGTGTAGGTTTTTCTTTTTCAGTTATTAACAACTTAAAGTTTGTATATAAAACTAGAGAGAAAAAATTCAAAAAAGATGAAGCAAAAAAGATATTAAAAGATTTAGATCTTCTTCATTTAGAAAAAAAGAATGCAGCAAAATTATCAGGTGGCGAAACACAAAGAGTTGCACTTGCTAGAATTTTATGTGCTGATGCACCTGTCTTTTTATTAGATGAATTTACTGCTTCAATGGATATTAAACAAGCAAAAGTATGTCAAGAACTTGTTTCTAAAAGAGCAAAAGATAGAGATAAAACCTTAATTTTTACATCACATCAAATGTCCCAAGTTGCTGAAATTGCTGATTATGTTTTGTTTTTACATGAAGGCAAACTTCTTGAAACAATGGGTGTTAAAGATTTTCCAAAAAATGTTAAGACAAAAGAATTAAAAGAATTTTTAGAATATATGCTAACAAAAGAAGTATTTTAATCTAAAACTATTATTTCATCGCCTGGCTTAATTTCTCCGCCTTCTAAAACGATAGTGAATAAACCTTCTTTTGGCATTATACAAGTGCCTACAGCTCTAAAAACTTCACAACCATCTGCTGCATGACATTTTTTGCCAATTTGACTAATTTCTTGAATGGTTTTCCCAATTTTTAATTTAGTTCCTACGGGAAGTTTATATAGTTCTAAACCTTCAGTAGTTATGTTTTCTGCAAATTTACCAAAGCATAGACCTTCAATTCCATAGGCTTTCATTTTTTCTATACTTTCATTTCCTAAAAGGCTGACTTGTCTTTTACCAGGACCTGCATGTGCATCTCCTTCAAAACCATAATCTTTAATAGCAAGCACTTTGCTAACAGGCTTTTTAATTTCACCTTTATTTTTACTAATATTTACTGCTAATACTTTTCCTGCTTTCATTTTTTATCCTTTAAATACTATTAAAATTAAAATAATATCTTTTCTATTTTCAGTTTTTATCACTTTTGGAAATACTATTAAATTTAAATGATAAATTTATTTAATTTTTTCTTTCAAATGTCCCAGATTTTCCGCCAGATTTATATACTAATTTAATATCTGTGATTACAGCTTTTTTATCTATGCTTTTAACCATATCGTAAATAGTTAAACAAGTAGTGGATACTGCAGTTAAAGCCTCCATTTCAACGCCAGTTTTTGCAAAAGTTTTTACTGTTGCAATTACTTTTATTCCGTTATCCATATATTCAAAAACAATTTGAACATTTTCCAAAGGAATATTATGGCATAGGGGAATTAAATTGCTTGTATTTTTTGCAGCATTAATTCCTGCTACTGTAGCTGTTACCAAAACACTACCTTTTTCTACTTTATCTTCAGCAATTGCTTCGATTGTTGCTTTGTCTAAAATTATTATTCCGCTTGCAACTGCTTCTCTGTGAGTTGGTTGTTTTTCTCCAACATTTACCATGTGTGCATTTTTATTTTCATCAATATGTGATAGTGTTTTATCGTTTTCCAAAATATTCTCCTTATAAAATTTACTATATATATTCTACATTATTTATCGTGTCTAAACATCCTTTTAACAAAACAAATTTAACAATTTTTTATTTGCTAATATTTAACAGCAATTGTTAGTATGTTGTATTAAATTTTAATGGATATAAATTAAGATAAAGCCAGATATATTTGATTAATTTAACCACCAATAGTATTCATGGTTTTTGATATATTTTCTTTTTCACCAATGAAATGAGAGATGGGCTTATTCAAAGTAAACTTTTCAATTTGCCGTGCTAGTTCATCTACATTATCTACATATGGCTTTAAGGAATATCCAACATTTGAATGTAGACAAGGAATTAAAAGTCCAGTAGATGTTATTCTAATTTTATTGCAACTATCACAAAACTTATTTGAAATAGGGCTGATAAAACCAACTAAAAATCCACCTATATCATATATATCTGCAACACCCTCTTCCCTAACAAATTTAGCATTAAATTTTTTAATGACATCTTTTGAAGATAAGTAGTGTAATTTAGCAAAATCTTTTGAGCACTCAGTTGGCATGAGTTCAATAAAACGCAAAAGAATATTTTTCTCTTTAGCAAAATTAATTAGGTTTTCAAATTCATTTTCATTTATGTTTTTTAACATAACTGTATTTATTTTAACCTTAATTCCTGCCTCAATACTTTTATCAATTCCTAAAAGTGCTTTATCTAATTCATCATGATTAGTTATTAGTTGATATGTCTTTTTATTAAGACTATCAAGACTAATATTTATTCTCTTAACACCAAGTCTTTTTATATCATCTATATATTTAGGAAGATTAATTCCATTAGTTGTGATGCCCAAATCTTCAAATCCTATTTCAGAAATAGATTCTAATAAAGCGATAAAGTTTCTTTTAACTAATGGTTCACCACCAGTTATTCTAAGTTTTTTAATTCCAAGTTTTTTAGCAGCTTTTGCAACATTAACCATTTGCTCAAAAGTTAAAATTTCATCATGTGGAAGTTTTTTGATACCTTTTTCAGGCATGCAATATTTACACCTTAAATTACAAAGGTCTGTTATTGAAAGACGTAGATATTCAATTTTTCTTCCATATTGATCTTGCATATATTCACAACTTTTTTAATTAAACTTTAGTTTAATGTTTCTTTATTGTTAGAGGGTTAATTTTATTTGGATATTATAATACATTTACTGCCTTTTTAGAATGTTAAAACATATCTATTTTCTAAGGTTTTAACAATCAATTATTTCAACATCACCAATTCCATCTATGGTGTAATCTCCAAGTGATAATATTTTTTCTTTTACCTTTTCATCTTTTAAGGTATCAATAAATTTTTTAATTCTTTCATCGTTTAGATTGTCTGCATAAGTTAAAAATGAATATTCTTCATTTGCTATTTTAATAAAATCTAATCCCATATTCATTGCAACAGATCTAACGCCCATGCCTACATCTGCAATATCATTTTCAACTGCAACACCTACTGCAAGGTGAGTAGTAAATTCTTTTTCATAACCTTTTATTTCATCTGTTTTGATGTTGTTGTTTTTTAATTGATAATCAAATAAAAGTCTTGTTCCAGCACCTCGTTGTCTATTTGCAAAAGTAACATTATCTCTTGCTAAATCTTTAACGCTTTTGATGTTTTTTGGATTTCCTTTTTTAAGCATTAATCCTTGAGTTCTGCCAACTCCTTTTATCAATGCCATTTTTTGTCCTTTGAAATATTTTTTAATAAAAGGAATATTGTATACACCAGTTTCTTCATCAAGTAAATGAATAGGGGCAAGATGACATTCGTTTTTAAGTAAAGTCATAATACCGCCAAGACTTCCAACATGAGAAGATACTAAAGGCATATTATCACCTAAAATATTTACAATTAAATCATGGCTTCCAATTACTACAACTCTAGATTTTATTTCTTCAAGGGATTTGAACAACTCAACATCAACCATATCATTTGCTAAAAATCCTTCTAAGGTTCTTGGAACTGTAATTAAACCATCGCATTCTACTAAACTCATTATTCTGCTTGCACCGCCAGAAATTGGAGTTGCAACTAATGTATCATTTACAAAACCTAAAGAAACTCTTACATAGTCAATATTTTTAAAAGAAGAAACAATGTTTTTAGTCAATCTTGCTTTTACAAATTGAGGTTTGTATGTATCTTTATTTGCACCAAGTTTTAAAAGTACTGGCTTTACAAATAAATTAAATGCAACATTTGCAGAAACTGGATAACCTGGTATGCCAAAAACTTGTTTACCATCAATTGTTGCTAAAATGGTGGGTTTTCCTGGCTTTATTGCAAAACCATGTGCAAAAACTTCACCAAGTGATTCAATAACTTCTCTTGAATAGTCTTTTGTTCCAGCACTAGAGCCTGCATTTATTATAACAATGTCATTTTCTTTTACTGCTTTTTTTAAAAGGGCTTTAAGTTCTGTTTTATCATCATTTACAATTTTATATCTAGTAGGAATTGCTCCAAGTTCTTTAGAAAGGGCAGCAAACATATGAGAGTTACTTTCCATTAATTTGCCATTAACTAAATCTTTTACATCTGAAACCATTTCATTTCCAGTTGGAATTATTCCTATTTTTGGTCTTTTGTATACCTTTATTTTTCCATTTCCTGAAGCAAGTAAAGCACTTATATCTTGAGGTCTTATTTTATGCATTGAAGGTAAAACCATTTCACCTTCAGCAATACTTTCACCTTTAACTCTGATATGTTGCCATGGATGAGATGGAGTTACTATTTGTATGGTATCTTCATCAATTTTTTGAACATATTCAATCATAATGACAGAGTTATATTTACTAGGAATTTCATATCCAGTATTGATATATTCAAAATCTCTTCCTTTTTTTAATGTCAATGGAGTTTGATCGTTTGCACCATGTGTTTTTTCTGCTACAACTACAATGCCATCCATTGCTGAAGCGTTAAACATAGGATCACATTTAACAGCAAAAACTGCTTCATATGTTATGCGACCTAAAGAATCTGCTACATCAATTTCTTCAAATCCAAGTCTTTTTACTTTAGCAAGATACTCTTCAAAAATTTTAATATCATTATTTTCAATATATGCTCTTTGCATTTTTCACCTTCGCTTTTTATTTATCAATTTTATCTTTTATGTTTTGTTAATTCCATTAAACTCGTTTTAGAATGTTTTATTTATTTCACTCGATTTTTATATTTGATTTTTTGTTACATTCATTAAACTCGTTTTAGAATATTTTGTTATTGCTATTTAACTTTATTCAATTATTTTTTATTTATCTACATTATAAAATGTTGTTATAAATACATGTTAAGGATTGCATTTTCAATTTAGTAAAGAGGGTAAACCTCAATTGTTTCATCTTTGTATATACCTTCAATGTTTGCATCTATTAATGTATAGCCTTGAGACTTTGCAAGTGTAGACATAACAGATGATTTTGTAAAAAGTGGCGTTGCATATAAAGTGTTATTAATTGTTTCAAGTTCTACTGGCATAACAGTAGTTCTACCGCTACTTGATGGGAAGTTTATTTTTGCTTTAGCATGCAAAACTTCTTTATTTTGGTTGCTTATATATGAGTTTATGACATTATCTACAAATAACTTGTATCCAATTCCAACTGCCATTGGATGTCCTGCTAGACAAAAGATTAACTTATCTTCTTTTCTTGCAACAAATGTGGGTTTACCTGGTTTTATTGCAATTCCATCAATAAAGATGGTGGCGCCATTGTTTTCAACTGCTGCATGTGAAAAGTCTTTTGCACCAACGGAACTGCCCCCTGATATTAATACAATATCTGCAAGTTCTAATCCTTTCTTAATTGCATTTTCGATCTCTTCAAGGTTATCTTTACATAGACTAAATCCTGCTACAATATGATTTTCCAAAATGAAACTTTCTAGTATATATCTATTAGAATCTCTTATTTCTCCTTCTTCTAAATTTTGTTTTTCTATATCTACAATTTCATTTCCAGTAGATATGATATACATTTTAAGTGGGGCAAAAATTTTAACTTTACTAATGCCAAGACTTGCAAGTAGTCCTATATGCATAGCATTTAATTTAGTTCCTTTTTTAATTGCAACCTCACCTTTTTTTAAATCTTCACCTTTTCCAATAACATTTTCATTTACATGTAAAGGTTTGTATCCAAGCATTTGATTTTTTAGGTTTTCAGTATGCTCTATCATCATTACAGCATCTGCACCTTTTGGTATTTTTCCACCTGTTGGAATATATGCACAATCACCAGATTTAATTTCAAAATCTGTATCTTTTCCCATTTCAACTTTTCCAACAATATTGAAAAAAGCAGGAATTGAAAGACTAGCTCCATGGGTATCTTTTGATTTTACTGCATAACCATCCATAGAGGAGCGATCAAATCCTGGAATATCTTCTTTTGCTAAAATATCTTCAAATAAAACCTTGCCTTTTGCAAGATGAATAGGGACATCAATGTGTCCCCATTTCAAATATTTAAAATTTTCTTCTAATAATTCTAAAGCTTTTTTATATGTAACTACATTTAACATTTTATTTCCTTTTGTTTTTTGCAATAAATGTTATTTATCTAATTTTAATCATTTCTTGCACAATTACTAGCATTGCCAGTTAAAATATCTATTGCATGAGTGAGTGGATCTAGAACAAATTCTAAACTTTCACTAACTGCTTTTGGACTTCCTGGTAGATTTAATATTATGCTTTTTTGACTAATACCACAAATTCCACGAGAAAGCATTGATCTATTTGAATATTGCATACCATGTGCTCTTACTGCTTCAGCAATACCTGGTGCTTCTTTAGTAATGACTTTTTGTGTAGCCTCTGGAGTTATGTCTTTATCTGAAAATCCAGTTCCGCCAGTTGTTAAAATGAGATTAACTCTATTGAATATGTGTTTTCTAAAGTAGTTTTGAAGGGTAAATGAATTATCAGGAACAACTTCCATAGAAACAACTTCAAAATTTTGTTTTTCTACGATGTCTTTAATACATGGTCCACTTAAATCTTCTCTTTGACCTTTCGAGCAAGAATCACTAACTGTTATTATTGCAACTGTATATTTCATAACAACTCCTATATTATTTGTAAAAATCTATATGTTTACACTAAATATTTATCTTTTTAATATCCATTAATAACAAACTCTATGTTGATTTTTTTAATATCCATCGATAACAAAGTAGATGTTTATCTTTTAATATCTGCATACGATAAACTAGATATTTACCTTTTTAATATCCATTGATAGCATATCAATAAATAAAACTTCATAAGGTTTTAATTCTTGTTCTTTTGCAAAATATTTTGCTGCTTCAGCAACTTGTATAGACGCGATAAGCGATGGGGCAAAGCTATATGTTTTTTGTATTTCTTTTTCTTGTTTGTCTGGATAAAGTTTTTCAAAAGTTTTGTCGCCAGGATAAATAATTGCTACTTGACCAAAAAGTCCATTAATTGCACCATGTACAACTGGAATCTTGTGTTTTTTGCCTGCTTTTTCTATGACAAATCTTGAACGGACATTATCAGTTGCATCTAATATTAAATCTACAGATTCTAAAAGAGGAATTTCTTTTTCAGTAAAAAATATTGGATGAGTTTCAATTTCTGAGTTTGAACATGCTAAAAGTCTTTCTTCTAAGACTTCAACTTTCTTTTTTCCAATTGTGTTTTTTGTCGCACAAAGCTGTCTATTTAAATTACTAAGTGAAAACTCATCACCATCAAAAACAATTATTTTTTTGGGATTTAGTCTTGCAAATAAATGTGCAATGTTTCCACCAAGACCACCACAACCTATGATTGCTATTACTTTATCTTTTACTGCCTCATTAAAATCTAACACAAGTTCACCTATATCAAGTTATTAAAATTAAAAAATATTTTGTTTGTAAATAAAAATATCAATGTTAAAGCGCTGCCACAAAAACAATTTGGCTTAACCAAGAATCATCACAATTTATGGCAATATAGTTATTGTTTAACCACCAGAAGCAGGGCTCATTATTACTACATTGTCATTTGGCTTTAATTTTGTTTTAAATTTTCTAAGTTCCATAATGTTTTTGCCATTTAATAAGACAATGGAGTTTCTAAGTTCTTTTGGTGTATGAACATCGTCCATTTCATATAGCTTTTGAAACAATTCTTCGATGTTTTTTGCTTCAACTTTTACACATGCCTTTTTGTATGCAAGTCTATATAAACCAAAAAATTCAACTGTAACTAAATTATTTTCTTCCATATCTTTTCCCTTAATTTAAACAGATTGCTTTTATCTTTTTTAATCCTAATTGATTAATTGTTGCTTTTTATTTTTCCCTTAATTTAAACAGATTATTTTTATCTTTATATCTTTTTCTAAACAGATAAATTATTCTTTTTTCTCAGCATTTGCTTGTTCTTTTGCTTTTTTTCTAGCAAGAGCTTCTTCAATGCGCTTTTGTTTTTCTTCTTCGGTTAGTGGTTTTTTAGGAGCAGCGTTTGTAGGTTTTGCATCTGCGTTTGCAGACTTTGCTTTGTCTGGAGCATCCTTTTTTGCTGCTTTTGGTTTTTTATCTTTTTTTGGTTTTGGTGGAATAATATTTCTTTCACCTTGTTCTTCAAGTGGTCTTTTAGAAATATCATCTAAATCTAGTATGTTGAAATATTTAAGTGTACGTTTTTTAATTGTTCCATCTTTGTTCCAGCCTCTTGCTTTGTAATACTGTTTAACCATTTTTTCAATTGGAACTTTACTCTTTTTGTTATCTGGATCTTGTAAAACTTTTGACAGTCTTTTTGGTAGGGTGTCAGTTTTTGGATCAAGTCCTAATCTTAAATTTATTAAACGTTCAAGGTTGTATCCTCTAGCACCAAGAGCCATCATACTGCCCATTGTCATCTTTATTCCAGTTGCATGTGTTATGCCAAGAGGTTGAGGTAACATTGAAGAAATATTTACTTTTAATGCTTTTGAATGTTTGTTTGCCACACCAATTACTGGTCCTAAATATGGAAATACTTTATTGACAAGTCTTGTTAGCCACCAGTTTGGTTTGTTTAATAAAAATGGTGGGAAGAATGCATAAGTTGTAAACAGACAGTTTCCACCAGCAGAAACAGATTCCATAACATCTTGAAACATTACAGTAAGGGCTGCTTTACCAAATGGAGTATATTGATCAATGCTGAGTCCAAGTCCTTCTAAAACGACAAGATAACCACCGTTTAAGTGACATCCGCCTCTATTTGAAACAGCATATCCAAGTCCTTGACCAACTGCAGCTCTTGGTTGATATGCTGATAATTCCATACCTTTTGCGTTCATACAAAAATCTTTACCACCATATTTTTCGCTAAGCCAACGACTTCCATTTGCAAGTTGATCAGCAACTTCTCCACATCTATATGCAATATCGTCTATAACTTGTGAAATATTATCTATTTTCCCAAATTCTAAGCCACTATCCCAAATTCCTTTTTCATTTAATTCCATTGCAAAAGCAATTGTTCCAGAAGCGGAAATAGTGTCCATTCCAAGTTCATCTAATTCATAGTTCCATTGTATTATTTTTTGCAAATCGTTGTTTAATATGTTTGCACCCATAAGTCCCATAATTTCAACTTCTGGTCCTTTTACTTGTTTACCATTTACTTCAACAACACGACCACATTGAATAGGGCAAGATCTACATCCTTTATTCTTTATCAAATATTTTTCTGCAAGTTCTTCACCACAAATATCTCTAAAACCTTCATATTGTCCTTCTTTAAAGTTCTTTGTAGCAAGCAGATTTTTTTGTTGCATCGTTGACAAAAGTCCAGCAGTTCCAAGTTTTGGTAATTGAGAACCAGTTAATGGATGTGCAGTTATATCTTTTGTCCATTTTCTAACAAGTTTTGTCAATTTATCTTGATCATATCTTGGTGCCATACTTTTGCCATCTGCAATTACGCCTTTTAGATTTTTGCTTCCAAAAACAGCACCAACACCACCACGACCAGCAGCACGTTCATCGGATACGACACATGCATATTTAACTAAATTTTCACCAGCAGGTCCAATTACAAATTTACCTGCTTTTTTAGGTAAAAGTTCTTGTGCAGCACCAGTAGTTAGACCACGTAAAAATTCTGCATCTTTAAATTCTATACCATCTTCACTGACATCTAAATAAATGAAATCTTCGCTTTTTCCAACAATAATGAGGGCATCAAGTCCTGCTTTTTTAAGTTGTGCTCCAAAACTTCCACCGCAGTTTGAAGATGTTAATAAATTAGTTAATGGTGATATCGTACTTACATTAAATCTTGCAGATGATGGACAAGGTGTTCCATTTAATGGGCAAGTTGTAATAACAATTGGATTTTCAGGACTGAAAGGATCCATCGGTCCTTTTACAAAGTCGTGTATAATCCTTGCTGCTAAAACCTTACCACCAATAAAAAGTTTTCTGTCATTGTCGTTTACTGGATATTCTTTGTATGTTTTTGTTGTTAAATCTACATACATAACTTTCCCAGCATATGCTCCATATTTTGTTGCCATAAAAACCCATCCTTTTTTGTTTACTTGCTATAAAGTTTATTTTTAAAATATTTTATAAAAATAAATAAAACTCTTTACACTTAAAATTTTAGCATAAATAAAAAAACATTTAAATACTCACACGTATACGCGGGTTGGTTATAGTGTTCCAAAAAAAGTTGCAACTAGAACAATTCCAAAAGCTGCATATGTTTTAAGCATTTAGTTTATGGAAATCAGTTGTGTTTAACTTTGGATTTAATACTGTTTTACAATTAAACACAAAAATACCTATTCATATGTTAGAAAGTATAAAACTGTGGTAGAATAACAATATTGAGTGAGGTATAAAATATGTCTAAGAAAAAACAAGGGAAAAAAGGATTTGTAACAACGACAAAAGGGCTAAAAGCGTTTATATCGCTTGCAGTAATTGGAGCAATAGTTATAGCCTTTGGTGTAGGAATTGGACTTGATTATGCAAATGTTGCATGGAATGTTGATGCATACACACAAACGGTAGATGCTTCTACAAAAGCAGTAAAGGAAAATGAAATGAAAGTTATGTCATTTAATATTAGGTGCTATACTTGTGAATTAGTTGGAAAGCACCGTTGGGGACTTAGAGCTCCACTTGTTTTTGAAACAATTGAAAACAGTATGCCAGATATTTTAGGCGTTCAAGAATTAAAAAAGAAACAAGAAAAACATTTTGATAAATATTTAGTAGGTTATGGAAAATACGCACCGTATAGAAAAAGCAAAGGTTTATCTGCTGAAGCTTGTGGAATTTTTTGGAAAGAAAGTAGATTTACTCTACTAGATAAAGGTGTGTTTTGGTTATCAGAAACACCTGAAAAAGAAAGTATTGGTTGGGATGCAGCACTTGAAAGAATTTGTTCTTGGGTTAAACTTAAAGATATAAATGAAAAAGAGCTATATGTGTTCAATGCACATTTAGATCATTTAGGCGAAAAAGCAAGAATTGAAAGCTTAAAACTTATCCAGCAAAAAATTGATAAAGTAGGCGATACAAATGTCATTTTACTTGGTGATTTAAATTTTCCAGAAAATGCAGCAATACAAGATGTAAGTAATCCATATCAATATGTAACATCATTTTTAGACGATTCAAAATATGCAGAAGGAGTGGAAATTACAAAAGCAAGAAATACATTTCATGGATATGAAAAAGTAGATAAAAATTCCCCTCCAATTGATTTTATTTTATATAAACCAAATCGTGACTTGAAACCAAAAGTTTATGGCGTAATTGATGCAAAAATTGATGGAAAATTCCCTTCAGATCACTATCCAGTTCAAGTAACTTTTGAGTATAAATAAAGGCATATAATATAATACTTACAAACGAAAAAGGCTTCCATCATTGATGGGGCTTTTTTTAATGAATAAAGTTTTAAGTAAAAAATTAAAATATCGTTGTTAGGTAACATAATTAGATATAATAGTTTCCATATTAGTCAAGATATGGACAATATTTGACGGTTAGATGATTGCAAAAAGGCTTTACTAATCTAAGTTTAAGTGAAATAAAATATAGGTCAGATTTTATAGGTAAATCAGAGCAAAGAATTGCAATTTGCGCTGCAGCAAAATCCTTTTGCAGTGACACAATTTCCTATATTAAATAAAATTATAATATATTCATCGTTAAATTTTATAATATTATCAGTTTTTTGAAAAGATGTATTTATTGGGGGTATTATTTCATATTTAATTTTGCTGCCTTCTCATTATTGCATTTCTATTTTTATATTGCTTTTTTTAAAAGTTAAATTGAACATACAAAATTGCTTTTTGCCAAATCACATAGAACATATAAAATTGCTTTTTGCAAAATAACATCGAATATGCAATTTTAATATTATGTAAAAAAGGTGAAAAATTAAAGGCTAACATTGACATAAAGTTTTTACATGTATAATATAGAAATGTGCATATAAAATTTTAGTTGCACGCATATATATTAAATAAAGATAAAATTTTATGGTGAGAGAGTAAAATTTAATATATGAAAAAGAAAGTATTTCTAACTTTAATAGTAGTTTTAATAATGGCAGTTTCTTGTGCTGTCATTTTGTCTGGTTGTAACAATGGAAATAATGAAGTTACAGACATTAGAGTTGAAGATACTGAAATTTTTATGGCACCACGTGGAGAGCCTAGTACATATAAAATCAATGCATATGTTTTACCAACAAATGCTAAAAATCAAAACGTATATTTCCGTTATGATGATGATAAGGACAGAGAGTTTATTTCAATAGATTCAAACGGTCTTGTAAAAGCAAGAGCTGTAAAAAACGAGATCACATACAACGAATACGATGAAGAAGTTAAAACTCCTATTCCAATTTATATCTTTATTCACTCAAGAGATAATCCAAGAATTTCTCTTAAAATTTCCATTTTAGTAGAAGAAGTTGCAGTTACAAGAGTATATTTCCCTCAATCTGAAAACAAGGTTTTCTTTGAGGATGAAACAACATTGATTAGACCGCAAACCATTAAACCAATTGTTGAACCTGCTCATGCAATAATAGGACGTGAACTTAGTTATACAATTGCTGAAACTGATGTTTTAAGCATAGAAACTTCACCAGATAGTACAACCGCTACAATTATCCCTAAAAAAATTGGGGCAACTGTTGTTACGGTAAATACTAGACCAATTGGTGCATTTGATGAACCTTTGAGGGCACATGCAGTTTTTCAAGTAGTTTATGCGGCACTGCATTACTCTATTAAACTAGATTCACCAATTTCTGCTCTCAATCAAATCCAGGGGGAAAGTGCTAAAATTGCATTTTCTCTAGTTCAAGATTCTCCAAAAAGTGATCCCAATCCTGAAATATCTTGGTATATAAATGACACTCCAATTAATCAAGAAGGTGCTAGAAACACGGTTAAATTGATTTATGATGTCAAAAACTTACCACAAGGTGAGTACAGGGTAAAAGTGGTACTTTCTAATGTTAGCGAAGAAAAAATTATAGAATCTGATTTGATACGAATATATCAACCGTTACGGCAAATGAGACTTAATGTTTTAGATGCAGCTTCTGGATTGACATATAACTTTGCAAAAGGTGATATTTTACGAATAAATGCAACAAAAAGCAATGCTGAATTTCCACCTGAAGGTTATCAATGGTCAATTGCAAAATATGATGCAACAGGACAAACTCAAATAGGTAATACCGAATATGTTCAAACTGGAATAAAGGCAGTTGATGAAATAGGTGGAGCACAAGTTGCTGATTTAAACTATGTCTTAAGAGAAGAAGGACTTTATAAAGTAACAGTTAGACCTATAATCAAAGGTGCTCCAAGAAGTGTTAATGTTGAAACATTAAATATAAATGTTTCTGGTGAAAATGCTGGAAATGATTTAAGAAATGTTTTGGTAGAAGGAAAACCATTTGATGAAGAAAAAACAGAATATATGCCATATATAACTTGGAATAGATTGCCATATGAAACTGGAAATATATATGTAGAAGTAAAAAAACAAGCAGGTGCAGATTATTCTATTCAAAGTTTCAAAACTCTAGATATCCCTTCAATGTATGATAGACAAGGTATTTTTATTCCTAGCGATATTGCCTCATTAGATGAAGATTTTTCAGTTAGAATAAAAGGTGATAGATTTGGTTGGACACCATGGCACGATTACAATGCAAAGCTAAATGAAAGCAAATATACATATTTTGATCCAATTTGGCTAAATCACAATAGATATATTTCAAATATTGAAGATTTAGGAATGCTACTAAACGAGCTTGTCATATTTAGACCAGAAATAGAGGGAATGTCTAAAATGGGAACTGCTGAAGATGGAGAACAATATAACGGCAAATTAATATATAGATTTGAATTGTTTTCCCCATATGATTTCAATGCAGAAGAACAAGCATCTTATGCTCCATTACATCCAGAAACAGATATTTTATATCCAAACGATCCAAATAGACAAAGATTTGCAGCAATGATGATCGCTGCACTTAGAACTTATGTAGAAACAACAGATGTTGCTTTAACTGTTGAAAGTGCAAATCAAAATGGAGAATACAGAGTAAGTTTTGCTTTCCCAGCACTTATGGAAAGCTTTAAAACAAAAGAATCAACAGGAACAGTAAAAGCAGAAAATGATTTGTTTGCAAAAGAGGGAACAGGTGTAATAGAAACATTGCCTATTGATTTATTAGAAGGAAGAATTGTTGAAACAACTGATCAACTATTTTATGCAGCAATGTTAGGTTATAGACCTTTACCAGTAGAGAACTCTCCAGCAGATGAAGCATATAAAATTGCAAGATATGTAATTAGAAATGTTGTAAAACCTAATATGACAACAGAAGAAAAAATCCTTGCAATATATGACTTTATTTCAAAAAACACTTTCTATGATTATGGTTTGGTAGAACATATAGATACTCCAGATGATCAGGTTTTTGATTATGACGGTTTCCATATTGAAGGCGTATTAAAAGCATCATTTGATATGGACGGTGAGGTTACAGGAATATTCCCTGGCAAAGCAGTTTGTGATGGAATAGCAAAGACAATGTCACTATTTCTTTCAATGCTTGGAATATCAAATACAAGACAAGTTGGTGTTGATTCAATGGGAGTAGCTCATGTTTGGAATCTTGCTTTACTAAATGGAAAATATTATGTCATTGATGGAACTTGGGCACTTAGAGAATTGAATGAAGGTGCAACAAGATATGAGTTTATTAGTCATAAATTCTTATTAACCACTGATAAAGAAGCCTATGGAGTAGGAACCTCTGATGCTAAACTTTCACAATATGGAAAATTTGAGTATAAAGCAGAGGCTCCTTTATACACAGGATATAAATATGCAATCGGCATAGTTGGAGAAAAAATCTATGATAAATTTGTAGACACTGAAGCAGAATTAGAATATTTAATTAAAAATTATCTTGTTCCTAAAGTAGACGCAAGCACACCAATGCTACTATGTGATATCGCATTTAATTTATCATATCCAGTTGAGGGGAATTTTGTATATGACTTGTATCTTGAAAGTAGTTATGCAAACACATTAACTTACTCTGAATATCTAAAAGAAAATAGACATCAAGCAGAAATCGTATCAAAGATAGCTTCAATTTTAAGTGAAATTGAACCTGCTACAACAGTTCAAATTCAAGTAATCACAGTTTTATCTGTTGAGAAAAACAATGTGCTTGCTTTGAAGTTATATCATCAAGAATAAAGTATTTATATATTTCAAAATTAGTTGTATCTAAAATTAAAAATTTAATTTAATAGTAAAAAAAGCATAAAAAATACATGTGGAAAACAAGAAAAGATTCAAAAAGCCTTTATCTTTATGTGTAAAAAGGGCGCAATAAATACACTTAGACCAACAAGAAAAGATTCAAAAAGCCTTTAATTTTTATGTAAAAAAATTTCTTTTTTTATGAGGCTATTATCTTTATATACATAAAAAACTCAAAAAATTTTAATTAAATAAGGGGTGTAAAATGATTAAATATTCAGAGGGTAAATGTTTTGCAGGAAGAACTTTAGTTATGTCATCAAAAAAAGTTGAAATCCAAGTAACTTTAGATGTGGGTCCTAGAATAATATCACTTAGATATTTGCCAGATGGAAAAAACATTTTTTATGAAGATGTAAATGATTTAATTAACAAAGATGTTTCCGCATCTTATGGTGAGGGCGAAATGTGGCATGTTTATGGTGGTACTAGAATGTGGCTTTCCCCAGAAAACGAAACAACTTATGTCCCAGATAATGATTTAGTTAAATATGAAAAAATAAAAAATGGAGCTATCTTTGTTCCTAAAAAATGGCCAATACATAATGTTCAAACTAAAATGAAAATTGAGTTTGTTGATGAAGAAAAAATCAATGTTGAAATGAGTGCAACAAATCTTAGCAACAATATTTTACCTCTTTGTATTTGGAGTTTGAGTGTATGTAAATCTGGAGGCATGCTAGTAGTTCCACTATCAAGAGAAGATACTGGATATTTGCCAAATAGAAATATAGTTCATTGGCCATACAATGATATATTAGATGGAAGATATGCAATTACAAATGAAGCAATTTTTCTAGCATCAAATCCCCAAAATAAAAGAGCGTTAAAACTTGGCACATTTTTGCCAAATATTATAGCACAATATATGTATGAAGATACTGTATATATTAAAGAAGTAATGGGCGATAAAAAAGGACATTATCCAGATTTTAGTTGCAACTTTGAAACATATACAAATGACTTAATTCATGAAGTTGAAACCTTGTCTCCAATTAGTTTGGTTAAACCTTTAGACACCATAACACATGTAGAAAAGTGGACAGTCAAAAAAGCAAAAAAATCATGGGTAGAAAACACTAAAAAACTTCAACTTGCCGCACCTCAGTCTCCTGTAATATATTTATAAAACTAAAGAAAGGGCAGCAAAACAAATATAAAAAGATGCCTAATATAGCAATTAATGCAATATAAAAATGTAAAAAAACATACGTTATTTATGTTTAACATTCACTTTTAATTTAATCCAAGCATATAGAATTTAAACCTAAATGCTTGGTTTTTTTAATATATATTTTTAGTATCAATACTTAAAAATATTTAGGCTTTTAGTCAGGGGAAATATATCTTTTATGGTATAATAGAAAAGATAGGAAAATAAAAGGAGAAGCAAAGAATGAATGAAATAAAATGTCCAAACTGTGGTTCAGTATTTACTGTCGATGAAGCATCATATGAGTCAATACTTGTTCAAATAAAAAATAAAGAATTTAACGAAGAGTTAGAAAACAAAATAAAGGATTTAAAATACAAATATGAACTAGAACAAAAAAATCGAGAAGCAGAGCTTGAAAGGGCAAACAATGATGAAATAAGCAAACTAGAAAAAAAGATTTTTGAACTAGAAAACACAATTTCAAATAATAAAATAACCAATGAACTTGCTGTTAAAAAAGCTGTTGAAGAAAAAGAAAAACAAATCAACGAAATGGAAGTTACACTATTAACCACTAAAAATGAATTAAATAGTCAAAAGCAGCAAAGTGAAATTGAAATAAGTAAAGTTAAAGAAGAATTTAATCAAAAAATAAAAGAAAAAGATGAGGCAATAGAATATTTTAAGGATTTAAAGGCAAAACTATCTACTAAACTCGTAGGTGAAACATTGGAGCGGCATTGTCAAGTTCAATTTGAAAAATATGTAAGGCCTTTTGTTAAAGACAATGTGTATTTTGAAAAAGATAATGACGCTAGTTCAGGTTCAAAAGGAGATTTCATTTATAGAGAAGAAAATGAAAATGGTGTTGAAGTACTGTCCATTATGTTTGAAATGAAAAACGAAAATGAGACTACTGCCACAAAGAAAAAGAATGAAGACTTTTTTGCTAAATTAGATAAAGATAGAAAACAAAAAGGATGTGAGTATGCGGTGTTAGTTTCAATGTTAGAAGCAGATAATGAACTTTACAGCTCTGGCATTTATCCTGTTCCATCTAACAAATATGAAAAAATGTATGTAATTAGACCACAATTCTTTATTTCAATTATCTCTCTATTAAGAGATGGAGCATTAAATACTATAGAATACAAAAATAAACTTGAAGTTATTAAAAATCAAGAGCTTGATGTCAAAAAATTTGAAGAAGATTTACTCGATTTTAGAGATAGATTTGCAAGAAACTATAATCTTGCTTCTGGCCAATTTGAAGATGCAATAAAAAGAATTGATAAAACTATTGATGATCTTAATAAAGTCAAAGATTTATTATACAGAAGCAGCAATAATCTAAGGCTTGCTAATGATAAAGCACAAGATTTGACAATAAAAAAATTAACAAGAAATAATCCAACTATGGCAGCAAAGTTTGAAGAGATAGAAAATCAAAAACAATAAAACTATAATAGGAAAGTTTGAAGAGATAGAAAATCAAAAAGAATAAAACTATAATAGGAAAGTTTGAAGAGATAGAAAATAATAAGGATTAACATTTAGTTAGTAATCTTAAAAAAACAATGTATGAAATAAAGTATAGTAAATAAATAGAGATTAAATAAAAGAAAAATAAATATAAGGAAGAAGTAAACATGCTAGATAAAAATTATTATTCAATGTATCAATTTAAGTTAGATTTCGAAGAAGAATGCAGAAAAGTGGGTTCTCAAAAATTTGAAATTGCACTAAGAAGAGGAAAAGAAGAAGTTGCAGTTAAAACATTAAAAATTCTACCCTCTAATAGAGTTTCTGAAAACACCCGCTTTGTTGAAAGAGTTGTTAAAACTATGATTTGGGCATACGGTGGTTATCACCTATATCTAAAAGGCGATGATGCAGTCATTGATGAAATCCAAAAAATATATTCAAAAACTGGTGAGAGAAAATTTGATGTCGATTTTATGTCTGATGTTTATCAAACTCCCTTTGTTGTAGAAAAAGTAAGCGGAAAGATGCCAAAAGAGTCTAGAAAAGCAAAAATGGTAGGCGGAAACACAAAAGGTAGAAGAATTGGTTTTGATGCTGGTGGATCTGATAGAAAAGTAACTGCTTGTATTGATGGGAAAGTCATATTTGAAAAAGAAGTTGTATGGCAACCAAAATTAAATGATGATCCAACATATCATAAGGCTGGAATTTTAGACAGTATAAATATGGGCTTAAAAGCACTAGATGGAAAAGTTGATGCTATTGGTGTTTCTTCAGCTGGAATAGTAATAGATGATGAACTCAGAGTTTCTTCACTATTTATCAAAGTTCCAAAATCAAAATTGAAAAGTCATGTGTTTAGAATATATAAAGATTTAGAAGAGCATTATGGTGTTCCTGTAAATGTTTCAAATGATGGTGATATCGCAGCACTTGCTGGTGCCGAATTTTTGAACTCTGGTAAAGTTTTAGGACTTGCTTTAGGAACTAGTGAAGCAGCAGGATATATTGATAAAGATATGCATATTGTAGGTTATCTAAATGAGCTTGCTTTTGTTCCAGTTGATGCAAATAGATTTGCAATTAAAGATGAATGGAGCGGCGATATTGGAGTTGGTTGTAAATATCATTCCCAAGATGCTGTAATCAAACTTGCTCCAGAGGCTAAGATTGAAATAGATAAAAATTTGATTTTATCAGAAAAATTAATTGTCGTTCAAGATCTTGCAAATAAAAAGGATAAAAGAGCCCTCTCAATTTTTGAAAAACTTGGCGAATATTTAGCATATAGTATTATGTGGTATAAAGAATTTTATGACATAGAACATGTCGTATTATATGGCAGAGTTGTTTCTGGAACTGGTGGCGATACTCTTATTGCAAAAGCACAAAAATTATTAGATTCTCTAAATTCTGGCGTAAAACTTGTATTGCCAGATGAGATGGTAAGAAGACTTGGTCAAAGTTATACAGCGTCAACACTATAATAAAAAATCAGCATTTTAGCATTAAAGATATAAAAAAGTAGGATAAAATTAAGCCATAATATATGAGAGCATTTTGCTTAAATTTGGTGCTAAATTGCTAAATTACAAGGCAAAAATTTTGATATCATAGTATGTAAATAATTGTTGTTTTTGTCTAAAAAAACAAGACGACAAATATATATTTTTTATGGAGGCAAAAAAATGGAATTAAACAAAAAAGCAGAAATTGTAAAAGGTTCAAAAGATATTTTTACAGATTTAGTAATAGCAGCACATCAAGATGATGTTGAAATAATGTGTCCTCAAGGAATTGTACGTGGATACCAAAGTGATGCATTTGGCCTTGTTGCAGTTATAACAGCAAATGGTAGTGGAAGTCCAAGAACTGGTTCATATGCAAATACAACTGATGCTGAAATGGTTGAAATAAGAAAGGCAGAACAAATGGAAGCTGCAAAAATTGGAGATTATTCAAGACTAGTTATGTTAAATTACAATAGTGCTCAAATTAAGGATTTAGAAGATAAAAGAGTGGTAGATGATTATGTGCAAGTTTTAAAAGAATATGCTCCAACAGTTGTATATACTCATAACCTTGCAGATAAGCATCCAACTCACGTTGCAGTTGCATTAAAATGCATTGAAGCAATCAGAAGATTGCCAAAAGATGAAAGACCAATGAAACTATATGGAAACGAAGTTTGGAGAAGTCTTGACTGGCTATCAGATGATGAAAAAGTTGTCTTTGATTTAACAGGATATGAAGAATTATTAGACAGTGTTTTGAAGGTTCATAAAAGTCAGATAGAGGGTGGTAAACGTTATGATTTAGCAGCACAAGGAAGAAGACGTGCCAATGCAACTTATGCTGCATCTCACGGTGTTGATGAATATCAAACTGCTGCATATTCAATGGATTTAACACCTTTAATTGAAGACGATAATTTGGATCCAAGAGAGTTTATTTTGTCAAAAATCAAAAAGTTTGAAGATGAAATTTTAGTAAAATAATCTCATTTTAAGTTTAATTTAATGCAAAAAAGCCTTGTTTTTAATGAGGCTTTTTTTATTGTTTTTAAGTGAAAAAATGGGTTGCAAATGGGAGACTTTTTGTTGTTGTTTTTAAGTGAAAAAATGGTTAGTTTATGGGTATAAACTGATAGATTTTGTAGTTATTTTTAGTGAAAAAATGGTTAATTTATGGATGTAAAACTGATGGATTTTGTAGTTATTTTTAGTGAAAAAAATGGTTAGTTTTATGGGTGTAAACTGATAGATTTTGTAGTTATTTTTAGTGAAAAAATGGTTAATTTATGGATGTAAAACTGATGGATTTTGTGGTTGTTTTTCGTGTAAAAATTGCTAATTTTATGGGTGCGAATTTGATGAAAAATATGATGCTTTTTTATGTGAAAATTGAGATTTAGTGTGTTGTGGCAATTGTGAAAGGGGTAAGGTTTTTTTGAAGGGAATGTGGAGTTTGAGTGTAGTTTTTTTAATAATTTGTAGTTGTTCCAAGATTTCAAGGAATTTTCATTAAATAAAAATATTTGGGTTTAGGCAAAAGGAGTGGGATATATGTGCGATTTTATGTCGTGGGTGTCTTGATTTATGTGAATTTTTGTCTATTTTTTGTTTTGACAATTGACAAAGTCCCCCTATATATATAATATATATTATAGCAATTAAACAAAGGGTTAAGTAAAAAAACAACGATAAATGTAGCAAAGACAAAAAGGTGCAACGAAACAAGATAAGTAGCGAATCAGATAAAAGTTGGTAGCGAATCAGACAAATGTTGCAAAGAATGGATTGAAGAGATAGGCAAATAAAAGTTGGTAGCGAATCAGATAAATGTTGCAAAGGATATTGAGAAGATAGGCAAATTAGTTTAGTTGCTAGATCGAGAAAATGATGAACAAGAAAAAGTTTTTCCTCAGTTTAATATTTGTCATCGTGGTGGTAGCACTTGTTGCTGCACTTTTTGCTTGTTCGCCAAGGGCACAAGGTGATCCAAACGACTCAATTGTTCAAGGTGACGTAGACACCACGCCAAAAGAGATTGTTAAAAAAGAAAAATTTTCTAAAACGGACGGATCTGAGGCTGTTAAAAAAGCACTTATTAACACCGATTTACTTTATCCAAAAGTTGTAAACGCAACATATACAGTTTTTGATATTCAATTAGATTTTGATATAGATATTTTCACAATGTCGAGAGAGAAACTTACTGATCAGCGAATCTCTCTCACTTTAGTTTTAAAAGCAAATATTCATAACACTGATAATAGACAATCGCAAATGCTTCTAGAATTGAGAAGCAATCAGCAAAATGCCATTGTCATCGGCATGTACTATGCAGATAGAACAATGTATTTCAACGTGCTTGGAAAAGAATATTATGCTGAAGAACTAAATTTAACAAATACATTAGGGCAAGTTGGTCCTTTACTTGCAAACTCTGGTATTAATATTGCAAACATCGTTCCAGGTATTGTTTCAGGATCCACTGGTATTGAAATGTTAGATGGGTTTCTTGGCCTATTGCTTGCTTTCTTCGAAGATAAAGTTGAAGTAACAAAATACAATATGGTAGAAGACTCAAATCCTAAAAATCCAGAGTTTAGAAATATTGACTACTTATTCACTCTAAATGCAGGCGATATTTTAGGTCTTGCAGCTGGTATAGTTAGTTGGGATACTTTCGGAGTTCCAAGCTTTGACCCACTTATGAAACAACTTTTAGGTTTTGACTTAGAAGATTTCCAAAATAAAGAATGGCCTCCAGGAATGAAAATTGGAATAACCATTAGAACCGAACAAAAAACTTTTTCAAAGATAAACAATCAAGGACAAGAACAATTAGTAAAAGACTATGTTGTAAGAGGTTCTGAAATTTCTGCATTTACAGCAGTTGATCCAGAAGTCTTGCGTGAAAAATATAAAGGCATGACTCCAGAAGATTTACCTCAATCTTCAAAATGGGAAGAAGAAGATATTTTCTCTTTATATAGACCAACAAAATCAAATCCTTCTGGATTCGGAAAAGATGAAAGTTTCAGTATTAGACTTGCACTTTCACCATTACAAATTAGACAATCAAACGAAAAAATAGATATTAAGTTTACTCCATATAGAATTGGACCTTCAGGAAAAGATACAAGATATGCACAAGGTAGTATTGGAAACGTAGAACTTGCTGGAACTTTATCAGTTGTTGCTGATGCTGATAGTAAAATTACATTAAATGGAATTTTAGGCGAAGCCTTTGGACTTTCAGATACTTTAGGTGCACTTGGCGATATGCCAATTAATTTCCCATATCAAACAAGATACGATTTTACTATTGATGCAAGAGTTGCACTAAACTTATTACATCCAGAAAGAACTATGGCAGAGTTGAGACTACTATTTAATCAACAACCATTTGTTCAAATTATTGTTGAAAACGATGTCATTTATTTAGATTTTTCAAATATGAGAACATTGACAGGGCAATTTTTGCCAAATGTCAAGATGAAAAACTTTAGCATTAACTCATTCCTTGAGGGAATAATGCCAACATTATCTCCATACATAGATCCTAATGCACCAAAACTTGTAAAACCAGAAGAAGGTACAGAAGGTGATAGTGCACCTCAAAATGCAGATGATGAAACTACTGAAGAAAAACCACCAGTAGATG
This sequence comes from Clostridiales bacterium, assembly GCA_012841525.1. GTDB lineage: Bacteria > Bacillota > Clostridia > Christensenellales > DTU072 > JAAZJD01. The sequence continues at coordinate 25,556 of DUUO01000001.1, forward strand.
TTATGGGAATAATTGGTGATATTTTAGATAATATTACATTCCCTGGAAGAGATAAGACAAAAGATAAATGGATAATTGAATTGAACTTAGAAGGACCTACACTAAGTAAACTCATTGGCAGATTTACAGAGGTCAATGGTCAAATGACATTGCCAAATATTCATTTTGAAATAGATCAAAAAGATCCATTAAATTCAATTAAACTTGAAGTAATTTTAGGCGGAGATAAAATTCCAAATTCAGATCCACCAAGATTTACAAATAAAGCAGGACTAGGACTTACTTTAGATAGAATAAATTATCTACAAAGACCTACTTGGCAAGCACATTCATTAATTAATACTGAGGAAAAGAGAAATAGATTTGTAGATTTGACTCTTGGAAAAACCTTAGATGGAAAAGGTTACTTTAACAATGGACAATTCAACGTCTTGTTAACTGGTGCAGTAGGACTTGGAATGAATAAAACAACAACTGGCATCGATTTGAGTGAATTAATTGGTTCTTTTGTTGAAAACCTAATGCTTTCAGTTGGTATAGTTGAAACGACACATCTTAACTTTTCATATATGTTACAAGGAAATATTGACTTAAATAGCCTTGCAAGCATTGAGTTGTATTTAGAAATATTCAATCCTGATAGAACAGATGAGAAAAAATATATTGGCGTCTTCTATGAAGGTGCTTCTGATTCATTATACATTGATGTAAAATCGCTTGCTAACTTGAAAGACCAAATCCCAGGTATGCAAATGCTTGGCGAATTGCCGCTGATTAAATATCCAAATCTGGGACTTAGAAACACTTTAGCAGATGTAAATATTGCAGATACTTTAATAAATGCTTTGTATAAAGATAAAACTCCAGAAAATGCTGCAGGGTTACTAACTCTTGCAGGAATGACAGTTGATTCTACTGTTGCAAATAGTGGACCTATGATGGTTGCTAATTTTGCAAAATTAATGCTAGCAGATAGAGCAGTTAGATTAATGGCACAAAATAGTATGGGCTTTATACTATCACCTTCAGGAGAAGTTTATGATCTTGCAGAAAGATTATTTATGGACGGAGAAGAAGGTGAAGAAGGAATAGAAGAAGGAGAAGAAAGTGGTCTTGATTTTCTTGCAATAATTGGAGCTGCACTTAGTGAAATAGAAATAAATTCATATAAAGAGACTCTAACTGTAATAGTTGCAAGTAATGTTCTTGCTAAATTAGTTGAGATTTTAGGAAGTCCAATTACAGGCTTACCACTACTTAATGCATATGTTCAAGTTAAAGCAGTAGGTTTTGAATTTGAAAATCCAACAGAAGATGGATTAAAGCTAATAGAAGATGGATATTTGAAAATATATCTAGCGATAAAAGAAACAGGTTCTGAGGAAAACACTGAGCCTGTTGATGCACTTTTCTTGAGACTCAATGTAATTAAAGACATAGGATTAAGAGCAGGCCGTGCAACTATTAGATGGCAAAATTCTGGGGCCGCTAGCGAATATGTAGACTTTAAAGATTTCCTTGGAAGTTTGAAGTTAGGTGTAAAATTTGGTGGATATTTAAGGCTACACGCTGAAGATGCTGATGAATATACAAATGACTACTTAAATACAATGCTTGGTCAAGTATTGAAAGGAGTAGGCTTAAAATTTGGTCTTTCCGAATTTGATATTAATGTTGGATTTGACATAAAAGGTATTGTTCATATTGGTGGATATGATGCTGATGGCAATTTTGACATAATGCAAAACATTGGAAAGAGTGAGGTCTCTATAGAGTTAAGACATAGAAATGCAGAAGAAGGTGAACAATCCTTAATACTTGGAATATATGTTAAAAATGGAAATATCTATTTGAATTTATCATATTTTGGAGTTCCAAGTATTGGAGTAACAAGTATTGATGCATTAATCGCTGACATAAAAGAACTTTCTGCAAAACCTGAAGAAACCCCAGCTCCAACTCCTTCAAATGTAGTATCTTTATTAAATATTCATAATGCTAGATATAGCAATTTATTTGATTCACCAGAAGCAGTTGCTCTTCAATTATTACTATATCCAAATAAGATATCACTAAGTATTGGTAAAGACGCTATTGCTGCATTACTTGCAATATTACTAAAGAGCGAACTTCCAGTTACATTAAAAGATACAAATCTAGATATCTATTTTGGTGAAACTGGTTATGGACCAGATGTAGATGATTTTTACAACGATGTAGGTTTTGGTCTTTCATTGACAACAGGTGTTGAAGTATTTGACTTGAATTTAAGACTCGGCGGATTACAAATTGCAGTTAAAGAAGATGAATTAATTGATTTTGCAGTAAGCAATCCAGAAACAACAGATCCACCAGAAGGTGGTTATTACATGACAAATAATGGTATACCAGATAATATCTACATTCAATTTGGTGGCCAAGCAACAATAAATTCAACTCCTTTAGAAGGAACGGATAAAAACTTAGTTAGTTTAACTCCATTATTACAAGGGCTATTACCAGATATTCCATTAGAAGCAGTAATCGAATTTTTAGGCATTGTAGATGGCGCTCTATTTTTCACCATTGAAGCAACAATAAATATTAATGAAATATTAGAGCTTGTCAATTTACTACAAGATCCAAATCGTGGTGATGAAATTCCAGATTTATCATTTTTACAACAAACCGCTTTATCACTACACTTAGATACATATGCATCTGATGATCCAAACTTTGTAGATGAAACTGGACATAGACCTACAAAGAGAATACTTGAAGTATTTTATGGTAATGGTAATTTATATCTCTTCTCTGAAGTTTTGGTTCAAATTCAAAAGGTTAAAGTGCCAAATGCAATTTCTGTAATTGCAGGAATAATTGGTAGTATAACTGCTGGTAAAGAAGATGGTGAAACACCAGAAGATCCAAATGGCGAAACAATAGAAGATCCTAATGGTGAAAATAAACCAGGCGCTAATTATGATGGTGAAGAAGATGAAGAAATTACTGCTCCAGAAGCATATATTAATTTAATGTTTAGAAATCATGGTGTTGCAGTAACTATTACAAAGAGCTTCTTAGTTGGAATATTAAAAACACTTACTGGTGCAGATCTAGGGGAATATCTAAAATCATTCGAATTTGAAGTTTACGCTGCAATAGGACTACATCCACTAGATGTAAGTCTTGGAATTAGATTACAACCAGAACCAGTTGAAGAAGATGAAGAATTAGTATATCCAGATTTTGTTCATCTTGAACTTAAATTAAATAGATTACAAATTAAACCAGAAGTCATATTACCTTCGCCAGATGAAGAAGGGTATGTTGTTGTAGGAGATCTTGAAACTGTTGGTGCAGATATTACGGGAGCACTTAGATTTACAGTTACAGCTCCAAAAGATTATTATGGCGAAAATCCTGATGAAGAAACTGGAGCAATAGGAAGTGAAACAGAAGGTATTACATCGTTTACTCATTTGATAAAAGAACTTCAACGTGTAATTGCTGCAAAGACTGAATATGAAAAACAAAAATGGATGATGGAAAGATCCATTGTATATGCTGAGCAAGGAATAGATGTTATTGCAGAAGGAATTGACTTAGAAGAAGAATATAACGAAGCAGTTGCAAATGGTGAAATTCAAAAATCTAATATAGATTTACAAAAACTATTAAACTTTGGCTTTATTTTAAGCATTATAGATGAAAGATTAAGTGACATCGCAACTTTCGGTGGCGAAATGTTTTATAAAATTGATGCCATTATCGATTTAACAAATTTCACTAATCTAAAAATTAGTTTAACTTTATCTACAACACCAGAAGATAGAGAAGGACATGTTCCTGGTGATATTTTATCAGTAAACGTCATAAGTTCACCACTTCCACCAGATCCAGTAACTGGCGAAGTTGCATATGATATAGGTGTATATTTAGATTTAGAAAATTTAGGTGGACCAGACAATTTATTACAAGAAAAAATCAAAATTCATCATTTTGGTAAATTTAGTGAATATATGGAGCGCTTTGCTCACTTAGTTGGTGAAGATACTGGTGAAACAGAAGAAGAGCCTGATTCAGCACAAAATTCAAATAATGCACCAATTGATCCATTTGATATTAGAAACAACGGATTACAATTATCAAATAATTCTCCAGAGGCTATTACAGCGACAGCGTTTTTATTAAAAATCGCAAGTAATTCTGATTTCTATACTATAAACGGAGCTCCTGTTGCAGTAGTATTACCATCTGCTGCAATTTATGCATTGCTACAATCATTTATTGATACTTCAGGACAACCCGATGGTGAAATAGAAGATAATCCAATTTTAACTCCTGAACAAAATAAATACTTAAAGACTGGAATAATAGAAAACTCTGGCGTTGAATATAAACCACTGGATTTACAAATTGAAAATCTATTTGGTAGTCACGATCTATCTGCTTCAATTGAACTTGGAGCATCAAATATTAAACCTTTAGATCCATTAAATCCAACAAGAAGTGCAATACTACTTATTAATTTAAGTGCAAAAGATGTATTAGAACTTCAAATTGAACTTGGAACAATTCGAGCAGAAATTAATAAACCTTCCTATTATTATGACAACGTCAAAAACGATGCAAGTTATTATGACTTTGATCCAAATAGAATGGAAGATCATAAAATAAAACTAGGACTAAGTGGAGAAATAACATTTAATGCAGGAGATACCATCTTTACTCCAGGTACCCCAGAAGAAACGACCGCACTAGACTTTACACCATTACTTGAAGGACTATTTAAGATGTCTACTTTTGGAGCTGTTTTAGAAAACTTCTCATATGGAAAAAGACGTGTAACTTATGATGTTAAACTTGTTATTAAAGCTTCTGACTTACTAAAGACAATAAAGACAAAAGATATAATTTGGATATTAGTCGGTGTAGAATTGCTTGTTGAGTTTAGAGCATATACATCAGAAGATACATCAGATTATGCATTACTAAGTATATATGTTGAAAATGGAACAGCATATATGGATGGTCAAGAAGCTCTTGGAATACATAAAGTTAGAGTTGATAGAGCACTTGGCGAATTAATGGCATTAAAGTTTATTGGTAAAGACATATTTGATTATTATGGATCTACTGGTGGATCAGAAGTGGTTGAACTTAATCCATTACCAGAAGGAATTAGAGGAAATGGACTTAGTGGTATTGGAAATACTCCAGGAAGAGATTTAAATATAGATAATGAAGTTATTGATGTAGATGATCCTCAATATAGTCATTATGTAGGCCGTTCACCATACGGTTCAGGCGTATCACCTAAAAATGCACCATTTACTGGTGAAGATCTATTACCATATCTACATATTATATTAGGAAATAAGACAGGCGCCGTTATTGAAATTACTTCCGCTTTAGTTTATGCATTGCTTGGAGCAATTACTTTGGAAATGCAAGACAAAGAAACCATTATTGTAGATGGTGAAGAAGTTGAAGTAACAACTCCAAGACCTGTAGATTTACAAAATGTTGTAAGACAAGTAATAAAAGATTCTCTATATTTACAATTAGGCCTATTTGCTAATCTCGATCCAATAGCAGAAAACTTCCCTGATCATGAAGCAGATATGCTTGCTATTGGTTTAGGTTTTGGTCAATACGATATAGGACTTGGAATAGGAAAATTAACACTTGAAATGAAAGACACGGTCATTAGACCTGAAGATTTTAATGCAGCCGAATATGCTCATGCTACAAACTTAAGCACAATTTTCATTTCTGCTGCAATAGATTTCGATTTAGAAGGCGATAATGGTTCCATTTTCTTACTAGATAAAACATTAGAAGAAGTATTTAACATGTTTAATACTCCATCAGAAGATGGTGAATCAAATGAGACCATGGATATGATTTCAAGTCTAGGTCTTGCACCAGCTCTTAAAGTTTTATCTACAATTTCAAATCACTATAGATTAGAAGCAACAGCAAATCTAAACTTAACTGAAGTTTTAGATTCAAACAATCAACTTGGCTATCCAACATTCTATAAAACTAACTTCAAAGTTGTTTTGAGAAATAGAGACAAAACCATAATAGAAAATGGTGTTGAAGTAATGGAAGAAGTTGCCTCAGTTCATTATCACGATCAAGTAGGTTATCTAAATGCAGCGGCATTTAATTTACAACCTGTAAAAGCAGATGATTTCTATACAAACCTTTTAATCATTATTGAAAGAATGAGAAGTGCATTCCAAGAAGATGAAGATTATGAAGAAGGTGGAAATCTACCACCTCAAAATGCTGGTGGCGTTGGTGGATTTAGATATAATAATTTCGATCCATTTTCAATATTTAATCTTCCAGAAGGCGGAATGTCTTCAAACATTGCATATCTAAAACTAAGTCTATCTAAGAAAGGTTTTGGAATTAGCATTGGAACTGCAGCACTATTTGGTGTTTTAGGTTTAATATCTGGTGATCTTGCAGGCTATAGTGCACTTGTAAATCCTGTTGGAGAAATCAATATTGAGGCTTTACTTTTAACTCCTGAAGATATATTGAAATTAAACTTAGGTTTAGATGCTTATGAATTTTCTGCTGGAAATCAAAGAATTGAAGATATTGATTCTAATGGAAATCCAGTATTAAATCCAGATGGAACACCTAAATACAAAATAGATCCAAGTAAGAGCATAAAACTTGGTTTATCACTAAAGAATAACTATGATGGTTTATTTGAAATCGCTTTTTCATATGTCGAAGACAGAATGAAAATAAATGCACCAACTGAAGCATATATCGGTGGTGGAGAATACACAGCATATGTACCAATAGATATTCAATCTCCTGTTGTAGCACTTAAGACAACTCTTTTCTTAGAAGCAGAATTTGGAAAAATTACTGATGCTGGTGTTTTAGGTTATGAAGGTTATGATTTAAATAAAGAACCGTTGACATCAATACTTGAAAATATTGATGCATTAAAAGATGTCTTCATTTCAATTTTACTAAAGATATCTCAAGATCAAAGAGCAAGATTTGAAATTGTTCTATTAGGTAATGCATACTTAAACGATATTAGAGCAAGTGAAGTACAAGTTACAATTAATTTGATAACAGGCTATGGTGAAAGCACTCAAAAATCTAGATTAATAAGAGTCAACTTATCTAATGGTTCCTTGTTTGTAGATTTATCGCAACTTAATCTGCCAAAGATTTTAATACCAAACTTCTTCCAAGTAGTTTCTGGTAAAGAAACAATAGACTTTTCATGGGCATCAACACTTTTTGCTGAAATAGGCGAACTTTTTGCAAAAGATGAAACAGAACCAGAAGAACCATCAAATGTATCTGGTGCTACAAATTCATCAAATGCAAATGGCACAACAACTAATAGTTCTCAAAATGATAATGATCTACAAAATGCAAATGCAAATAATAGTTCACAAAATGCAAATGCAAGTGGCTCACAAAATGCTAATGATCCACAAAATGCAAATGGCGCAACAACTAATGGTTCACAAAATGTTAATGATCCACAAAATGCAGGAGGGCAATTTAGAACTCCTATTGATATAGGTCTTGCCGAGCAATTAGTACTTGGTGGAATTGCAACTTATGGACTTGCAATTACTGCAAGAAAACTTGCTTTTGATGGAATTTTAGGTATGCTAGGACTTGCTGAACTTGAAATGTTTAGCGAATTGATTGCAAGAATATATGCAGCAACTAAATATAACTCCATCATTTTAGGAGCAGAAATTGAAGCATTTGCAAAGCTTTCAACTGATGAAGCAGGGCAAAATTCAAAAATAGTGAAATTAGGACTTGGTCTTGATGGAATTAAAATGAACTTTGAAAGATGGACAGCAGAAGCTCCAGATCAAGATGATGTTATGCTACAACCTTCATCTGCAGGATATATAACTCTAGATGACTTTAATACCATACTATTTGATGCACAATTACAAATTGGTGCAAATACAAGTGCTGGTGTAATTCAATTAGAAGATTTATTCAAAGCTGTTTTAGATAAAAACGGTGCACTTTATGCTTTAATTGCAAATAATTTTGAAGATCCAAGTTTCTTAGATCCAATATTTAAAGAAGATCCAAGCGAGAGTCAATTGCTTTCAGCGTTGCCACAAGTTATTGCACTTGGCGATCTTGGCGATAATTTAATAATTGACATTGCTTTAACTGCTAATCTTAAAAATGGACTTTCAGAATTCTGGCAATCACTACAACTAAAATTAAGTGTAAAGGCAGAGAAGAATGAAAACTTTGAGATTAATTTATATATCGCAGATGACTTAGAAAGAAAGGATATTAAAAACCTATATATTGACGTAGAAAAACTTGGCATAGGAAAAATTGTTGCAAAAGACATTGTAGATATCATGAGATTTATCACAGCAGGTGGTAAAGGTGGATATTATGATGATCTTGTAGAAGGGCAAAATAATGGACCACAACAAGGCTCCAATATATTAGGTAAAGATGAAAGCACAAATAATATTGAATTAATTGGCCAAGATGGAAAACCATATTATGTTTCTGAAGATAGATTAAATGAAGAATTTGCTGGAAGATATCCACTTTGGGGCAGACTATTAAATGGACCTAATGAAGTTGAAAAAATGACTGGTGTTGTAAGATTATTACTTGGCGATGAAGAAGGCTTTTTAATTCAAATTACAGCACAAATGATATTTGCAATTTTTGGAATGCTCAATATTCCTGTAGATATTGCAGCATTTATGGAAGGTGTAATAAATCCAAATATTGGAGTTGGAGTCAGACCAAATGGTAAATTTGAAGTAGGAATTCATTTAGACTCAGCAACGACTAAAGGAAACATTTTAGAACCAGACACTGACCACGCTTTATATACCATAACAGAACACAATAGAGATATTATCGTAACGAAAGGTCTAACAGATATTCAAGTTGCAGTAGCAAATCTTGATATTCCAAACTATACGCCATCTGGTATTTTACTAGTTGATACAATAATTGATATTTTACTCGGTAAACATCCAGTTGGAACAGAAGATAATGCAACCATAATAAATGGCGACACAACAGATGAAATTAGATTTTATGAAGATGAAAATGGCGATTGGTTCTTTAGAGATAGAAACAATATTTTAATTGGAAGATTCCCAAAATCACAAAGAGGTTCATTAAATCTTTCTTTAGCAATAAATATTCCAAAACTTCAAATTGGTTTAGCAAATGAGACTATTCAAATGACACCAGAAGGACCTATCTTTATGGTGCCAAGACAAATTACTAAAGAAGAAAAATTAGAGTACATTGCATATGACCATACTCCCATAAACTTTGGTACAAACATCAGTTTAGTTATGGATTTGAAAAATGGTAAAGCAATACTAAATGACTTACTACATCTACTACTAGGCGATGCTTTGAACTTTACATTGCCTCCAGAAATTGATACTGCTTTGATATTCGCAGGTGGCGATGAGCAAATGAGATTAGATATCGGATTGAAAGCAGGGTTGCACCTTGGCAAATTACTCTCTATTTCTCAAGAAGATTATCTAAGATCTATGATTTTAGAATTAACCATTAGTATGGTCATATTTGATAGATTACCAGATGGAATCAAAGAGCTTTATCATAAACAAGATATCATTGCACTAAAGATGGTAGACGACGTTATTTATGCAAGTGTAGAGCTATTTGATACAAACATAAATATCAAGCTTCCACAAATTGGCTTATCTAAGATGATAAGAGACTTTATGTACAATATATTCATTATTGAAGATGCAGTTGAAGATGAAGAGGCTCAAAATACAGTCTCAACAGAAGGTATCGGTGGAATGAGAGATCCAATTAATGTACCAGATACAATTGCACCAATAACTGATCCAGTATCTGATATGCTTCATAGCTATTCTAAATTAATAGGTGAGGCTATTAGACCTGCAATATTCTTAAATTCAAGTGGATTTGCTCTTTTATTAACTCAAGAAATCTTGAAAAATGCAGTAGGTGTTTTAATCTCTGTTCTAAACGGAAGACCTGACGCAGATGAAATTGATGTTGATATTGAAACTGCTAAACACTTAATTGACTATCTACTAAGTCAAATAAGTTTAGGTTTACCTTTATTTGATGAAGATGGCGGAATGAGCATTGAATTAAATATTCAAAGATACGGTGGTGTTGCAACTTTGAATTTAGGTGAAGCGGTAACACCAGATAAAGATAAATATATGTCAGTAGGCTTTAGTTTAACAGTATCACTATTCCACAATTCTCATATTAATGCAAAAGAAAGTGAATATGATGAATACTACACAAAGATGACAACTGATCCAGAACTTTTAGAATATTATGCAAAATGTTTTGATGCTGGAAATATCATATGGAGAGTAAATGCTGGTATTGATATTACTGTAGGTGCAAGGTTGACAGAATATATTATGAACTTCTCATCAATTTTTGCTGAGATGCAAAGTTCAATCTTTGAAGATACACCTGAATACAATGCTGAAGTAGGTTATGGTGCTTTATACATCCAAGCATTAAATGATATGGAAGGAGATTTAACTCTTAGAATTAAAGTTGACTTACTACTAACAGATATAAATAGATGGGCAGTCAATATATTAATTCAAGGAGTAAACTTAGATGATGATGGTAAAGTCAAAAAAGAAGTCTTTGCTATGTATATCATTGGTGATTTGAATAGCGAATTTAGCGACTATGATACTACAGGATTGAAGATTTACCTTACAATTTCTTCTCTTAGAGATCAAGGTCTTGACGGAGTCGTAATTGACAATGCTCTATTTACTAAATTCTTAGGCTTTGATCTAAAAGCTGTTTTAGATGGCCTTGGCGACAATTTACAAAAAAATACCATTGACGGCTTAATTTTAAGCATTGTAGATGCATTAGATCTTCCAATTCCAGTAAGAATAAATGGTGAACCAATAAGAAAAGAAGAGACAACCCCAACACCTGCTCCAAACAACATTAATTTAGAAAATGATACAAATAACATTAATTTAGGAAATGAAACAAATAGTGCTAATGTATCAAATGAAACAACAAATGTTAATGGTGTAAGTGATACAACAAATGTTAATGGGGCAAATAATAGTGGTGCTTTGAATGAACCTGAAGAAGAAGAGGTTGATGATTTAGAAAATGAAAAAGGAACCGACTGGTATTTTGGTTTACTTGAAGGCGTCATATTGACAAAGGGAATGCTGACAATTGCCGTTGCGAAAAATGCTCTTGGTATGATTTTAGATGAGCTTTTAGGTTTCCCATTAGAAGAAAAACTAGGCTCTCTACATTTAGACTTAAATTATGACAAGAACTATATAAAATTATCAATTGGTCTTGACCATCATGAAAAAGTGGATATAACAAAAGTTGGTGCTGAAAACTTAGAAGGTAGAATTGCAGAAAGACGACCAGTTGACTATGTAGTAAATAAAATTGGCTTATTAGAAAAAGATGAAAACCATCCTATAGGTCAACCATTCTTAGTTGGTGCTACAGCAATATTTGATGGTGTAGAAAAATTAATTGTACCAAGTGGTGCATATATTACTAATTATGATGATGCAATAGAAATAGGTTTAGTAGAAAGTTCATATGCAAATCAAATCTACTTTGTAGAAATTAATCCAAGTGCATATTATGACATAAATGCTAATACAACAAAAGAAGAGTCTTTAGCATATGCAAAAGATTTGCAAAATAAACTAAAAACATATTTACAAGGTAGATGGGATGGAGATAAATATGAAGTAGCAGAAAATGAAGATGAGTTTGAACTTTGGCTAAGAGACACACTTCCTTTATATTTCAAGATTGTCGTACTTGAAGAAGGCACAAATAGATATAAAGTTATGATATGCGTAACTAAGAGTAGACAAGAAAGTCAAACTCCATCATTATCAAAAATTCCAGAAATTACATTGAAAAACAAAGTAACTGGAGCATCTTATACAATGGATGATTTCTCTGGACACACTGCTTTAGTTAAAAATGGCGGTAGTGTATTAGAAAAGATAAGAAAACAAGACGAGCGTTTCTTAACTGATGTTTCATTCAAAGAAAGCGACACATACGAAATTAAAAATGCAAATGGCGAAGTTATAGAAACTATAAATGTATTTGCAACAGTTAGAAATGACTATAATTTTGCTCCAGTCAAATCAGTTATTGAACAAGACTTAGCAGACTATGATAAACCTTTCGCTCCAGAAAAACCAGGCGAAAGAGAGACATATTTCTTAGAATATGATCCACTTAATGTATATGAATATGATGATTCAATGTATGCAACTAGTGAAGAAAAATTAGCAAGGAAAAAAGCTCTTGCACAATTATTTGCAGATTCACTTGTAAACTCCTTTGCACATAGAGGATATGAATGGTTTGAATTTGGTGCAAAAGAAGGAGAAACCAGAGGACCACAAACATTAACTGACAGACTATTAAAAATGGGTGTTTCAGTCAGTGTTGTTAGAATTAGCGATAATTATAGAGTTTTAGTTGCAAGTACAAGTGAAGATTCTAACTTTCAACTTTTCTTGAAGATACATTCATTAGATATAGGAATTGGACTTAAAAATATATTTGCATCAACAGAACTTGGTGGACATATAAGAGATGGCAAACTTCATCCTGATGGAATTACTTATGAAAACTGGGATGCATATCTATTAAATAAATTTAAGCCTTTACATGAATATAAATGGGAATTTGAATTTAACCTTGCAGCATCTGTAGATGATTCACTTGGTGGAATGGTAGATTTATCAGATACATTATCTACAATTTTATCTTTAGTAGGTGGAGATAATCCAAGCGGTATAATAAGAAGTCTAAAAGATTTGAATTTAATCGTTCAAGCAATTGAGGACTTAGATATTGAAGTTGTAATATCACTTAGAGTATTTATCGATTTTGCAAGTCTAGTTCCAATTAGATTCCAACTAGAAATCACATTCAATAATAAAACCATGATAAAAGTCACTTATGAAGGAAGACAAGTTATGGAACATGGTCAAATTGTTGAAAGATCAACTATTTATGCTGACCTTACAGGACTAGGTTTCCCAGCAGTAAAATTAGATAACTTGCAACTTGGTACATTGGTAATGCAACTACTCCAAAATGCTGTAGCAGGTGGTGAAGAAGAGGAAAACGGCGAAACTCCAACTTCAGCACCTCAAAATGCATCACAAAATGAAAACAATAATTCACAAATTATATCTTCATCTTCAAATTATGGAAATGAAGTAGGAAATATTAATAATGGTTCATCAAATGGAGTATCAAATAACACATTGCAAAATGCACCATTAAATAATAATGGTAGTGGAATAGATAATAGAAACACTCCACAAAGAGCACCTCCAATAATTGATGAATTTGGCAGGATTAAGAAAATCGATATCTCTAACTTTGGATGGGATAGTCGATTAATCCTTGGTACTATTGGTAACGATGAGTTTACCGCAGCTATGACTGGTGCAATTTTTGTTGCTTTATTATCTTCAATCAGTGCAAATCCAAAGGTTCACGCTATTTTAGGCGAAAAAGACTTTTTATTCTCCTCATTTAGAAACATAAGAATAGGCTATGATCCAAGCGATGACTTGAGAGGTATAGTAATCAGAGTTACTGATGAAACACCATATCAAAAAGCCATGAAATTTGGTTTGAATGTAAAACCAGGATATTCAGTATTTACAACTGATAGAGAGCCAGGTTTTGATCATAGAACATATAGCGAAGGCACTGAAGTTGCATATGATGATATTTCAGCAATTGGCAAAGTTGGTGTTAGCCTAAGTGCAGAAATTAGAGTAAGATCAAAGGCCAATGTTAAATCTCCTCAAGTTGAAGCATTAGAATATTTAGTTGAATCATTAATTAATATGCCAGAAGGCACATTTGATTTCTCACCTCAAAATTCATTTATTGTCTATGGATTAGAAGTAAGAGTGTTTACAAATCTTGCTGATCTAACAGATACTACACTTGCTCTTGAAATTACTTATGCAAGAGAGGATGTAATTATTGGTATTTACTACGATGCTAAAGACAATTCAGTCTATGCAGACTTATCAGGACTTGGACTATTTAAAGCATCAATTTCTGGATTAGATTTACTATCTATATTAAATAACTTCCTTGGAAAATTCTTAGAAGAAGGTGTAGGTTTACCAGTTGGCCCAATGATAGAAGATGTATTAGCAAACGCAGGCAACAAAGATGATGCTGATACAACAGAACCTCAAAATTCTGGCTTAACAAATAAAAATGGACAAAATGCTAGTTCAACAAACGAAAATGAATCTGTAAGCAATGATGGTTCACAAAATGCTGGTTCAACAAATGGAAATAAACAAAGCGTTCCATTTAACGCTAACATGAAATTCCCTAAAGAAGTGGAAATTCCTTCAAATGTAATTAGTAAAATGCCAAACAATGCAGCAACTCCTGCATTTGATTATAACGAAAATGCAACACTTAGGTTATTGATGTCTAATGAAGAATTGATTATCAATCCAAACTTTGAAGTGTTAAATGTTTTACTTGGTGGTTCATTAAATGCTCCATTACCAAAAATTGCAGATATTAAGGTGGCACTAAATTTATATCAAGGAATTAACAATCTTTCCTTGAATGTAAAACTTGATAGTATTGGAAACTTCTTAGAAGTCGTTGTTCCAGAACGTGGTATAGATTTGAGAATTGGCCATAAGGCAGAGGCATTTAAGTTAAGCAATATTCCTGGTGGAAAAGATCAATATGGTGGACTACCTGGAATATCACTTGGTCTTGATTCTTCTGGCAAAATTGCTTTTGGAGCGGATTCGACTGCTATAATTGCTACTTTAATGGATGTCATATTATTTAAAGATTTCAAGATATTCCTAGAAAAGAGAAACGACTATTTCTTCTTGAGAAACTTAAAATATGGCGGTGTTGGAAAAGTAATGTTTACACCATTTGACTTAAATGCTTCCACCGGTCCTACATATTATTCAGTTGCTAGAAAACCAGATGGCGAGATGCATACATTTAAGGATAGTTATGATAATGCTTTCTCAGCACCAGGTTCAATATTTGGTGGCGATGCTTCAACAGATGAAGGTATTTATAAATTATTCAGAATAATGGCCAATTACGGAGTTTTAAATAATATTTTAGCTCCATATCAACCAATTTTATTTAACAATGCATATAGAAGAATTAGAATTGGAGCATATAGAGAAAGATATAATGAATTATCTATACAAATTGATCAATTGACTCAGGTTGCAGGTGCAACTAAAACAGACAACAAAGATCACTGGAAACCTCAAGGGGTTAGAGCTTTTGTAAGAAATGGTCAATTAAAGATATCCTTATCTACAATATTGACTATTGACCTTGTTCCACTAATATCAGCACTTGCGGCAAGAATAATTGATGCGTTACTGTCAGCAATTCCAGGTGCAGGTTCTATTTTAGGAAATCTAGGATTTGGTAATCTTATTGCAAAACCTTTATCTGAATGGATATCAAATGTTATTGGTGCTTCAACAGGCTATGGAAATCCACTAAGAATTGGAATGATAATTGATAAATTTACCGATGGTGGTATAACAATTATGGCTTTATATTTGCCAGTTCTATTAAATAAAGATAAAAAATCTGCAGATATAACAAAGATTGGCTCTATTAAAGGTAAGGTTACAGGACCAGATGATGAGATTTTGGTAGGAGCTACAGTTACTGCACAAGTTTTATATAAACAAGATGAATCAGATCCTGGTGAAAGAGTTACATATGAAACCACAACAAATAAATATGGAGAATTTGCATTTGTTAATATTCCAACGGGTACAGTAACATTAAATGCTTCAAAACCTGGCTTAGTAGCAGTAAGCAAGAATGTTCAATTAGTAAGTAATTTATTCGCACCAACAAAAGAAGTAACCTTGAAATTATCAACACCAGCAGAACCTAAAGTTTTCCCTATAGGATCTATTAGAATTTCAGGTACTGTAAGAGATGCAAGACCAGTTGGTGCAATTCCAAATAGATATAATGGTGCAATAGTATATGTAAATAATGTAATAGTTGCAACAGTTGACGGCGAAAGTTACGGGCCTGTTACAAACCCAATGGTATTAAGAGGAACTTCTCATACATTTAGAATTGTTCTTAACGGTACAACAGTTACAAGTGGCAGAGCATCAATAAGTCCTGGTAATGCAAATCCAGCAGATTTTGTTGACGAACCAATTGGAACATTGACATTTAACTATGAATATAAATTTGATTCAAGACAAGTAACTGCTTCATTTATGACAATGGATGAGCAACCAATATTTGAAGAAATTACTTCTGCAAATGAATTTATTTCTCTCTTTATTGACCGAATAAATAGTGGAGCATATCCAGATAGTACTGTTGTTGAACAAACTCCAGCATTTGCTAGAAGCAATATTGAAAGCATAATAGGCTCTAGTGCTATATATAACTCAACTACATATGATAATGCTTCAGTTGTCGTATATAAATTAGATTCATACGAGGCATTAAAACAAGCAATGTTTAAGTTGATTGTACAAGAATATGTTGATGGTGTTCCTACGGCAACAAAACCATATTTTAGACCAAATTCTGAAAATGCAGAAAATGATTGGAGAGTTGAAGAAAAACTTAAAGGATTAGCATATGTAGCATATTCTCATCAATATAGAGCTACTATGGAAATAAGAGCAATTCCAAGTAAAGAGATGATAGTTTTTGGTTTCCAACAAGCCGAATTAAAACCTGTTGATGCAAAAGATATTGAACTTTGGATTACAAGAGATGGCAAAAATATTAGAGAAACGGATTCTCTATATGGTGAACTAAAATCTCCAAGTAATGATTCTTATGCTGATGATGAACCGTTAAGAGACGATGAGCTTAGAATGAAGCAACTTGTAAAAGAAGAAAGAATCCAAGACAAAGTTAAAGAAACCATGAATTTCTATGCTCTTGGAAAGAATAAACTTGACAATACCATAAGAAACTTTATAACTACAACAGTTATTACAGATGATAAGAGTACATATTATAACCAGATGCTTGCTCATGAAAAAGCCATAGGCTTTAATGCAAATAATAAATATTCACATATAATTTTAGGTGTAGGTTCTAATTTATCTGATGGAGGACTTTTAACCTTATCAGATTTGCCATATAATGTTGATTTCACATTTAAGGTAAGATCTAAAGTTTATAAAAACTATAACTTTGAACCATTTAGGTTGATTGAAGGCGATATGGCAACATCAAATAAAGAATTAGGTCAAGTAATTTTAGTTCCAAGAGATCCACACTGGTCTGATAAACCACTTCCAGGAGCAAGTCAAGGAATGCTACAAGGAATTAGATTAAGACTTGGTGCAGACACATTAGATTTACGAGGTGGAAGGCCAATAGGAGAAAACGAATCTATTGAAGAATATGAAGATTACTTGCGTGGTGATCCAACAGATCCAGGATATACACCAGATGGTATTCCTATGACAACAACCGAATGGGCCAAAACTTTAGGTGAAGATGCATTAAATTCCTTAATTGACATGGGTGTAGGGCAAGCCGTATCTGCAATTGCTAGTTTACTTGGTAATTTAGTTGGCGGTGCTGGCGGACAATTCCTTGAATGGATTCTAAATTTTGCTGGCGGCGCTGCAGCTGGTGCAATTCCTGATGTAGATTTTACTCATGCACAATTAGACCAACTTGGAAAACCAGTATTTGTTCCATGGACCAATTATGTATCAGGTTATGGCAAAGGACCAAAAGATTATAGCGATAGAGTAACATATATCGAATTGTGGATAAATTCTAGTGCTCTCGACGTCGTATTTAATTTACTATATGAAAAAATATATCCACTACTTGGATATGGTGAAATGATCCCAGGAAGAAGAATGGGAACACAAGATATAATTTTAGTTCCAGATGGTACAAGTGCAGCTAAAATTGGAGCTATGAATTTTGATGGACAATTTGATGATTCTAGAGATATGCAAGTCTATGATTACACTTTTGAATCAAGAGAACAATATATGGCAGATTTATATAAAGCAGGTCCACAAATTTCTGGTGCAGTCCTATCCACTTTATTAAATGGTGTTTTAGCAGGTCTATCATTTGGCAATACGGTTAATACTTTAATGGGTGCAGTTAACTTGCTCGCATTTACCCCAACTATAAAAGATGTATTAGATCAAGTTACTAGATTACTATCTCACTTACTTCCACTAAGTGGTCCATATTCTATGTTCAATGAAAAAGATATGCCAGGCTCACCACTACAAGAAGAAGAAGTTAATTCAACTATTGTAGATAATGCAGAAATTGGTGCTGTAAGAGAAGAAATCGATGAAGGTCAAATTAAAACAAATGTTAAAAAACTAGTTGCAAATGAAGGTGTTTTGAGACAAGGTGCAGAACTAGTTGGATATAACTATATAAACGAAACAGGATATAACGAAAATTATCAATATCCAGCGACTGCTAATATTTCTGGAGTTGTTGATGATGAAGGAAATATAGTTGAAGGATATGAAAGAACATTAAATTTCGTAGATAAATCTATTTATGCAAAAGTATTTCTAAATCATAACGATGGAACATTATTAGATAGAATTATTGCATTTGTAAATGGTGCAAGCTATACAAATTCTATTAAGAAAAAGAGTTATGAAGGAGATGAAGAGGCTCCATCTAAAAATGGATTAACTTTAGAAATTGATCCTGCAGATCAATTTAAACCAAATGCGACAACACTTAGAGCAGATACTGTAATTTATGGTGATGATGGAAAACCTATAAATGCAAAATTCCAAGCTGTTGAAGATATGATTCAAAAATGGACTCATAAAACAGTTGTAAACTCTTATCTAGTAATTACAGATACAAGATATGTAAAAGATGCACAAGGAAATATAATAGAAAGAGTTATTGGAAAAACTTATGTAAGAGATGTTTTTGGTTGTCCAGATGATGAAGACTTTGAATTTGGATTAAATGCTTTTTGGCCAGAAGAGATTAAAGATGGTGATGAAACCAAGGTTCAATATGTATATACTGAATTAGATAACGACCAATTAAGAGCAATAGCAACTATAACTGCTAAAAATGACTATTATCTAGAACTTGACATTGATAATAATGGTCTTGGCATAAGAAACATTAATCAAATGGGTGCTTTATATAAAGCTGACATCGGCAAAGTATATAAAGATGGTGAGATGGTAGAAGGCAACACTCTTGAAAATACACCACTTGCGCCACCAGAAAAAATTATTTTCCACGATCCATACAATATGTTAGATTTCACAGCAATTGGTGGTACATGGGCAAATCAAGATGGTGGAGTAAGACATAATATTAATGATGAAGATGGCGGCTTTATTGAAAAAGATTTTTCAAATATTTTACCTTCAAGAGCAGATGTAATATTCTCTGATGGTGGTGATGCAAGAGATAGTAAAGGCGTATACATGTATTGGGATTTCAGCAGAATTAACTTTACACCAAGAGAAGAAGGTGTTCAAAAAGGTGTTTTAGTAGGTTATGTTGGAAATAGAATTTATGGAAAAGTAGCAAGTTCATATATAATCGAAAAGATTCCTGTAGAAGTAGAAAATGGCTTTGTTTTAGATCCTAATTCTACCTTTAAGGCTATTCATAATGAAACGACAGGAGAATGGTTTGAAGATACAGAAACTCCAATTTCAGAAAGAACAAAAGCAATTGATTTACCAGAAATCGATCCACTAGATTTTGATTTAGAAGACTATAAATCCAAACTTCCTGAAATGCTAAGATATGCTGCTAAGAAAGTATATCTACAACCAAATGGAGATCCTTTACCTATTAATGGAAAAGATTATGTCATTAGAGAATATCTATTTAATAAACTTGACTGGGATTTAAGTGGAATAAATATTTCTTGGACTGGTCAAACAGTAAATGCTAAATTGACATATTGGTTTGAACCTTCTAAACCAAATGGTGATGTTGAAATTTTAGCACCTGGTATTGAATCTAGAAAAGTTACAATAAATGTACCAATTAAGATTAAGGCAAGAACTGCAGATGAAATTACAAGTGTTTCAAGCCTAGAAAGAACAGCTTTATACAAAACTGGCCATGGCAAGATGTATGCAGTTATGTCAAATTATGAATATGATATGAATGCTCATCCTGCATTTACAATAAGTAATGGTGTGTTTAGTATAAATGAAGGTGTAACTAGAATTTCAAATAGATATACTGAAAGTGATATTACTCCATTTGGGAAATTCTATCCAATAAAGAGCGAAACAGCAGAGTGTGTTGGAATATATCAATATAAAGATTGGCACGGTGGCGCTTTAATTATTGAATATGAAGGAGTTACAAGAGATGACTTTGTAGACTATACAAATTCTCTAAGAGCATCACCAAGACATGAAGTTTTAGAAGATTCAATTGAGGCAGAAAATGCTCCAGCAATTAATAAAGTATCTTCTAGATTTAGATTTACAAATATTGATATAAATGTTGAAATCGAACATGAATTAGATGAAGATGGCAATGATATGTATTACATTGAATACAATCCATTAAGTGATGCTGATATCGTTGCAGAAATTACATCTATTAAAACAATTACATTTAATACTGTAAGAGGTAGTGATAGATATGAAACAAAAGATTGGAAAGTTTCCTCTATCAATACTGATGGATTAAGTGGATATGATCCTAGCATTATTGTACATCCTGATTATTTTGTAATATTGAATGTCATTGACTTAATGGGCAATGTTCAAGAAATAAAACTTTATATTAGAGTTTTAGCAAGAGAAATTATTTCACACAATCTTGACACTACAATACCTTTGGGTTCTAGAGATATTTATCCATTCCAAGATCAAGATTTCAACTTGCCAAATACTATTGAAATTAATTTCGGAAAACGTGGCGAAGAAGGCGAAGATGATGAAATTTATACAACTGTTGTAGCAAGAGAAGGAATTGACTTTGTTTGGGAATATGATGATGAAAGCAAGCGTTCATTCAATTACAAAACGGCTGAAGGTGAAAATTCTTGGACATATGTAATAAAGGCAAAAGTTGGTAAAGATCCATATGCTCAATATATTCCAGTTGAATATACAATCCATAGAAGATTACCTATTAATGTACAAAATGTTCAAGTCTTCCCATATAGTAAATATATTAACAATGGCGATGGCGAAATCGTTACTGAAAGTGCTGCACAATTATCAAATAAACAATCTGTCTTATATAGTGATGGGATAGAAAATCTAGTTGCTTTAACAAATGTTTACTTTGCAATTAATGATAGAACATTTAGAGAAGGTAGTGGCACTACTTCATGGGATTATGTAACTGCAGAAGAATATATGACATATAATGGTGTGAAGTATTATAAAGATATTAAATTTAAAGATCCATCATATAATGGAAGATTTTATTATACAAATGTTTTATTAGCAGATGAAAATCTTGGAAACTTTGTAGTTAAAAATGTAAGAATTACTTTAAGAAAAACTGAAATTGAAAAATTTGAAATTCCAGCAATGGATATTAATCCATACTTTGCACAAGATGGAAAAGTAACTACAGCAAATCCAGATGGCAAAGGTGATATTGATTTCATGCTTTTACAAGAAGATATCAAGGCAAAGATTAAAGGTCTAGATGTCAAGATTAGTAGAGATATGTTTGAAGTTATTTCATGGAGCTTTATTGATGAAGGTGGAATTTATCTAGATGGAAGAAATGCTGCGATTAAAGTAACAATTGGAAATATAGGATACCATACAAATAAAATTTGGTCGCAAGAAGTTCAATTCCAGTTAACACAAAATGGATTCTTATCAAATCATACATACTCAAATATTGCACCAGTTGAAGAAGATACTGATGGTTATACAGTTGAGATTAATTCTAGTGCAAATGGAAGTGCAGAAGATCCAAAAGTAATATTTAAGATAAGCGATCCAGTTTCATTTACATTCCCTAAATATATTGATGTCACATTAAATGATGAATATGAAACCAGAGAAGAAGTTCCAGTAGTTTTCGATCTAGGTGCAGATAAAGATGAATTTTATAAAAATGTTGAAGGAATACAAGGCTATGCAACACTTGGTGTTAGTGCAAATAATAGAAGAGTAATTCCAGTTAGATTTGTTAACATGAAGTCTAGAGATATTCAAAATATCACATATTATAAAGATGCAAATTATCAAAATGAATTTACAGTTTCTGATGTAGAAGATAATACAAAATCCAATACATTCTATGCCTTTGATGGAATTAAATTACCTCACTTTGCAATAGTAGAAAGTATTGTACCAAATCCATCAGATCCAAATAATCCTATCACTCAAACTGATAAATTAAATGTAGAGTGGCTAGAAATTGATGCATTTACACATAGTGAAAGCGTAGAAAGAACTGTAAAAGGAAGAATTGGTGGAGTTCATTACTTTGGATATCATCCAGTTGAAATGAAGATTTTCCAAATTGGACAAACAATTGTTGATTTTGGCAATATTGTAAGAGAAGTTTCACTAAATCCATATGCTGATATCAAGGCACAAATTAATTCAGCTCTAGGTACAAGCAATGGACTAGTTCATGTAAATGTAAAATCTAATGATAGTGAAACAATAGAAACTATTCAAGTCAATTTAGACCATCAAAAGATTATTCAAGAAATTACTTCATCTCCATCATTTACATATTTATATGAAAACAAACATGAATTACAAGTAGGCTTTGGAATAACTGAAAACTTTGGTGGAATTAAAAAAGTTATTTTTGAAGACAATTCAACTGCTAAAACACTTTCAATAAGACAAAATAGATTAATGGAATTTACTGTTCAAGAAAGAGTCGCAGTTGCAATTAGAACTTGGTATGGAGATCAAACTATAAAAGGTAGTTTATACGATAAGATTGCATTTGATGACTTAGGAAAAGCAACATTAATTGCGGTAGGATATGGAAAAACTTCATATAGCTCTCAAAATCCAATGATAAATCAAAATTCAAATATCCATGAAATTATTGGCAATTTGGATAAATTGACAGAAAATGAGTGGCCAAGAGAACAATTATCAGCAATTGATTCTAATTTACGATATCTAAAATTAGATGGACAAGTTTTAGTTTCTTATCTAGATAGCACAAATCAAATCATTTACATTGGTTATCGTGGTCATGGAAAAGCAACAAATCCATATAAAACACAACTCAAAAATGTAGGATATAACTTAACCAACTATTCTAAAGGACTTAGTGCATATAATGCTAACAAGGATGTTGCAATTGAAATTGTTGAATTTACACCTAAATTAGATGTTATCTTTAGACAAGGTGCTATTGATAGAGAAGTTTTAGTTGATGTAAGTGAAACAGGTTTAATTTATGATAAGACTGGTGGCACATATAGACTCAGTGCAAAGATAGGTCAAGGTAAACCTAAATTAGAACAAACATTTAATATTAATGTTGAAGTATTACCATCAGAACTATTTAGTTTAAGTCTTGCCTCAGCACTTCCATCAAATTCAGTTGTAAGATTAAATGAAAATGGTGAAATCGAAAAATTAGTAGTAGATCCATATGTTGGCTTTATTGGACTTCCAGATGTTGTTATTGCAAACTTAGGAAGTGCTGGTAGCGAAACAGAAGGTAAGACTATAAATTCAAAACGTGAAATAAATGTAGTTTGGAATTTTGAAAGAGCATTGTCACAACTTACGATTTATGGTGGAAGATATGATGAAAGCAATGGTTCTAGTGCAATTGCAACAATTTATGTTGTTGAAAATGGCAGAGAAACTGGAAAACAATCGATTAATATACCAATTGAAGTTATAAACAGAAGAACGCTTGGTCGCTATGTAAAATATAAAGATGGCACAATTAAAGAATATAAAAACTACATAGAGTTGAATCCTTATGAAAAAGGCTATAGCGAAAACTTTAATGATGCAGATTTCATATTCCCAGTTGAGGTTATTTATCTTGTAGAAAGATATGGTGATGAATCATTATCTCAAAATATTGTTCCTGGAAACACTATGAGAAAAGAAATAAGATTCCCATTATCTCAAAGTTCATACAACATCTTTGATGCAAATACAGGAAGACCTACAGTTTTAGAAAACTTATATAAAGGTAGAAGTATTAGAGCAAATCTAACCTTTGGAAAACAAGGGCCAACAATTGCAAAAGATGCAATGTACATACTAACAATTACTGGAAACATTTTTGATATGACTTATGTAGCAGGTCTTAAAGATGCAATCTTTATTGATCCATATGCAGTTAGAAATGGAGAACAAATTACTGAACTAGGTTATGAAAATTACCAATATGCTACATATACAGAATCTTCTTCTGCACCTATAATCCATAATTCTACATATGAAGTAGATCTTCCGATGTTTAGAAGCGTAACATCTGATAGAGTCAATGAAGTTACAGTAAATAATGTTGTAATTATGACTGCATCTGGACATACGACAAAAACTTCAGTTACATATGATAGAATTCATGCATTTAGTGAACTAGAAAATGGAAGAGTTAAGAAAGCAATAGATTATTCTGGTGGTAAAGGTGTAATTTATGCAACTATGGGTAATGCAATTGGTGGCTTCCAAAAATTAGAAATTCCTGTAATTGTAGCAAATAGAAAGATTACAAATATATTTGCAGAAAGCGATATGCCATATTATTTAGAAGAAGTTGATGGAAAATTACAATTTGTATTTGACCCATTTGAAATATATAACCCAGATTCAATTTATCCAAAAACATCTTATAACGTAACATTTGAAGAAAATCCTTCCTTAAGAGGAAATTATGGATTAAATCCATATAATAGTGGAGTTGATCCAAATCAAATGAAAGTTGATTGGAACCTTAAAGGAGTTAAGATTGCTGTTAAAGGCGTTAATGTAAATAACAATGCAGTTGCAAAAGTTAAATTAAATAGAATAGCTGCAAATGATAATCAATCAGCACATGATAATCGTTTCGTTCAAGAAATTAAATACAATGTAAGAGTTTTAGATAGAACTGTAACTGGATTTTCAAATCTATATAATCCTATATATCTACAAGATGAATATATCGAAGACTTAGGTTTTGTTTTAGATGAACTAGGCAACAAAATTTCTACAGAACAACAACGAGATGCCTTTGGCAATTTAATAACTCTAAATGGAGAATATGTCTTAGATGAGGAAGGAAGGCAAATTCCAGGTAGATATCCAGTGCCTGTTTTAGATGAACATGGTGAAGAAATTCCACTCAAACCTATAATTAAGCCATATGATTATAACTTCTCATATGATGTTTCTGAAGATGTAATAAGGGATTTATTTGGTGGAAATGATCCTGCTACTGGAAGACAATTTACCATTCGCTTTGGTAATATTCCAGAAAATATGCAAGGTGAAGATAAAGGTAAATATGATATCACATTTACAATGGGTGGTGCTGCAAATCTATATACAACTGGAAAAGATAATATCTCTATTTTAGATGAAGAAGCAGGAATGAGAATTAAATTTGCTTTAGACTCTACAAGAGGTATTTCACATAAAGGTAAAGATGCAAGATTTTATGTAAGAATTCCAGGTTTTGGTCTTGGTGAAAAGGGACAACAATTTGCAAGATTTGATGCTCATTGTGAACAAGCATATATTTTAGGATTTGATGTTCTAGATGAAAATGGCGAAAATGCACAAGACTTTAGAGAATGGACAAGACCATATGCACAATCTGAAAATATTTTAGAAATAGGATATTATGATGGCGATGATGCAACTGCTGAAAGCTATATGGTTTATAATCCATATGAATATATTGTGCGTGGCGGAGTTCCATTACCTTCAAGATATAGAGTTTATGTAGGAACCTCTGAAGCAGTAAAAGACTTAAATACTAGAGTAGTTAACTACAGAAATCTTGGAAATATTTCAGAATATTTGGTAGAAAGAAGAAAACTATTTGAAAATCCTCTAATGACGACAAGTTATGTTGATATTGAGGAAGGAATTTGGTCTGGTTCTTATGGAAATCGCTTACTTGTTCATTATAATAAAGAAGTTATGAAAACTTCATTTAGATTAGATCTAGATGGACAAACTCACTCACTTAATATACACAATGATCCTGAAAAATGGACATTACCAAATCCTGTATTGTTTAAGGAAAACACAAGAAGATTCTCTGCTGAAGAAATTATTTTGTTACCTTCAGTTACAACTGCCCCTGATATTGCTGTTGTTGAACCAGGCGAACCATTAACACCAGAAGGTGTGGACACAATTTATTCAAACGATACATTAAAAATTAGATATGAAGAAGGCAACGCAACTGTGACATTTGCTGGAATTAGAGGTGGCGGTACATATACCAATAAAATAAATAAATGGAGCTTTGATGAAGTCAATTGGTATGATACAACAAGACCACAAAAGGCATATCTACAACTTGGTGGAAAAGGTGGTCAAGTAATAGAATATGAATTTAATGTAAGACCTGAAAAAATATTATTGATGAACACAGTTGATACTATGATTTCTTTGGAAGTTGGCGGTCAACCAGCTACACTACAAAAAACATTCAAGCAAGTGTTTGTAGGAAGTTCATATTCACAATCTGCAACCATACCTTTGGAATATACATTTGATGAAACAAATGGAGTCTTTTCTACAGTAGAAGATATGTTTAATGATGAAGATGAAAGTGCTAGACAAGTAGGACTTGAGGCAAGGGGATGGTTATCAAATGACGTGAACTCAACTATAGAAATTTTTGCAAAAATTGCAACACCTTCGCAATTTAGACAACCATCATCTATACCAGATGATCCTACACCTGAAATCGAACAAGGTTATGCTGGCTATATTTATTGGGATGCTACAAGTGTAAGAGCATATCCAAGTCCTGCAAAATCAATAGGTGGAAAAATTTATTTAACTGCATATGAAGATCCATCACAATATGTAAATAGTGCTGGCGTTAGAAACAATTCTTTAGAAACACAAGGAGTTGGATTATATCATCCATCTACATCTTATGGACACGGATTTGTTGCTCCACAATTACCTCCAGAAGATAAATGGAGATTTATAGGATTAAGCGATCAAGGAGTAATGGATGTTAGTCTTGGCAAACAAGTATTCCCAACAACAAAATATAAATCAATTGTAGTAAGACAAGGCACATCTGAGCAAATAAAATGGAGTCTAGAAAATCAATATCCAATAATTGAAATTGCATCTGGAACAGAGTTTAATTTACAATATCTACCAATGATGTCAATGAGAGACCACCTTGATGCAACTGTTACAGGTAACTATTTTGACACTAAAGAAATTCCTGCAACCGATTATGATTATATGTATCCAATTGATTGGAGAAATGCATCAGTACGTAGAACATTAAACTGGAGCCCACAAAACTTTGGTACCTTACTACCAAATAAATGGCGTGACATTGTAACATACACACAAACCAGACCAGTCTACTACACGCTTCAATATGAACTAAGACTTGGTTCACGCAAAATGACCTTAACAACGGTCTTGAAAGTCAATCCATAATAACTTTCAATAGAACCAAAAGGGCTAATTTTAATCAAACAAAAAGGTTAATCCACAACAATTAATCCAAACCCAAAAGGTTCACTCACAACAATTATCCAAACAAAAAAGCTGTTCATTCTTTTATCGAATTAAACAGCTTTTATTTTTTTAAACTTTTGTTATTTTTAACAATTAAATTAGTCTTTACACCATTTATTTTTCATTAAAATATTCTTCGCAAGATTTTTCAATTGTTGCTAAAACTTTGTATGCATCTTCCATTGTTTTCCCACAAGAAAATGCTCCATGATTTGCAATTAAACAAGCATCATTTTGGCCAAGAGCAGCAACAGTTTCTATTTCCATTTTTTTGCTTCCTGGTAAACAATACTTTGTGACTTTTACTTCATGTTTTAGGCAAGATTTTAGTTCATCATTAAATAGGGGAATACTCTTTCTTGAACTTGCAAAAACAGATGCATTTATTGGATGAGTATGAATTACAGCCATCACATCAGGTCTACTTCTGTATATTGCAGCGTGAACTTTTCTTTCAGTTGTTGGTTTATATGGTCCAGTCCACTCTTTAATGTCTGAAATACTGACTTTTGGTAAATCTTCAGGTTTTAAGATTGAATAATCTAATCCACTTGGAGTTACTATCATATACTCATCATCTAATCTCATTGAAATATTTCCCCAAGTTCCTTGAACTAATCTATCTTCCACTAAATTCAAGCCTGTTTCAATAATTTTTTTCCTAATATCCATTTCATCCATAATATACCTCATAACTAATTTATCACTATATTACTTTGCTTTAATTTATTTTTAACCTTGTAATCAATTTTCAATATATTGTTTTGCTATAACTTGCCTTGTAATTAATTAATCTTGTAATCAATTTTCAATATATTGTTTTGCT